>JAKALO010000169.1 GCA_021824125.1 Deltaproteobacteria bacterium | reverse complement strand
CAAGCGGCTTCCGTCGCTGGACGTGCTAGACGACATCAACTACCGGTGCCTGACCGTCGGGTTTCCGCTGCTGACGCTGGGGATCATCACCGGCTCCATCTGGGCCGAATACGCCTGGGGGTCCTACTGGAGCTGGGACCCCAAGGAGACCTGGTCCCTGATCACGTGGCTCCTCTACGCGGCGCTCCTGCACGGGCGCCTGACCGTAGGGTGGCGCGGGCGGAAGGCGGCGATCCTCGCGATCGTCGGCTTCTGCGCGGTCCTGTTCACGTTCCTGGGGGTCAACCTTCTCCTGCCGGGCCTCCACACCTACACGAGCCTTTCCGGTTGAAGGAAGAGACCGCGGGCTTCCGATGAGCAGCATAGTCATAGTCGGCTTGAACCACCGGACGGCTCCCGTCGAGATCCGCGAGCGCCTGGCCTTTCCGGCGGAGGCCATCGGCCACGCCCTCCGCGGGCTGATCGGGCGCGGGGAGGTCGCCGAGGGGGTCATCCTCTCCACCTGCAACCGGGTCGAGGTGTGCGTCCTGGCGGGCGAGGCCGGCAAGGGAGCCGCCGCCGTCAAGGATTTCCTGTCGGGCCACCACGGCATCCCGATGGAGGAGCTGAACGGATACCTTTATCACTACGACGGCGAGGAGGCCGTGAAGCACCTCTTCCGGGTCTCGAGCAGCCTCGACTCGATGGTACTCGGGGAGCCGCAGATCCTGGGGCAGGTCAAGGACGCCTACGGGTACGCGACCGAGTTCCGCGCGATCGGCCCGATCCTCGACAAGTTCTTCAACAAGGCCTTCTCGGTCGCAAAACGGGTGCGCACGGAGACGAAGGTCGCAAGCTCCGCCGTATCCGTCTCCTACGCCGCGGTCGAGCTCGCAAAGAAGATCTTCGGAAACCTGAAGGACAAGACCGTGATGCTGATCGGCGCGGGGGAGATGTGCGAGCTTGCGGCGCGCCACCTTCTCTCGGCGGGCGTCAAGGGGATCCTGGTGACGAACCGGACCTTCGAGCGGGCCGTCAAGCTCGCCGAGGAGTTCAAAGGGACGGCGGTCCGTTACGAGGAGATCCTTTCCCATCTCAAGATGGCGGACATCATTCTCTCCTCGACCGGGGCGCCCCACTTCATCCTGAAGAGGGGTGACGTGGAGGAAGTCATCCGGATCCGGAAAAACCGCCCGATGTTCTTCATAGACATGGCCGTCCCCCGGGACATAGACCCCGACGCCAACCAGATCGACAACGTCTACGTCTACGACATCGACGACTTGAACAACGTGATCGAGACGAACATCGAGGAGCGGCAGAGGGAGGCGGCGCGAGCCGAGGAGATCGTACGCGCCGAGGTTCGGGGGTTCTTCCGGTGGCTCGAGGCGCAGCAGGTCACGCCGACCATCGTTATGCTCCGGAAGAAGTTCGAGGAGATAAGGAACGCGGAAGTGGCCAAGGCGCTCTCCGCGCTCGGGACCGACGATCCGAAGACGAAAAAGGTGGTGGAGTCGCTCGCTTCCGCGATCCTGAACAAGGTGCTGCACCCGCCGGTCTCGGCGCTGAAGAGGGACGTAGACGGGCGCGACGTCACGGAGATGGTGGCCACGGTCCGGGAGCTCTTCGACCTGCCGGAGGACGGCGGGCAGGGGCCCGCCCCGGGCGAACCGAAAGAGGGAGGGTAAATTGGGCAAGACGAACGGGACGATCCGCCTCGGCAGCCGGGGGAGCACGCTGGCCCTTTGGCAGGCGGGGTTCATAAGGTCCGAGGTGGAGCGGAAGACCGGAAGGAAGGTGGAGATCGTCAGGATCAAGACCACGGGCGACACGATCCTCGACGTCCCGCTATCCCGCGTGGGTGGAAAGGGGCTTTTCGTCAAGGAGATCGAGGAGGCCCTGCTCGAGGGGCGGGTGGACCTCGCCGTCCACTCGATGAAGGACGTCCCCACGGACCTCCCGGAGGCGCTGACGATCGTCGCCATCACGAAACGGGAAGACCCGCGTGACGCCTTCCTCTCCAACAAGGTGAAGCGGTTCGAGGACCTCCCGAAGGGGGCGAGGGTGGGCACCAGCTCGCTGCGCAGGCAGACCCAGCTCCTGGGCCTTCGCCCGGACCTGGCGATCCTCGACAACCGCGGGAACCTGGACACCCGCATCCGGAAGATGGAGGAGGGGAAGTTCGACGCGATCATCCTGGCTGCGGCGGGGCTGCGGCGCCTGGGCTGGGAGAAGAAGATAACCCAGATCCTGCCCGAGGGAACGTCCCTTCCCGCCATCGGGCAGGGTGCGCTCGGGATCGAGATCCGGCGCGACGACGAGGCGACAAGGGAAGCGGTCTCCTTCCTCGACGACCGGGACACCTCGGTGGCGGTACGCGCGGAGCGCGGGTTCCTGAAGCGTCTCGAGGGCGGCTGCCAGGTCCCGATCGCCGCCTACGGGCGCACGAATGGAAATTCCGTGTCCCTGGAAGGGATGGTGGGGCGGCCCGACGGGTCGCAGATCATCCGGGGGAGCGCGCAGGGGAGCGTCGCCGACCCGGAAGCGATCGGGGTGGCCCTGGCGGAGCAGCTGCTTGCCAGGGGGGCTAAGGAGATCCTTGACGAAGTCTACCGGGCCGCAGGGAAATAGGCGGCGGGCCGCGCAACGGCGATGTCGCTGACGGGGAAAAGGATCCTGGTAACCCGAAGCGAAGACCAGGCCGAAGAGCTCGCCGCGCTGATTCGCGACAGGGGCGGGATCCCGGTACTCTTCCCCACGATCCGGCTGGTTCCCCCCGACGACCCCGGTCCCCTGGACGACGCCCTTTCCCGCTTGTCCTCTTTCGATTGGCTCCTGTTCGCCAGCGCCAACGCCGCACGGTTTTTCTGCGAGCGGGCGGCGGGGAGGGGGATTCCCGTGCCGCCGGGGGGGGTGCGCGTCGCAAGCGTCGGCCCCGGCACGGCGCGGGAGCTTGGCCGATTCGGGCTCCCGGTCCACCTCACGGCGGAACGGCATACCGCGGAGGGGCTGGTCGCCGCGCTCAGGCGCGAAGGCGTGGCCGGCAAGCGGTTCCTGCTCCCCCGCGCCCTTGAAGGGCGTGAATCTATCCCCGTGGAGATCGGACGCGACGGGGGTTTCGTCGAGACGCTGGCCGTCTACCGGAACTCCCTCCCCCCGAGGGACGAGGCCGCCGCGGGAAGCATAGTCGCGGCGCCGCCCGACGTCTGCACCTTCGCGTCCCCCTCCGCGTTCCGGAATTTCTTCTTCATTCTCGGGGAGCGTGAGGCGGCGGAAACGCTCTCACGCAGCCGGATCGCGGTGATCGGCGAGGTGACCGCCCGGGCCGTCCGGGAGAGGAAATTACCGGTGGACATCATGCCCGAAAAATATACGCTGTTGGGGATGGTGGAGGCGATCGACCGGCGCCTCTCTTCCCACTCAGGCAACGGAGGACCGAAGCCATGAACTTCCCCGAATACCGCCCGCGGCGCCTGCGCAGAAACGAATTGTTCCGCCGGATGGTCCGGGAAACGAAGCTGTCGGTGGACGACCTGATCTACCCGCTCTTCGCGGCCGCGGGGAAGGGGATCCGCAAGGAAGTCCCCTCGATGCCCGGGGTTTACCAGCTGAGCGTGGAGAACCTGGTCAAGGATGTGAAGGAGGTCAGGTCCCTCGGTATACCGGCGATCCTGCTGTTCGGCATCCCGGCGAAAAAGGACGCCGTGGGCTCGGACGCGTGCTCCGACAAGGGGATCGTCCAGACGGCCGTACGGGCGGTCAAGGACGCCGTCCCCGGCGTGATGGTCATCACCGACGTCTGCTTCTGCGAGTACACGGACCACGGGCATTGCGGGATCCTGACCCGGGACGGGGAAGTCGACAACGACGCCACGCTGGCCATCCTGGCGCAGAGCGCGGTCACCCACGCGCGGGCCGGGGCGGACATGGTGGCCCCGTCGGACATGATGGACGGACGGGTCGCGGCCATCCGGAAAGGCCTCGACGGAGAGGGGTTCCAGGGAACCCCGATCATGTCGTACGCGGCCAAGTACGCCTCCGGCTTCTACGGGCCGTTCCGTGACGCCGCGGAGAGCACGCCGAAGTCCGGCGACCGCAAGGCGTACCAGATGGACCCCCCCAACGCCCGCGAGGCGCTCAGGGAGGTCGCGCTGGACGTCCGGGAGGGGGCGGACATCGTCATGGTCAAGCCCGCTCTCGCCTACCTCGACGTCATCCGGCGCGTCCGCGAGGCGTTCGACCTGCCCGTGGCGGCATACAACGTCAGCGGGGAGTACTCGATCGTCAAGGCGGCCGCGAAGCTCGGCTGGATAGACGGGGACCGGGTTATGATGGAGATCCTCACGGGGATCAAGCGGGCGGGCGCCGATCTCATCCTCACCTACTCCGCCAGGGACGCGGCGAGGATCCTTTCGGAGTGACGGCGATGACGCGGGCCGCGGGGACAGGGTCCTGGAAGGTAGTCGAGATCACCGACGTCGGCGACCACGAGATCGAATCGGCGCTGAACCGCCTGGCGAGGGAGGGATACCGCTTCGAGTCGATCCACTTCGTGACGCAGCCGGGGAACCGGCGGCCGAC
>JAKALO010000168.1 GCA_021824125.1 Deltaproteobacteria bacterium | reverse complement strand
GCCCCATCGTCATGAACACCCGCGAGGAGCTACGGGTAGCCTTCGAGGAGTACGCCGCGGGGACGTTCATCAAGCGCCGCTGACCCGATCGACAGGAGGAGGGAAGCGATGGGGGAAAAAGCATGCGTCGCAGGCGTGGGGATGGTTCCTTTCGCCAAGCCGGGGACGAGCGACACCTATGACGTGATGGGCGCCGATGCCGCGCGGGCCGCCCTGAAGGACGCGGGGATCGGATACTCTCTCGTCCGGCAGGCATACGCCGGTTACGTGTACGGGGATTCCACCTGCGGACAGGCCGCGGTCTACCGCATCGGCCTCACCGGGATCCCGGTGATCAACGTGAACAACAACTGCTCGACCGGCTCCACGGCGTTGTTCCTGGCGCGCCAGGCGGTGGAGAGCGGGGCCGTGGATTGCGCCCTGGCACTGGGATTCGAGCAGATGTCCGCGGGCGCGCTCTCGGAGAAATGGACCGACAGGCCCTCACCCCTTTCCCGTTTCTTCGAGACGGTCCGCCACACCCGGGGCTGGGACGAGAAGATCCCGATGGCTCCCCAGCTGTTCGCGGCCGCAGGCCGCGAGTACCGGGACAGTCACGGCACCCGGCCGGAAACCTTCGCCAGGATCTCCGAAAAAGCGCGACGGCATGCGGCGAACAACCCGCACGCGATCTTCAGCAAGCCGCTCACGGTCGAGGAGATCCTTGCATCCCCGATGGTCTGCGACCCGGTGACGCGCCTGCAATGCTGTCCGCCCACCTGCGGCGCCGCGGCGGCGGTGGTATGCTCGCCCTCTTTCGCGCGCAGGCATGGAGTGGACGCCCGCGTCGCCATCGCCGCCCAGGCCATGACCACCGATGAAGGGGGCAGCTTCGAAGGCAGCATGATGAAACTCGTGGGATACGACATGGCCCGTGAAGCCTCCCGGATGGTGTACGAGGCGGCGGGGATCGGTCCCCGGGACGTCGGGGTCGTCGAGCTTCACGACTGCTTCACGGTGAACGAGCTGATAAGCTACGAGGCCCTTGGCCTGACCCCGGAAGGGACGGCCGAGAAGTTCGTCCTGGACGGGGACAACACCTATGGCGGCAGGGTGGTCACCAACCCGTCCGGCGGCCTGCTCTCCAAGGGGCATCCGCTCGGCGCGACGGGCCTGGCGCAATGCGCGGAACTTGTGTGGCAGCTACGGGGGCAGGCCGGCGCCCGACAGGTGGACGGGGCGCGGCACGCCCTCCAGCACAACATCGGGCTCGGCGGCGCGTGCGTCGTCACGCTGTACGAAGCCGCCTGAACCTGCGGGGTCCGTCGATGTGCGGCCGGTTCACTCTTTTCGAAGCGGACAAGGTGCTTTCCCGGGAGTTCGGCGTGTCCGGCTTCCCCCCGCTGTCCACGCGCTACAACATCGCCCCGTCCCAGCCCGTGGCGGCCGTGCGCGCGGCGCCCGCCGGCGCCGGTCGCGAGCTCGCCTTCCTGCGATGGGGGCTCATCCCCTCGTGGTCGAAAGACCCCGCGATCGGCGGCCGGCTCATCAACGCCCGCGCGGAAACGGCCCGGGAAAAACCGTCCTTCCGCAATGCGTTCCGCCGGCGCCGTTGCCTGATCCCCGCCAGCGGATTCTACGAGTGGCAGCGGCGGGAGCGCGGGAAACGGCCGTACTACGTCCGGATGCGCGACGGGCGCCCCTTCGCCTTCGCCGGATTGTGGGACCGGTGGAAAAGCCCGGACGAGGATGTCGTCGAAACGTGCGCAATCCTGACGACAGCTCCGAACGCCGTCCTGGCCCCGATCCACGACCGGATGCCGGTGATCCTTCCCCCGGCGGAGTACGCTCGGTGGCTCGATCCGACGCTCCCGGACGCGGATTCGCTGGCGCCCCTTCTCGTTCCGTTCCCGCCGGAAGAGATGCTCGCATATCCCGTGAGCACCCGTGTCAACGCCCCCGCCGTCGACGACGAGAAGTGCATCGCGCCACTTCCATCGCCAGGAAAAGCCGGATGCGTGGACTGATCGAGCCTTTCATCGAACACCAGGGCGAGAAACGCGGCTTCTGGCTCAGGAAGCCACGGGCCATCGGCGAAAAGCTGATTATCGCGAAGAAAAGCGGTTTCCTCCGGGTTCCCGGAAAAACCGTGATCTTCCTCGAGTCCCGGACCGCATTCGGCACCGGCGGACACGGCACCACTGAAGGGTGCCTCGTCGCGCTCGAAAAGATCATCAAGGGCGGCGAAACCGTCCTGGATGTCGGAACAGGGACGGGAATACTCGCGATCGCTGCGCGCAAGCTCGGGGCCGGTCACGTCACCGCGATCGACATCGACCCGGTCGCCTGCAGGGAAACCGTCAATAACATCGCCTTGAACGGAATCGACGGCGGGATCGACGTCATCGAAGGCGGGATCGAACGCGCGAAAGGTCAGCACGACGTCATCGTCGCGAACCTGAGGACTCCCCTGCTCGTCGACCTGGTGGACGGCCTGATGGAAATACTCGCCGGCCGCGGACTCGCGATTTTCTCCGGGATAATGGAAGAGGAACTTCACCCCTTCCTGTCGGTACTCGAAGGGCACGGCATGGACGCCCTTGAAGTGGAAAGGATCCGCGGCTGGATGACGGTGGTTTCCAGGAAGGGGGGCGGCCTCACCTCGTGCGGGAGATGAAGAAGTTCTCCTTTTCCCACGCAAGGGAGTCGACCCGCATCTCCGACAGGATCTCGAAATCGTCGTCGAACTCGAACGCAACGATGTAGCGGTCGTCGCCGTCGAGAAACCGGATCCAGTGACGGCCGTCCGGAAGCGTTCCCCCGTCGATCGTCCACACCTCCGGAACGTCCATCATCCACCTGGCGAAAACCTGCTTTAGGCCGTACTTCACGCCCCCGACGACAATCGCGGATCCGCCCGTGCCGATATCGCCGTATCTTTCTTCCATGCGCAAGCGGCCACGCTCGAAATACATGCGTCCATTATATCCCGCCAGGCGCATTCAAAGGAAACGGCCCCGCCTAGAGGATGAACATTATCGTGATGTTGTCCTCGACCGAAAAACGGAGCCTGTGATCCGGGTTGCCGACCCTTCCGCCTCGCGGAAAATCGGGGATCTTCCTGATCGCAAGGACGAGGATTCCCGCCACCGACAGGAATGCGAGAAGACTGAACGAGGAATCGGCATTCTCCTTCTGCGTCTCGGACCTGACATAGGGAGCCGGGGAGGGTTTCGGGAGCAGCAAGGTTCCCATCACATACGGGGCCTGCCACGCCAACCGTTCGGCAGGCATCGAGAACACCACGCATGCAAAGATCACGACGAGCGCGGCCGCCGCAACGACTTTTCTCACAAACTTCCTTTTCTCGATTTTCGTTTGGTGGTCCATGGTTTTCTCCATCCGATTCCCGGGTCGACGCCGGTTCCTGCATGTTAGATCGTCAAACGGCCAAAAAATATTCAATGAATGCCGGTTTTTTTAAAGCCGAGGGTGGCCGCCGCCGCAATCAGGGTGACGATCGGAGCAAGTTCCATGGTAAAAGTAAGGTATGCAAAACAAATCCGTTCAAGACGTGGGCGTCCGGGTTCCCAGGAAACTGGCGATCGCGGGATTCAAT
Organism: Deltaproteobacteria bacterium; assembly: GCA_021824125.1. Taxonomy (GTDB): domain Bacteria; phylum Desulfobacterota; class Deferrimicrobia; order Deferrimicrobiales; family Deferrimicrobiaceae; genus JAKALO01. Next base: position 971 of record JAKALO010000168.1, on the reverse strand, counting down.
CTATGCGCGTCGATATTTCTGGGGCTTTGCGTCTACGGATTGCTGGTCTATTCCGAAGGCGGGAAACCTCCGCCCGGCGAATATATGACGTCGATCCTCTTCGGAGCGGCCGCCCTGGTCAGCATCGCGGGGATCGGCTTCTTCGGGTCCCAGTGGGACAGGCGCAACGCCGAGGAGTCCCGGGAGGCGAAGACTTCGCCCCTCCCCGATCCCGGAAAACCGAAGAAACGCTGAACCCGTTTCCGGACCCGCCCCACCTGGAATCGGTCGAGGTTATCCCTTCCCCCTTACTGCATCCGCCGGATCCGCACCTCGGTTTCCTTCTGCTCCCGGAGGAGTTGAACGATCCGGGAGGTGTCGGTCTCGCCGAAATGGTAGGGGTAGAGTATCCTCGGGCGGATCATGCGGGCGGCGTCGGCCGCCATCTCCGGGGTCATGGTGTACGGTAGATTCATCGGGAGGAACGCGACGTCCACCCCGGCGAGGGCCTTCATCTCGGGGATGTTCTCCGTGTCCCCTGCCACGTACACTCTTTTGTCCCCGAAGGCGAGGACGTAGCCGTTGCCTCTCCCCTTGGGGTGAAAGGGCACTCCCGGGCTGCGCTCGTGGACCAGGTTGTAGGCCGGGACGGCGGTCACCTCGATGCCGGGAGAATCCTTCCGGGTGCCGGTAAAACGATGCTTGTCGCTGTTCGAAAGGACGATCGCGCCGGGAATCTTTTCGGCGGCGGCCGGGTTCGCAGCCACCACTGTCCCGTCCCGTTGGATGGCCCTGATCGCCCCGAGGTCGAGATGATCGCCGTGCTCGTGGGTGACGAGAATGATGTCGGCCCTGGGAAGGGTGGAGTAGTCCGCGACCTTGCTGTAAGGGTCGACGGCGATGATCGTGCCGTCGAAAGCGAGGAGGAGGCTCCCGTGGCCCAGGAACGTTATGGCGAGGTCGCCGGAACCCGTCGGGATGACGTCTTTTTC
>JAKALO010000167.1 GCA_021824125.1 Deltaproteobacteria bacterium | reverse complement strand
CGCGCGCGCTGGCGATGTTGGCCGGGGATACCGAGAGGGGGGATATGTACATCTTGATCAGGAGGTCGTCGCGCACCCGGGGATCGGATACGCCGCCCTCGTCCCACTCCTTTGCCAGCACCCGGGTCGCGGATTCGTACCCCTGCGGGCTGATGAGGCGCGCGCGGAAACGCCGATCGAGTTCCTCCCGATTCCATTCGCCGAATAGGGTCTTGGTCAACGCCTCCCCGTCCCGGCGCTTCTCCTCGAGTTCCCCGAGCGCCTGCTCCTCCTTGTCGCGCTTTTCCTTCACCCGGACGTACTTTTCCTCGAGCTTGTTCTGCTGCTCGATCGTGAGCGCCGTGTACTTTCCGGCCAGCAAGTCGCGGGCGAACATGTCGGGATTCTTGTCTATATCCCTGTTCGCCCTGCCGGTTAGGAAATGTCCCATGAAATCGACGCGCTCCTTCTCCGCGGCGTCGGGCGCCAGCCACCCGCCCCGCTCCTGGGCGGAGAGCACCCCGAGGTGCATCCCCGCGATCGCGGCCTCGTCCTCCGGGTTGTCGGCCAGCGCCAGTGCGGAAAGGGCCGTGTTCTTCGACCGGATCCGGAACGCCTCGAAGGAGTCCCCCGCCATCTTCCGCGACGTCGCCATCGCCCGCATGGAGCCTTCGTCCTCGAGGTTCCCCACGTGCAGTGTGGCGCCCTTCATCAGCACGGGGTCCTTGATGCCGCCGAGCGCGTCCTCCTTGATCTTCCGGAAGCCTTCGCCCCACCTTTGGTCGTAGGTCTGCCAGTCGGGGTCCTTCTGCAACCCGAGTTCGAGTTCCTTGGTCCGCATACGGACGTTCAGGTCGATCGACGAGAGGGCCTGCGCGCGCTCGATATCGGATGCCTGCTCCCGGAATGCGATGTCGGCGTCGGCCAGCGCTCCTGCGAGCTTCCCGAGGCCCGCGGCGATTGGGGCGCCGGTATCTGCAACACGCTCCCCTTCCGGCCTCTGGAACTGCGTGGCGATGTAGGCGGGAATATCCATCGATCAGGCCCCGGTCCCCGGCTTGAATGTCGCCCGGTCCCTTTTTGAGTAGTAGGTGGAGAGGTCAGCCATGCCGCCGAGAAGGGACCCGATCGCTTTCGCATCCCCCTCGGATTCGTCTGCAGTCGCACCGCTCAACCGTGCTGCGAAGTTCGCCTCCGCCGTCTTATGGGCCATGAGGATCTCGAGCTCCGTATCCCGGGCGGTTTGCAGATACGTCTGCATGGCGGACCCCTGGTTGATGTCCACCCCGGACGCCCCGGTGTTCGCCCGGATCTTCGACAGGAGCGAATCCTGTTGGAGCTTCATCCCCCGCTCCCGAAGGAGGTCCGTGGTAAGGCCGGCCGTCGCCGCCCTCCGGCCCGCCTCGGCCCTCTTCTTCCCGGCGTTCGAACTGCTCATAGCGGAAAAGAGGGTCGTTGCGGCCATGAGGTACGGAGCGAACAACGCCAACCCCGCTCCCGCGCCTGCACCCGTACCCGCCGAAGAAGCGATGATCGTCATATCAGTCCCCCACCTCGAGTGTTCCGGCAACCGCCAGAAGATTGAACGGGAGCGGAAGCGTCTGCTTTATGATCAGGCGACCGGCGCGCGTCGTCCCAAGGAGAGGCGTTTGTGCGTCCCCCGTGAAAAGGGCCGGCGCCGTGCCGAGCGGATCGGATCCGCTGCGTGCGGGAACGGTTTTCCCGTTGATCGTGACGCCCGACAGGCCGGTCTGGTACAGCCGGAGGATCACCTCGGCCCACTGCTTCTGCGCGTTGATGTTGTTTCGGCCCTTGTCGTCGATGTAGTCGGGCGGCTCCGGCTCCACGGTGGTCTCGTAGTGGAGCCCCACGGTGACGTCCGATGCGGCCTTTGCCAGCGTGATCTTCCCGCCGGCCACGACGTGGCCCGTGACCACGAACCCGTCGGCCACGACGTCGACCGCTTTCCCCTCGAGGTGAGACAGGCCGGTGATCACCGTGGCGGCGGCGCCCTGGTACCGGACGAACGAGTCGGCCACGACGACGTCCGGGTCGAGATATTCGATGTACCTCTTCGTGGCTCCGCCGATCGTTCTCTTCACCACGGCCCACAGCTGGTTCCGATTGTTCACCGGGTCCGGGATCACGGCGACCGACTCGAACAGCCCGTCGGTCACGTGCCGGTGCCATCCGAACACCTCTTCTTCGCGGTTGTAGGTCAACCCCAGGAGGACGCCGTCCGCCCGGACGCACCACAGGATCGAGTCCGGCTCCTGCTGGTACGCCATGTCGACGATTCCGCCGCCCGCGGTGATGTGCTCGGCGAACCGGGTCAGGTCGGGAGAAACGAAGATGTCCTTCTGAAAGTCGTAGGTGATCTCCCGGATCTTCCGTTTCTGTGCCTGAACGAACAGGACGAAGGGGCCGATCTTCACCGGCATGACGGTCGAGGACCCGTGGTTCGTCTCGGGAAGAGCGCGCGGATTTGTGGGCGTGAGGGCAGCGTCTCCGTCACCCCGGATGGAGAATTCGGACGCGGCTGTTCCTCCCATCAGGACCTTGGACGGAACTAACCACCGGACGGCGTTGACTCCGAGTCCGGTCAGGGGATGTTCGAACGAGTCTCCCGCGTTCACTCCGGCTGCGAAGTTTTCGTAATCGCCGGAGGCGGATCCCCATATCGTGGCCGGCTGACGAACGGTCCCGCCGTAGCCCAGGCGTTGCTCGTAAAAACAGATCGCTGAGGGGAACCCGTGCTCGGCACTCCAAGAAGGCACCTCGGCGGACCACGCCCCGCCAGCGACCGCGGCCACGCCGGAGAGGGGTTTTTCGATCTTCCCCGAGATGACCGTCGTGGAGGTGAAACCCGTCAGCTTCACGATCCCGGAGGCGACCTTGACGTACTTCCCAAGGGTGACGTCGACCGCGCGCCAGCCAGCCGCGCCGAGGGTCAGGGTAGTGATCGCCCCCACGGGGGATGCAATGGATGGAGTGAGCGTGGCCACCGGAGACCCGTTGAGCTTCCAGTCACCCGCGGCTATCGCGTAATGCTTGCTCCAGTTCCGCGCGGTCTGGTCCACGGAAAACGCAGCCGTGAGGACCACAGTATCGGTATCGGTGACGGAGGCGACCTGCCGCATCTCTCCTGCTTGCGGCCCGGTTGTTAGGCGTAGCCAGATCCCGGCAGTCGCTTGAGCGGCCGTGATCCCGTGAGCGGCGGAAAAGTTGATGATCGTCTTATCCACGCCGGCGTCCGTCGTGAGGGTCGCGGTCGGCGTTGTATCGATCAGAGCGTCGGGAAAAGAAGCGAGGATTTCGGCCGTCATCTCCTGCGTCCCGACGTACGCCGTGAACGACGCCTGGGAGTCCAGGTATTTCAGGAGGCGGTCCTTGTCGGCAGCGAGGAACACCGCGGCGCTTGAGACAACCTTCACCCCGACGCCGGTCAGAGCCGAGAGGGCGACCTTGATCGTTCCGCCGGAGTAGTCGGTGTCGTCCTCGAACGTCGGGGGGGGGGAAAAGTTGATCAGCCGGAAGCTCCAGGAGGTGCCGTTGGCCAGCAGGCGGGAGAGTTTGCGCTGCGCGTAGGATCCGTGGGTCAGGTAGAGAACGTCGGCGCTCTGCGCCCGATGCACGACGAACAGGTCCGCCTCGAGGTACGGCGTGACCACCTCCACAGGAACTCCGCCCGACTCGATCCGGGCGTTGGCGTAGAAGAACCGGAAATACTGGTCCCCCATTTCGAGGATGTAAGCGGCGCTCGTACCGACTTCGAACGGCACCACGCGGGTCGCCTTCGTCGAATCCTTGACCTCCTTGGCGAAGCAGAACGCCCCTCGACGAGTAGCCGGCCCTTGAAGCTGGCAGATCGCGTTCTCCAAGGTCCTGCAGCCGTCGTGGAACTTCGCCAGGTCGAGCCGTCCGCCCATCCGCGGCGACAGTTCCCCGGCGTTGAACGATTTCTGAAATGGGGTCAGGGCGCCCATCTCACCGCACGTCGAGCAGGGCCGTGCAGGCCGCCTGCTTCGGCCGGGCCTCTATCGCGGAGAACACCTTCGCCTCCGCCAACCGATCCCGGGCGATCACCTCCAGTTGGGGGACGAAGGACTTGGCCTTCAGCCCCGGGGCGATATCGACCGCCAGCTGCGCGACGAGCGCCTTCACGAGGTGTCCATCGAACCGGGCGACCGAGTCGGCGGCTTTGTCGTACGCGACGTACAGGATGTACGCCTCGGTCTCGTTCGTCAGGAGCAGTCGCCCCTCCACGGAGTAGTCGGCGTCGACGGACATTTCGACGACCCGGACGCAGTCGGGAGGAAGCGCATAGGCGTACGAGAATCCGAACGACGGAGCCGCGGCATCGCGCGCCAGGGACGCGGAGCGGGAGAGTAGGCACCGCCAGTTCGCGGCGCGCAGAATGGCGTCCCGGGTCGCCTCCCAGGTGTTCCGGAGGATGATCCCCGCCTGCGAGGTGTCGCTCTGAAGAGAAGCGATCGGATCCAGCCCGAGCGCCTTCAGTGCCAGGTTGCAGATCTCAGTGTTCGACGTGACCATGGTCTACATCCCCTTGTGGCCAGCCATCCCGCCGCCAGCCTTAGATC
>JAKALO010000166.1 GCA_021824125.1 Deltaproteobacteria bacterium | reverse complement strand
GGAGGTTCAAGGAGTTGAACGGGCGAGGGGCGCCGAGCGAGCAGCGAGGAAAAGCGCGACCTTGTGGAGCGCGTCAGCCCGGAGCCCCGCCGCAGGGGCCAGCCCTCTCCCGCACAATATGCCCCCTCTGGGTGCCCCCGCTCCTTATTCCATAGGGGGCAATGGCGTGACCGCCGAGGCTAAGGCGGGCAACTCCCCCCGCCTCCACCATCGCAAAGCATTCGAACAGGGCAATAGACTGTTCCAGTAGATTCCGTTCTTTGTTTCCCCGCTCTACTCCTATAGCCGGTTTTCCCCTGCGCGACGCTTGCATTATTATTTTCGATATGTAATTATTTCGATAATAGAGGCCAGCGGTATTTTCATCCCGGGAAGCGGGGAGGAAGCGAATGGCAGGGAAAAAGAATCGGGTGCCCGGTAAAAAGGTGCGATGCCCGGGCGGATACCTGGCTTTCGCACCTGATCCCTTGCCGCCGGAATTGGACTGGACTCCGATACTGGTCAGCGCCTTGTCGGACGCGGACCGATTGATCGGTCGGTTGGCCGGTGAAGGAGGGAAACTCCCCAATCCCCATCTGCTGATGCGACCCTTCCTGGCCCGGGAAGCCGTTCTCTCAAGTCGCATCGAGGGGACCCAGGCCACGTTGGGTGAGCTGCTTGCGGACGAGGCGGGTGCTTCCGTCAAGCGGAGCCCACACGAACTGCGAGAGGTGGCCAATTACGTGGCCGCCCTCGAATACGGCCTTCGCCGACTGAAAAAATTGCCCCTGTCGCTTCGATTGATAAGGGAAGTGCATGGGAAACTGATGACCGGGGTGCGAGGGAATGTCGCGACGCCCGGAGAATTCCGCCGCTCCCAGAATTGGATCGGACAGGCCGGCAGTACTCCGGCGACGGCGACATACATCCCGCCTCCCCCGGCGGAAATGAAGGAATGCCTGGCCGACCTCGAACGGTTTCTGCACGAAACGGTTCTGCCGCCGCTGGTCCAGGTCGCGCTGGCCCACTATCAGTTCGAGGCGATCCACCCCTTTCTGGACGGGAATGGGAGAGTCGGGCGCCTGCTAATCACCCTCTTTCTGGTGGAGAGGGGGATTCTGCCGACGCCGTTGTTGTACCTGAGCGCGTTTTTCGAGGCGACCCGCCGCGAGTATTACGATGGGCTTCGGGGAGTCAGCGAGCGGGGAGAGTGGGAGCGATGGCTGGGCTACTTTCTGAACGGCGTGGCGCGTCAATCGGAGGATGCCCTCGGGAGGGCCGAGCGGATCAACCGTCGATTGTCTGCGTGGCGTTTGGGGATCGCAGGGATTTCATCCAGGACTCCCGCGCTTCTCCTGGAGCGTCTTTCCGCAAATCCGTTTCAAACGGTCAATAAGGCGGCATTGGAAATGGGGATGGCGTTTACGACGGTGCAGCGTGCCATGGAGAAACTGGAATCCCTTTCGATCGTGACCGAGGTAAGCGGTGGAAAACGCGATCGCGTGTATTGCGCCAGGGCGCTGATGGATATCCTGGAAGAACCGGCAAGGCTTGCTCCCTGACAGGCAATTGACCGAATACGGACCGGTTGGGTTAATCAAGTCAAGCGGGAGGGATCCTTCGCAACAACGAAGTGAAAGGGGGATGTCATGGCGGTTTTCGACTTCGACCTGGGGATTCTCGGCGGTGGGGCGGCCGGGCTCACCGCGGCTGCCGGGGCGGCGCAGTTCGGCGCGAAGACGATCCTCGTCGAGAAGGCGGAAAAGCTAGGTGGCGACTGCCTCCACTTCGGGTGCGTGCCGTCCAAGACGCTTATCCGGACGGCGGGGGTCTGGTCCCTGGCCCGCCGGGCGAAGGAGTTCGGGCTCCCTGAAATCGAGCTTCCGCCGGTGAGCCTCGCCGCGGTCATGGACCGGGTCCGTTCGGTTATCGACAGGATCCAGGAGCACGACTCCCCGGAGCGGTTCTGCAGGCTCGGCGCGGCGGTGCGGTTCGGGAAACCGCGCTTCGTCGACGACCACACGGTGACCGTGGACGGAGACCGCCTGACCGCCAGGGCCTGGATCGTCGCGACCGGATCAAGTCCCTCCCTGCCGCCCGTCGAAGGGATCGCGGACGTCCCGTACTGGACGAACGAGACGGTCTTCTCGCAGACGGAACTGCCGGGACACCTGCTGGTGCTCGGGGGCGGACCGATCGGCGTGGAGATGGCGCAGGCGTTCCGGCGCCTGGGCTCGAAGGTCACCATTATCGAGTACGGTGACCAGGTGCTGGGCCCGGAGGACCCGGACATCGCATTGATCCTGCGAAACAGGCTCGAAGCGGAAGGGGTGAAGGTCCTGACCGACACGAAGGCCCTCAAGACGACCACGGCGGGTTCCTCGGTCCTGCTGCGCGTGGGGCCGGCGAAGGGGGACGGGGAGCCGTGGACCATCGAGGGGGACATCCTCCTGGTGGCCGCCGGGCGGAAGCCGAACGTGGAGGGGCTGGAGCTTCCGGCGGCCGGCGTCGAATTCTCCCCCCGGGGCGTCCCCGCCGACTCCCGGATGCGGACCAACGTTTCGCACATCTATTCCTGCGGGGACGTGAACGGCGTGTTTCCCTTCACCCACGTCGCGGGGTACGAGGCCGGGATCGCCCTCTCCAACGCGGTCCTCCGGCTTCCCCGTAAGGCCGACTATTCGAAGGTGCCCTGGTGCACGTACACCGACCCCGAGGTGGCGAGCATCGGGCTGAACGAAAGGCGCGCGAAGGCGTCGGGGGTGGAGTACCGGGTCCTTGAGTCCCCATTCCGCGACGTGGACCGCGCTCTCGCAGAGGGGGAGACGGAAGGAAAGATCAAGGTGCTGATCAGTCCATCCGGGGCGCTCCTCGGATGCCAGATCGCAGGGCATCACGCCGGCGAGTTGATCCACGAGTGGGTCGCCGCCATAAACGGGGGAGTGAAGCTGTCCACCATGGCCGGCGCCATCCACGCCTACCCGACCCTTGCGGAAATCTCCAAGAAGGCCGCGGGATCGTACTACTCCGAGAAGCTGTTTTCCGACCGGACGAGGAAGATCCTGCGCTTCCTCTTCGACCTCAAGGGAAGGGCGTGCACCCCGGAAGGAGAGGCCGGATGAGCGCGAAGAAGATCGGCCTCCTGGCCGTCTTCGCCGCGGTCGTGGGGGCGTTCTTTTTCCTCGACCTTGGGAGGTACCTGACGCTGGAAAGCCTGAAGGCGAACCGGGCGCTGCTGACGGATCTGCGCGCCGCGCACCCCTTTCCGTTCGCCGGCGTCTTCGTGCTGATCTACGTCGTCCAGACCGCGTTCTCACTCCCCGGGGCGGCCATCCTGTCCCTCGCCGCGGGAGCGATCTTCGGGGTCCTGCAGGGAACGCTGATTGTCGTGACCGGGGCCACCATCGGGGCGATCCTGGCCTTCCTCGTAAGCCGGACGCTGCTGCGGGACTGGGTCGTGAAGAAGTTCGGCGGGCGGATGGAGGGGATCGACCGCGGGTTGCGGGAAAGCGGGCTATCCTACCTCCTCTTCCTGCGGCTGGTCCCGGCGTTCCCGTTCTTCCTGGTCAACCTTGCTTGTGGCGTCACGGGTCTGCCGTTGCGGACCTACGCCCTTGGAACGCTGTTCGGGATCATGCCGGGGAGCCTGGTCTTCGTGAACGCGGGTGCGAGCCTCGCGGTCATCGAAACAGTGAGCCAGGTCGCATCCCCCCGGGTGCTGGGATCGTTCGCCCTGCTGGGCCTGTTCGCCCTCCTGCCCACGATCCTCAAGGCCGTGAAGAAACGCCGGGAGGGGAATACCCTCCCTTTGGACGGGAGACCGAAATGATCCGGGCGGCCGGGGACTGGACGCGGGCATCCAAACCCGTGCAGGATATAGAGGTGGGGAAAATATCGCTGAAGGATCGGATCGCGGAATCAGATGGGAAACGGAACCGGACGCCGGAGGTCATGGCGGTATCAAGGGAGATCGTGCGATGACGGCAGAGACGGGCAACGGGTCCGCGGAGGTAATCCGTAAGGCGGGGTCGGCCGCGTTCGAGCCGTTCACCGCGACATTGGGGAGGCACGGCCTTTCCCTGGTCCGCGGCGAGACGGACACGCTGCAGGTAAACACGGGGCTCCTGTGCAATCTCCAATGCCGGCACTGCCACCTGGAGGCGGGCCCCGGGCGCCGGGAGGTAATGTCCCGGGAGACCATGGTCGAAGTGGCCGCCTTCGCGGAGAGGTTCCCGTTCCGGGCCATCGACATCACCGGCGGCGCGCCGGAGATGGTCCCCGATCTTCCGTTCCTGATCGAACGGCTTGCGCCCCTGGCGCCGAGGCTCATGCTGCGCACGAACCTGACGGCTCTCGCCGCCCCGGGAAGGGAGTCGCTCCTCGATTTGTGTGTCTCCAGGCGCGTGGTCCTGATCGCTTCCTTCCCCTCGACCGACCCCTCGCAGACCGACGCGCAGCGGGGGACCGGTTTTGCGGAAGAGGGGGTTGCCATGCTCAGGAAACTGAACGGGGCGGGTTATGGTGTGGAAGGGTCCGGGCTGGAACTGGGCCTTGTCTCCAACCCGGTCGGTGCGTCCCTTCCCGTGGCCCAGGCGCAGGCGGAGG
>JAKALO010000022.1 GCA_021824125.1 Deltaproteobacteria bacterium | reverse complement strand
GGTTTCCCCCATCGCGGGCACGATCAAGGCCGTCAACGAGATCGTAGTCGAGGATCCCTCCCTGATAAACATCGATCCGTACGGGAAGGGATGGCTCGTCGAAGTCGAAATCAACGAACCCGAAGATATCGAGCGTCTGATGAACCAGGAGGAATACGAAGCGTTCGTCGAGGATTAGAATATAAAAAAGGAAGGTAGATGGCGGCAGGAGACACACCGCAGACCCCCACCGCGATCGGCAGCAGGCGCAATTTCCTGAACATGGCACTAGGGACCCTCACGGCGATCTTCTCCGTTTCCCTGTTGGGTCCCCTGTTCCGGTTCCTGTGGCCCCGGGGCGACAAGTCCGGGGGCGAGGGACGCATCGGGATCCCTGCGGAAGAGATGCTGGTCGGACAGTCCCGCATCGTCCTTCTCAGGGGGGAGCCGGTGCTCGTCATCCGGGATAACAACATGGTGGTGGCCCTCTCGGCGGTCTGCACCCACCTTGGCTGTCTCGTGAAATACCAGGGGGGAGGGGTCGTACTCTGCCCTTGCCACGCGGCGGCATTCGACCTGAGCGGCAACGTGACGGGGGGCCCCGCCCCGCGCCCGCTCCCCTCCTACCCCGTAAAAATCGAGGGAAACCAGATCGTGATAGGCAGGACATGACCGAAGAACGTAAAAAGGACGGGGACGGCGGGGAACGCCGGGAGTTCGAGCGGCGCACCGTCTTCACGGAGATGCTCAACCTGTTCTCCCTTGTGGGGATACTCTACGGCGCGCTCGACGAGCGGCTCTCCTTCAAGGAGGGGATGAGGAAGCAGTTCGAAAAACCGGTCTGGTTTTACCGCACCCGGCTCGAGAGCAACTTCCTGGCCTGCCTTGGCGGGATCACCTTCGCCCTGTACCTGTTCCAGGTGGCGACGGGCATCCTCCTCCTGATGTATTACCGGCCGACGACCGCGGAGGCGTACAGGAGCGTGGTGGAGATCACGACCCAGGTTCCCTACGGGTGGCTGATCCGGGGAATCCACCGTTGGGGCGCCAACCTCATGGTAGTGACCGTCCTCCTGCACATGATGCGGGTCTTCTTCACGGCGGCCTACCGCCCCCCGCGCGATGTAACCTGGGTCAACGGGATGCTGCTCCTCGTTCTCACGTTCGGGTTCGGCTTCTCGGGATACCTCCTGCCGTGGAGCCAGGCATCCTACTGGGCGACTACGGTGGGGACGGACAGCATGTCCGCGATCCCGATCGTAGGGGACACGCTGAAATACTTCGTTCGTGGGGGAAACACGGTCGGGCAGCTCGCCCTCACGCGCTCCTTCGCATTCCACGTGGTTATCCTTCCCGGGCTCATGCTCCTGTTCCTTGTCCTCCACTTCCTGATGATCCGGCGACAAGGTATCGCCGAGCCCCTGTAGGAGGGATAGGCGATGGCGTACGAGGATTTGAAGGCCTACAGCAAGTACGGGAGCGAGCCGTTCTTCCCCCACCACGTCCTGCGGCAGGTGATACAGTTCACGGTCCTCTTCGCTCTTCTCATCCTGCTCAGCTACCTGGCGCCGGCGCCGTTGTCCCCGAATGCGGACCCCTTCGAGAGCCCGGCCAACGTCAAGCCCGACTGGTTCTTCCTTGCCGCCCACCAGTTCCTGAAGCTGTCCGAGAAGATGTCGTTCCTGGGACCCTGGGCGCCTAAGGTGTTCGGTGTGCTTGCCCAGGGTGTCGGCGCGCTGGCGATCTGGTTCCTTCCTTTCTGGGACCGCAACCCCGAGCGCCACCCTTCCCGGCGGCCGACCGCCATCAGGATCGGCATCGCGATGGTTTTCTTCTTCCTGGTCATGACGTTGTGGGGGCACTTCTCGTGACATTGCCCCACGGAACAACGGCACCGCCTTTCATAAAGGGGCCCGTCCCCTTGGCTTTCCTGGCCGTCCTCTTTTCCGCGGTGCTGGTTTTACTCGGTGCGGGTCCAGCCCCGGCGGCCGGAGGCGAGGAAGCGGGGAACAGCTGCTACTCCTGCCACAACCGGCTCGGGGGCAGGCTCGGGCTGCCCGCGAAGGAGTTCCACGGGAGCGTCCACCGGGAAGCCGGCCTCACCTGCGTTTCCTGCCACGGGGGTGACGCCGGCCTGCCGGACGAGGCGTCCATGAGCCCGAGGCGCGGATTCCGCGGAAAACCTTCGGCAAGGCGGATCCCGGAATTCTGCGCCCGCTGTCATTCGAACATCGCGATGATGCGGCAGTACAATCTCCGCACCGACCAGTTCGCGGAATACCGGACGAGCGTCCACGGGAAACTGCTCTACGAAAGGAACGACCCCAACGTCGCGGTCTGCACCTCCTGCCACGGGAAGCACGACATCCGGCGGAAGACCGATCCGCAGTCGCTCGTCTTCCACACCAGCGTCCCGGCGACCTGCGGGCGGTGCCACGCCGATCCCGCGCTCATGAAGCCCTACGGGATCTCCACCAGCCAGCTGGAGGATTTCGGGAATGGAGTGCACGGGCAGATCCTCTACGGAAAACTCGCGGGAAAGAACCCCGGCATCGCGCCCAACTGCGCGACCTGCCACGGCATCCACGGCGCCACGCCGCCCGGCGTCCGCGAAGTGTCCAACGTCTGCGGCAATTGCCACGGCGCCGTCGTCGGCTACTTCCGGGAGAGCGCCCATTTCACGGCGATCCGGGACGGCGGCGGGCCCAAGTGCGTCACCTGCCACGGGAACCACACCAACCGGAAGCCCACTTTGAAGGTCTTCTCCGGAAAGGGGCCGGGGGAATGCGGCTCCTGCCACGAGGAGAAAAGCCGGGCGCTCGAATTCGCGAAGAACGTCCGGGATCTGCTCGCGGGGCTTGAAAGCAACCTGGACGAGATACGGAACGATCTCTCCGAGGCCGGTAAATCCGGGCGCAACGTCCTGAAACTGAAGTCCGCCGCGGACAGCACCCGCTTCAAGCTGATCGAGGCCGGGCCGATGATCCACGCCTTCTCGATCGAGCGGATCCTCCCGCTCGCCAACGAGGCCAACGGCTACATCCGCCAGGCCCGCCAGGAGATCCGGAACATCCAGGAAGAGCAACGGCAGCGCAGGGCGGTGACCGCGTTCGCCGTGACGATGCTTCTCCTCATAGCGGCCCTGCTGGCGGTCAAGGTCTCACTGCTGCCGAAGGCGCCACCGCCCGGAGAAGGCAACGAGGAGGATAAGAATTGAATCCCGGCTTCCACGCCGGGTAGAATCCCTATTTCCGACGAAGCATGCAGGAATAATTCCTGCGATGGAAAGGTGACTGGATGGACGAGCGGCATAAGGATCCGGAAACGACCGACCGCACCGGAAAGAGCATGGGTCGGAAGGTCATGGAAACCATGGGGATGCACGTCCCCGAGGGGAAGCACGACCGGCTCCACATCCAGCCCCGGTTTTTCAAGTTCCTGGGGTTCCTCGGAATTCTCTTCCTGATATTCTCCGTCGGGATGTTCGAGTTTTCGACAAGTCCGTACTTCTGCTCCAGCTGCCACATCATGAAACCGTACTACAACGCGTGGAAGACCTCCAAACACAACCACGTCCCGTGCGTCGACTGCCACTATCCGCCGGACGTCCGGGACAAGATGGTGCTGAAGTTCCAGGCCCTGACCCAGGTCGTCAAGTACGTCACCCGCACCTACAGTTCCAAGCCGTACGCGGAGATCAGCGACGAATCGTGCCTTCGGAAGGGGTGCCACGAAACCCGGCTGCTGCAGGGACAGGTGACGTTCACTCCGCCCAGGCCGACCGGTAAACAGGTAATCAAGATCAAGTTCGACCACAAGCCCCACCTGACCGACCTGAAGCGCGGGAAGAAGCTGCGGTGCACGAGCTGCCACAGTCAGATCGTGGTAGGGAACCACATGGAAGTCACCCAGTCGACCTGCTTCCTTTGCCATTTCAAGGGGACCAAGTTCGGGCGCGTCGAGAACCCGATCGGCGGCTGCGGGGTCTGCCACATGGCCCCCGAGGGGGAGATCAAGGTCGGCGAGGCGAAATTCAATCACGAGGAATTCGTCACGGGGCGGCACGTAGCCTGCCAGAACTGCCACCTCGACGCAATCCAGGGAGAGGGGGAGGCGAAGAAGGAGCGGTGCTTCCAGTGCCACAACGAGCCCGCGCGCCTTTCGCACTTCACGGACATCGACTTCATGCACAAGAACCACGTGACCGATCACAAGATCGAGTGCACACACTGTCACGAGCCGATCAACCATTCGGTCAAGACGTCCGTCGAGCCGCTCCAGTACGACTGCTCGGTCTGCCACGAGAGGAAGCACAACATACAGAAGCAGATCTACATGGGGATCGGCGCCCGGGGCGTGCCGAACCGGCCGAGCGTGATGTTCGTCACGAACGTCGACTGCGTGGGATGCCACCTCGTCCCGAAGATGTCGGCGGCGATCTCGCCGTTCCTGGGCCAGACATTCCGGGCTTCGGAGGCCGCCTGCCTCGGATGCCACGGGGAGGACTTCAAGGGAATCCTTGGGGAATGGGAGAAGACGGTCAAGGATGCCCTGGCGGAAACCCGGCCCGCGGTCGAAAAGGCCAAGGGCCTCGCGGGAAAGACGGGCAGGGAAAACCGCAAGGCGGCGCAACTGGCGCGGGACGCCGAGTACAACTACCTCTTCGTCTTCTACGGGAAGGGGGTCCACAACGTGGAATATTCCGTCGACGTGCTGAACAAGGCCAAGGCCGACGCGGAGGCGGCGATCGCGGAGGCCGGCAAGTAAGCGAAAATCGCCGCGCTTACTTGCCCTTCTTCTCCTTGAGCACCTTGTCCAGCGAGGCCTGCGCGACCTTGAGGAGCTCGCTGCTCAACCGGTAGTTGTGCGTCCCCCGCCCGTTGGTGACGGCCATGTAGTTCGCCTCGGCTTGCCGGATAAGGGCCTCCTGCGCCTCCACGTTCTTCCCGATCTTCCTGCTTCGCGCGACGTATTCCTTCGCCTCGTCGAGCGAGACGGCGATGGCGTTCTCCTTCTTCGTGATGTCCTGCTTCCAGTCGAGGAGCATCTTCCCGTACTTCGCGTCGTGGCATTCCTCGCACTTCGCCTTGACGGTCAGGACCGTCTGGGTCCCTTTCCTGAGCTCGTGGCACTCGGTGCACTTGGTGTCCGCCTGCGCCATGTAGTCCGGCTGTGGCGTCACCCCGTAGACCTTGACCTTACCCTCGTAGAGCGCCTGCTGCGCCTTGTGGCAGTGGGCGCAGTCGATGTCCTTGTTCTCGTGGTGGCACTTCATGCACTCGGAGCTGGTGACGATGCGCATCTTGTGCTTGTCGGGCGAATGGCACTTGCCGCACCCGATGCCGACGTCCTGGACGTGGAGCGCGTGCGGGAAGTCGACCTCCATCTCCTTGAAGAAGAGCTTATCCTTCGGCCCCACCCGCTGGTGGCACAGGACCAGGCAGTAGGAGGTCTGGTTCGCCAGGATGGCGGGCCGGGCCGGACCCCCCTGGACCCCCGCCATCTTGTAGGCGGCTGTGACCTGCTCGTACCCCGTCTTCAAGATCTTGAACTCGTACTCGATGTTGTGCGCGCCCCGTCCCGCCCTCATGAAGTTCAGGTTGGCGCGGGCATCCGCAACCAGTGTCCGGGCGTTCGCCAGGGACTTCGACTTCTCGGGGCCCGCCCCCACCGCCGCCTGTCCCGCCGAGACGACGCGCTCCATCTCCGCCACCATGTTCCGCGACTCGCGGATCCAGTCGTCCAGCATCAGGTCGTACTTCTTCCCGTGGCAGGCGACGCAGCTGTTCCGCTCGGCGGTGAGCTTCTTTTCGCCGGGGAACGAAACGCCCGACTCCCGGACCTCCACGGATTTCGTGTGGCACCCGTCGCACGCCACCTGGGCCGAGAACATGCGGGAGGGGGTGTCCGGGACGCCCTTTGCCCCCGTCCCCATGTACATCTCCTTCTGGTAGTTGTGGTGGCGCTGGTGACACGAATCGCACCTCACGTCGAAGGTCTTGACGAGCTGCACTTCCCCGTGCCGGATCGGCTCGTGGCACTTGAAGCACTGGATCGCGTTGTAGGTCACGTGCGTGCGGTGGATGGCGAGCGGGTCGGCCTTCTTTTCCAGGCGCCCGACGTGGCAGTCGTAGCAATGGGACTCGTTGACCTTACCGTCCCCCTCCGCCACGCGGATGTGGCACTGCTTGCACTGGACGCCCAGCTTCAGGTACGAATCGTGAGAGAAGCTGAACCCGCTGTGCTCCACGACCTTCGTAGGGGTCCCGTGGCACCCCGGGCAGCCGCCCAGCGCCTGCCCCTGGCTGATCCCCTTGAAGTGGCACAGGAAGCACACCTTCGTGTCCACGGCGATGTGCTCGCCCTGGACGATGGAGTAGTGGCAGGTCGTGCAGCGCAGCTTCTCCCCGCGCTTCAGTTTCCCCATATGCTCCTGGTGGTCGAAGATTATGCCGCCCAGCTTGGCCTTCCCCTTTTCGATACGCCCCTCATGGCACCCCGCCGCAAGGCACGCGGAGTCCTTGACATTGGCGTGAGGCCTGGGGTGATACAGCCCCGTCCAGTATTTAAGGGTCGTCACCGTGATGAACACCGG
This sequence comes from Deltaproteobacteria bacterium, assembly GCA_021824125.1. Taxonomy (GTDB): domain Bacteria; phylum Desulfobacterota; class Deferrimicrobia; order Deferrimicrobiales; family Deferrimicrobiaceae; genus JAKALO01. The sequence goes on along the minus strand of JAKALO010000022.1, from coordinate 14,529 downwards.
CGAGAACGAGTGGCACTTGATGCAGGAGACGTCCGAGTGCCTGGACGTCTTCCACTGGTCGTAGAACGGGTCCATGTAATGGCAGACCACGCAGGACTTGGGGAAGTACGCCGCCACGAAGAAGGCGCCGTTTATGACGACGAGAAAAACGATGACGACCCCCCCGATGGCCGTCAGCGGTTTACGGTACCTGAGTACAAGCTCCCACCAGCTTTGCAGCATTTCCCTCATCAGCCGGATCCCCCCGCCTCGGTTTGCTTCGCCCGCTTCGCCATGATCTCTTCATACTCGAGCGGGTGCTCCTCCTTGATCTCGTGCTCCGAGATCTCGCCGTGCCACCACATCAGGGTCCCCGGGAACCGGTCGGGATTGAAGTGCACGTTGTAGAAGTGCCAGATAACGATCGCCAGCGTGGCGAGCAGCGCCTCGTCGCTGTGCATCTCGTGGGCGATGTCCAGGACGAACTTCGGGAAGTACTTCAGCACGATCGACTCCCCCCAAAGGAACGCCCCCGATCCGATCATGATGATGCATCCCCAGTAGACGGCCCAGTAGTCGAACTTCTCGATGTAGCTGAACCGTCCAAACCTCGGCTTATCCGCGGTCTTCCCCAGGAAATAGCGTATGTTCTGGACCGCGTCCCTTATGTCCTTGGGCATAGGGATGAGCAGGATGAAGTCCCTGCGGCCGTCCCGCGACAGGATGGTGTAAAGCAGGTGGTGCACCATGAAGTAGATCAGCATCCCGGCGCCGATCCGGTGCACGATGGTCGAGTTGTTGATCCCCCCCCACAGGTTCACGAAGAACCTCGAGAGAATGAAGTTCGGGAACTTGATAGGCATCCCCGTGACGATCAGGATGATGACCGATGAAAACATGACCATGTGCTGGAAGCGGAAGTTCCGGTTGAAACGCTGGAACATCTCCCCCTCTTCGTGGTGCTTCTCCCTGCGCCGCTCCTCGCGGACCTTGCGCTCCTCTTCCCGCCGCTCCGCCGCCGTCCGGATCCGGATCTCCCGCTCGATCTCCGCGCGCACCCGCCGGCGGATCTTCTCCCGGATCTCGTCCGCCTGCTCCGGGTCGATGCCGGTCGTCTCCGACGAGACGGCCGCCTCGATCTCCCTGTCGATGGTTTCCCGCGAAGGGCCCTTCTTTTCGTCCACGGACATACGTTTACTCCCCCGGATGTTTTGAGGCCGCCGCACCCCGCCTGCGGAAACCCTGCCGGCCCGCCATCGGTCCTATTTCTCCCCGCGCAGCCGCTTGGTCCGCCCGTACATGTCGAGCAGGATATGTACGATCAGGGCGAGCATCGTGCAGATGGTGAGGTACTTGAAGAAGGACGCCACGTAATAGACGACGCCGGCCTCCTTCTTCTTCGCGTCGATGTGCATCTTGCCGACGGCGAAGTTGGGGTTCGCGCCCGGATGGCACTTGCCGCAGGTCTCCGGAACGTTCTTCGGGTTCACCGAGGAAAGTGGGTCGTCCTGGGGCCGGATATCGTGCGTCCCGTGGCAGGAGGCGCAGTTGGCCACCGTCCGGGACCCGAACTGGCTCGCCACGCCGTGGAACGACTCCTTGTAGGTTTCCACCTGTTCCGTCTCGATGCCGAACTTGCCCATGATCGAGATGGACCCGTGGCACGTGGAGCACTGCTCCGCCACGTGGGTCGCATACACCGTGGACTTGGGGTCGAGATGTCCGTAGATCTTGTGCTCCCCGTGGCAGCCGGTGCAGGAGGGCGCCTCCCTGATCCCCTTGGCCACCGCCACCCCGTGGATGGAGGTCTTGTACTGGGCGTAGATCTCTATGTGGCAGTGTCCGCAGGTCTCCGCCACCTTCTTCTGGGAAACCGCGGACTCTTCGTTCTTCGCCTTCAGGATGGCGTGGCTGCCGTGGCAGTCCTGGCACAGCGGGGCCTTCACGTTCCCGCGCGCGATCGCCTTCCCGTGCACGGAGTCGATGTAGGCCAGGTAGCCGTCGGACTGGGGCGCGCCCTCCGCGTTCCCCTTATAGTGGCAATGGGTGCACGCGATCCGCCGGGGCCGCTCGCGGTGCGGAATCTCGCCGATGTCGAAGTGGCAGTCCACGCACGTCTTCTTCGCGTGAACCGACCCTTTCAGGCTGTCGGCCGTGACGAACAGTTCCCTGATCTTCCCGTCCACGAGGATCTTCCGGAACTCCGGTTTTCCGTGACAGAGGGTGCACTTCTCGAGGGAAATGGCCGCTTCCGCCCGCGGCAGGGCCCCCGGCGCGCACATCCCCAGCAGTACGGCGATCACTGCGCAAAGGAACCTCCACTTCATAGAACCCCTTCCTGTTTAAGTTTTTCATATTCCAACGGATGCTCCTGGCGGAGCCATTCCGCGTCGACATTCCCCGTCAGCCACGCACGGTTCATCGGAAAGACCGACGGATGCAGGTGTTCATTATATACGTGCCAGAAAAGAAGAATGACAAAAGCCAACAGTCCCTGGTACCCGTGGATTATCAGGGTAATATCCAGGACGACCTTGGGGAGGAGGCTCATCGTGGTCGTTTCCGCCCACAGTATGACGCCGGTGATAGAGATGAGGAACGTGCCGATCGTCGCTCCCCAGTACTGGAACTTCTCCTTGTAGCCGTATTTCCCGATCCGCGGATACTCGGACGCGGCGCCAAGGTTGAACCGTATCGCCTGGCCGAAATCGGCAAAGTCCCGTATCCCGAGGAGGAAATCCTTAAGCTCCCTCTTCCCCTCGCGCGTGAACAGCATGTAATAGGCGTGGAAGACCATCTGGGCCATGAGGATGACGGCGGCGGTGCAATGGATGAAGCCGCGGAAGAGGACCCCTCCTTCCAGACGGATCAGCAGCCGGGCGAGCCAGTTGTCGTGGTACATCAGCGCGAAGCCCGTCAGGGCCAGCACGAGGAGCGTCAGCATAAGAAGCCCATGCTGGACGCGGAACATGGGCGACATGCGGACGACGGATGCGGATTTCCGGGATTCGACGCTCATCGGGTCACTCCTTTTCCCCTTCTCCCAGACGTTTGCGCCTGCGCCTGCCCAGGAGATCCAGGCCGACGTGGCAGACGAACAGCAGGACAAGCATGGAGATGAAGACCGTGTAGAAGACCCGCACGGCGAACACCCCCATCGCCTTCTGGGGGGTCACCTCCACGTGGACCGGTCCCTTGGCGAAGTTCGGTCCCGCGTTGGGGTGGCATTTCCCGCACGTGCGGGGGAGGTTGGCCTTGTTGACCGTCGACGCCGGGTCCGCCGCGGGTAGTACCTCGTGGAACCCGTGGCACGAGGCGCAATTGGCCGCCTTGGTCATACCGTACTCCAGCGCGATTCCGTGGAAGGAGTCCATGTACGTGGAAAACCGTTTTTTTGGCAGCGCGTAGCGGGTCGAGATACCCTCCTTCTCGTGGCAGGCCGAACAGGTCTTCGGGACGTTCTTCGCGAACACCGACGACGACGGGTCCGAAACCTTGGTGATCTTGTGCTCGCCGTGGCAGTCGGTGCAAACGGGTGACTCGGGGATCCCTCCGCGCATCCCCTTCCCGTGAACGCTCTTCTCGTAGGCCTCGAGGATGCCGGAGTGGCACTTCCCGCAAAGCGTCGGGATGTTCTGCCGGTGGGTCGCGGAGCGGGGCTGGTCCCCCGGGAGGATGGCGTGGTTGCCGTGGCAATCGGGGCACACCGCGCTCCCCATCAGCCCCGACTTCGTGGCGGCCATGCCGTGCACGCTTTTCTCGTAGGCCTCCATCACCTGCTGGCCCGGCAGGCCGTACTTGTCCTCGATCGCGCGGTCCATGTGGCACTTCAGGCACACCGCCGCGATGTTCAGGTGGAACGAACGCGCGGCGGGGTCCTTCGCCTTCTTGATGTCGTGCTTCCCGTGACAGTCGTCGCACCCCGCGACATCCAGGGCGCCCTTCGCGCGGCTCTTCCCGTGGGTGCTCGAGGAGTACGACTTGTCGGCGTCCGGGTGACACTTCCCGCAGGTGACCTTCGCCAGCTTGCCGTGAGGGGACGTGGCGGAGGAGTGGCACGTCGTGCAGGCCCCTTTCCCGTGCACGGACGCCCGGTACGCATTCAGGTCGACGTACAGCGACACCGTCGCCCCGCCGGGCAGGCTCTTCTCGATCGTCTTGTCGCCGTGGCACTCGAGGCAGTCCCCCACCCCGGGGGCGGCGGCCGAAACCTTTCCGCCGGCCAGGAGTGCCGCGAGAACGACGGGGACCGCCAGCGTCCAGATCCGTTTCATGACTCCTCCGTTGCGTTCCTGGTTGTTCACGGCGCCGGAGGCTCTCCGCGCCGCTCCCGCTCCTCGATCTCCTTGAGTTCGAGCCCGTGCTCGTGCTCCATGTCGTGGCGGGAGAGCTTGCCGTCGAGCCAGGTGAACGAGAGCGGGGCGAAATCAGGGTTGATCATCACGTAATACAGGTGCCAGACGATGATCGCCAGGGTGGCCAGGATCGCTTCATAATAGTGAACCAGCGTGGCCACGTCCAGACCCCACATCGGGATGTGCCTGAGCGCCTCGTCCTGGAACCACAGCAGGAACCCCGTCACGATCATGACGATCGAGCCCCACACCAGCGCGAGGTACTCCGCTTTCTCGATGTAGCTGTACCGGCCGAAGCTCGGTTTGTGGCTGTCGAGCCCCGCGTAGTACCGGAGCATCCCCACCACGTCGAGGGCGTCCTGCATGCGGGGCATCATCCTCGCGAACTGGTCGCGCCCCCGGGGCGTGAAGACCACGTAGAGAAGGTGGTAGATGCAGGTCCCCACCATGAGGACGGCGGCCACCCGGTGGCCCGTTCCCCGCAGCCAGACGTTCACCGTGTCGGACACGAACGGGATGGACCACTTGTACTTCAAGGCGAAACCGGTGATCACGAGCGCGAAGAACGTCGTCGCGGTCAGGGCGTGCTGCACGCGTTCCGACACGTTCATCCGCTCGTATCCCGGCTCCTCCCACTCTCTCCGCTTCCGGTAGATGGCCTGCAGCTTGCGGATGTAGTCGGCGGCGTTGTGGGCAAGCATCCCGCCTATGACCACGACGATCATCCATATGTAGATCTTCTCCACCCAGAACTTGATCTGTCCGCCGACCCCTCCGGGACCGACGTGGATGTTTCCCTTCGCGAAGTTATCCGTGTCGACCGGGTGGCACTTCCCGCAGGTCACCTTGAGGTTCTTCGGATTCACGGTCGATCGGGGGTCGCTGGACGGGAAGATCTCGTGGACCCCGTGGCAGGAGGAGCAGTTCGCCACCGTCTTGTCCCCCAGGCGCTGGGAGAGGCCGTGGAAGCTCTGCTCGTATCCCTTCACCTGCCCCGCCTTGAGGCCGTAGCGGTTCGAAAGCTTCTCGGCCGCGTGGCAGGAGGGGCACGTCTTCTGGGACACCGCGGCGAACGAGACCGAGGAGCCGGGATCGCTCGACTGGCGGATGTCGTGCTCCCCGTGGCACTCGGTGCACCCCGGCGCGTCGGGGACCCCGCGGTAGAAGGCCGTCCCGTGCGCGCTGTCCTTGAAGATGGCGTACACGCCGTAGTGGCACTTCCCGCAGGTCTGGGGGATGTTCGTGCGGAAGATGGGCGATGCCGGGTCGAGCCGGTCTTTCAGGTCGTGCGACCCGTGACAGTCGGTGCAGGTGGCGGACTTGTTCAGCCCCTTCTCGACGATCGCCCGGTTGTGGATGCTCTTGTCGTACATCCGGCCGGCCCCGGGGATGGGTATGGATCCTGCCTTCTCCAGCGCCAGGCTGGAGTGGCAGCGGCTGCACGTCCCGGCAAGGTTCCGGAAGTAGACGGGGGACGTGGAAACGGACGATTTCGGGATCGCGTGCGCCCCGTGGCAATCGGAGCACCGGGGGGCGTCGACCTGTGTTTCCTTGCGGTGTACGATGACGTGCCGGCTTTTCCTGTACACGGCGGTAGCTTCGGAGTGGCAGCCGGAGCAGTCGACGAGTGCAAGCCGGGCGGCGTGAGGCAGATCACTTATGTCGCCGTGGCAGTCCGTGCACGAGAGGTCCGCATGGACCGACGCCTTGTACTTGCCCGGATCCACGTGAAGGGAGATGTCCGGGAAGGGACCGACGTGACGGGTCGGTTTCCGCGGCCCGCCCGCATTGACGTTGCCGGCCTTCTCGTCGGCCGACCACGTGAGGATACCCTCATCGCCGTGGCAGTCGTAGCACTGCCCGTTGTCCAGGGCGAAGGACGCCGACACCGAGGCGGTCGCGAGAACAAGAAACGCGAGGGAGACGACCCGTGCAATGTTGAAAAATCTTTTCCTGCGCGGGGGAAACATAGACACCCCTTTCTCTATCCGGCCGGTTTAATGCGTTTCGCCGAAACGCTCTCCCGAACAAATGCCATAGATTTTTTCCGGTGAACTGATCGAAATGTTTTCCCTTTATGAATAATGGCGACTGTATACAGCAATGATCACGGAGAATCAAGTTGAAAATTTCAACAGTTCGTTCGGCCCTGGTGGGCCTGTAGTCTTATAATTCATCACTCCGAAATTCGCAAGAAAGAACCCGGAATGCAATCCGCGGAAATTCCGTGCCTGGGCAACGCGCCAGGACACGCTCGGACCGGAGAAGATTCCAGGCGCCGGCGGTCGATCATTCGCTCGGGAAGGTGGGGAGGAGCCGCCTATGGCCCGGTTTACCTGGGTCCCCCGGCTTTCCGTTCGCATCTCGGAGCAAATCGTATTTAAAAACAAGCCGTTATGCAACTGTCTCACGGAAGGAATTTTCGAAACGACCCGTGACCAAAATAAGTAACCTTGTTTTATTTACAATAAATGGTAGGGAGTGAAGGGTGTTAGCGGTATTTTCTTTTTTGCCTGCGTTTTCCTTGACAGGATATGGCGGACACCATATCTTGTATACGTGCTACAGGAAGGCCACAAGATGGGCTTTCACAATAAATGGAGCAGCCCCCCCGCCTTGAGGGAAGCAGGCCCCCGACGGAGTTGCGTATGGATCTGAACGTCCCCCCCCCCGTACCTGCGCCCGCGGAATACGTCGCGGAAAAGACCACGCGCCAAAAGGGGAAGCGGGTTTCCGATATCCCTCCGAAGGAATGGGTGGAGCGGATGCGGGTGAAATACGGGCCGCTTCCGGTTTCCGACAACGCCCGCACGGTGCTGGAACGCAGGTACCTCAAGAAGGATTCCCACGGGAAAACCCTGGAAACCCCCGAGGAGATGGTCGCCCGGGTCTCCTACAACATAGCCATGGCGGAGGGGCTTTCGTTCGGCGCCATCCCCGAGGTCGTCCTGCAATGGGCGGAATCCTACTACGCGCTGATGATCCGGCTGGACTTCGTGCCCAACTCCCCCACCCTGATGAACGCTGGCCGCGAGCTGCAGCAGCTTTCGGCCTGCTTCGTGCTCCCCGTCGAAGACTCGATGGAGTCGATCTTCGAGGCGGTGAAGAACACCGCCCTCATCCACAAGAGCGGGGGGGGGACCGGGTTCTCCTTCTCCCGGCTGCGCCCGAAGCACGACGTGGTGAAGTCGACCAAGGGGATCTCCTCCGGCCCCATATCCTTCATGACCGTCTTCGACGCGGCCACGGAGACGATCAAGCAGGGGGGCACGCGGCGGGGCGCCAACATGGGGATCCTGCGGGTGGACCACCCGGACATCCTGGACTTCATCGCATGCAAGACGAAGAATGACCGGCTCAACAACTTCAACATATCCGTGGCGCTGACCGAGGAATTCATGAAGGCGGTCGAGGCCGACGCGGAGTACACGCTGGTGAACCCGCACTCCATGGATACTGCCTCCCGCCTCAAGGCCCGCGAAGTTTTCGAGAAGATCGTCGATTCCGCCTGGCGCAACGGGGAGCCGGGGATCATCTTCATCGACCGGATCAACAGGGACAACCCCACGCCCAAGCTCGGCGCGATCGAGAGCACGAACCCGTGCGGCGAGCAGCCTCTTCTGCCGTACGAGAGCTGCAACCTGGGTTCCATAAACCTCGCAAACATGGTCTCGGGGGAGAACGGCGGCACGCGGATCGACTACGACAAGCTCAAGGCCGTGGTCCACACGTCCGTCCGGTTCCTGGACGACGTCATAGACATGAACAACTACCCCCTGAACGAGATCCGCCAGATGACGATGGGTAACCGGAAGATCGGGCTCGGCGTGATGGGGTTCGCCGACATGCTGATCCGGCTCGGGATCCCCTACGACTCGGACGAGGCGCTCGCCGTCGGGCAGGAGATCATGAACTTCATCCAGGAGGAGTCGACCTCGGCCTCCTGCTCCCTGGCCCGCGAGCGGGGACCGTTCCCGAACTACGGGGTCAGCGTCTTCCCCGAGAAGGAGAACGTCCCGCGGCGCAACGCGACCACGACGACGATCGCGCCCACGGGGACCATCAGCATCATCGCCGGTTGCAGCAGCGGGATCGAGCCGGTCTTCGCCCTGTCGTTCATCCGTAACGTTATGGACAACGACCACCTGGTCGAGGCACACCCGCTCTTCGAGTCGGAGATGCGGCGCATGGGCCTCTACTCGGTCGAGAAGATGACGGAGATCGCCCGGGCGGGTTCGCTGCAACACGCGGCGGACATCCCCGAGGACGTCCGCAGGGTCTTCGTGACGGCGCACGACATCTCCCCCGAGGCGCACCTCCGGATGCAGGCCGCCTTCCAGAAGTTCGTCGAGAATGCCGTGTCGAAGACCGTCAACTTCCCCGCCGATGCGACCCGCGACGACATCAGGAAGGTCTTCGGCCTCGCCTACCGCCTGGGGTGCAAGGGCGTCACCGTCTACCGGGACCGGAGCCGCGACGACCAGGTGCTCAACATCGGCGAGGTCAACCGCAAGGAGTCCGGGGAGGCGGCATCCCCGGAAGCTTTCAGGGAACGGGGCTACGCGTCACCGAGACCCCGCCCCGACACCCTGCTGGGCGTGACCAAGGAGATGAAGACGAGCTGCGGAAAGCTATACGTCACGATCAACCGGGACGAGCAGGGGATCTTCGAGATCTTCAACCAGATGGGGAAGGCCGGCGGCTGCGCCGCCTCACAGTCGGAGGCGATCGGTAGACTCGTGTCCCTGGCTTTGCGTTCCGGGGTCCAGCCCGACCAGATCGTCAAGCAGCTCAAGGGCATCTCCTGCCACCTTCCCACCTGGGGCGGGAACGGCGGGAAGATCCTGTCTTGCGCCGACGCGGTCTCCAAGGCCATCGAGTGGTACATGGAGAACGTCAACAAGATGTTCGCGGGGCTTCCCGGGCCCCGGGAGAACCCGGTTGCCGCGGCCGCCGCCCCTCAACTGGCCGCGGACCGGGAGATCGCGCGGGGGGCGTGCCCCGACTGCGGCAGCCAGGTGGAGATGCAGGAGGGCTGCCTCAAGTGCCGGTCGTGCGGGTTCTCGGAGTGCTGACGGGGTGGGCGCGCCGTTCGTAACGTTCGAGGGGATCGAGGGATCCGGTAAAACCACCCAGGTCCGGCTGCTCTCGGAATATCTTGCGGGCAAGGGGATCCCGCACCTTGTGACCAGGGAGCCGGGCGGCACTCCCATCGCCAACGAAATCCGTTCTCTCCTGCTCTCCCCGCGGGAAGAACCCGTCTTTCCCGAAACCGAGCTCCTCCTCTACGAGGCCGCCCGGGCGCAGCACGTCCGGTCGGTGATCCTACCCGCGATGGCCTCCGGGACGGCGGTCCTGTGCGACCGGTTCTGCGACGCAACGACGGCGTACCAGGGTTTTTCCCGGGGGATCGACGGGGCCCGGATCGAATGGCTGAACGCCTTCGCGGCCGCCGGGCTCGTGCCCGGCCTGACCGTCCTCCTCGATATTCCTCCCGGGGAAGGGCTGGCCCGGGTCTCCTCCCGTGGGTTCCGGCTCGACCGGCTCGAGGGCGAATCGCCGCGCTTCCACCAAAGCGTCCGCGAGGGATACCTGCGCCTGTGCGCGCAGCATCCGGAGCGCTTCGCGCGGATCGACGGGAGGCTCCCGGTGGACGACATCGCCCGGGCCGTGCGGACGGCCGTCTCGACGCGGTTCGGATGGTAGAGGCCTTTTCCTCCATCCGGTGCCAGAACCGTGCGATATCCCTCCTGCGCCGCTACCTGGAGGCGAACGGCGTTCCCCCGGGGCTCCTCTTCTTCGGGGAGGAGGGGATCGGCAAGGAAAAAACCGCGCTCGCGTTCATCACCGCCCTCTTCTGCCGGAAGCGGGGCGGCGAGGGCGCCTGCGGGTCGTGCGCCGATTGCCGCCTGCTCTCCTCGGGGGCCCACCCGAACCTCCTGCGGGTCTCCCCGGAGAACCAGTTCATACAAATCGCCGAGATCCGGGGGTTGAAGGAAGAGCTTTCCCTCAAGGCGTTCTCCGACAGGCCCAGGGCGGTGATCATCTGCCCGGCCGACCGGATGACGCCCCAGGCGGCCAACGCTCTGCTCAAGACCCTCGAGGAGCCGCCCCCGGACACGCACCTGGTTCTCGTGGCGCACCGCCTCTCCCGGCTACCCCCCACGATCGTTTCCCGCTGCCAGAAAATCCCCTTCACGACGCTTCCCGCGGAGGACGTGGAGGAGATTCTCGGCGGAATCCCCTCCATTCGCAAGCGCCACTCCCCCGCGGAGATCCGGGTGGCGTCGGCCTGCGCGGGGGGAAGCCCGGGGCGCGCGATCCCGCTCCTCGCGGAGATGGAGGGGGACCGCAAGACGTGGACGGCCCTGTTCTCCGGCCTCGACCCGGCGGCCGCGGTCGCCGCCGGTGAGGGATGGAAGAAGGCCGGGGAGCGCAAGGGACAGATCGCGGTGCCCCTTTCCCTCGCGCGCGACCTCGCCCTCTTATCTTCCGGGGCCGAAACGGGTATAATAAACGAGGATATCCGGGAATCCCTGGACGCCGTCGCCGGCCGGAAAAACCGGGGCCGGTGGACACGGGCGTTCCACGGGCTTCTATCGGTGGTCCGCTTGCCTCCCCAGGCCCAGAAGCGGCTGGCGATGGAGGCGTTTTTATTTGACCTGCACCGGAAGGGATAGCGACGGATGGATCTGGCCGGAGTCAGGCTTCGGGGCGTCTGCAAGATGTACCACTTCGACTGCACGGGGACGCCGTTGAGGAGGGGGGACTACGTCGTCGTGCAGACCGAACGGGGACCCGTCCTGGGAGAGGTCCTCCAGCGGGTCGACGCCTTTAACCTCTCCGACAGGAAGCCCCCGTACGCCAAGGTCGTGCGGCCCGCTACGGCCGACGACGTCCGCGTCCACCAGGAAAACTCGCGGCGGGAGGCGGAGGCGCACGCCTTCTGCCTGAAAAGGATCGAGGACAGGGGCCTCCCCATGAAACTGGCCCGGACCGAGATCCTTCTCGACCGGAGCAAGACGATCTTCTACTTCACGGCGGACGGCCGGATCGACTTCCGTGAGCTGGTCAAGGACCTGGCCCACGAACTCCGCACGAGGATAGAGATGCGGCAGATAGGCGTTCGCGACGAGGCCCGCGTGGTCGGAGGCGTCGGCCCGTGCGGCAAGGGACTCTGCTGCGCCACCTTCCTCAACGACTTCGAGCCGATCACGGTGAAGATGGCGAAGGACCAGAAGCTCGCCCTGAACCCCGCCAAGCTGTCGGGGGTCTGCGGACGCCTCATGTGCTGCCTCATCTACGAGCACGAGTCCTACTCGAGGAACAAGCCCTGCGGGCCCCGGGAGGCGGGCCAGGGCGCGCCTCCCCCCGCCCCGCCCGCCGAAGCGGACGGCGGCGACGATCTTTCCTTCAGGTTCGACGAAGGGGAGGAAGGAACGCAGTGAAGCCCACGTTCTACATAACGACCCCGATCTACTACGTCAACGACGTCCCCCACATAGGGCACGCCTACACCACAATCGCCTGCGACGCGCTCGCGCGGTACCACCGGATGAAGGGGAAGAAGGTGTTCTTCCTCACGGGCACGGACGAGCACGGGGAGAAGGTGCAGAAGACCGCCGTGCAGCAGGGGGTGAGTCCCCGGGAGCTCGCCGACCGCGTCGTCACGCGGTTCCAGGGACTCTCGGCGGCGCTGAACGTCACCAACGACGACTTCATCCGCACCACGGAGCCGAGGCACTACGCCTCCGTCACGGAGCTTTTCCGCAGGTCGCAGCAAAACGGCGACATCTACCTCGGGGAGTACGAGGGGTGGTACTGCACCCCGTGCGAATCGTACTGGACGGACCTGCAGATCGCCGACGGGAAGTGCCCCGACTGCGGCAGGACCGTGGAGCGGCGGAAGGAGCCTTCCTTTTTCTTCCGCCTCTCGAAGTACCAGAAGCCGCTTCTCGACTATTACGGCAGGAACCCCTCCTTCATCCGGCCCGAGAGCCGCAGGAACGAGGTCGCCGCCTTCGTGGCCGGGGGACTGAACGACCTCTCGGTCTCGCGCACCTCCCTCTCCTGGGGGATCCCCATCCCCGGGCATCCCGGGCACGTGATCTACGTCTGGTACGACGCGCTCACCAACTACATCACCGGGGTCGGGTACCCGGGCGGCGGGGAGAGGTTCGACACATTCTGGCCCGCGGACATCCACATGGTGGGGAAGGACATCCTCCGGTTCCACGCCGTCTTCTGGCCCGCGTTCCTGATGTCGGCGGGGATCGCCCCCCCCATGGGCGTCTTCGCCCACGGCTGGTGGACCGTCGAAGGACAGAAGATGAGCAAATCGCTGGGCAACGTCGTCGATCCGTACGAGATGGTCGAGGTCTACGGGGCGGACGCGTTCCGTTACTTCCTCCTGCGCGAGGTGCCGTTCGGGCAGGACGGGGACTTCTCCAGGAAGGGCCTCGTGCACCGGATCAACTCTGATTTGGCCAACGACTTCGGGAACCTTCTGAACCGCACCCTCGGTATGCTCGGGAAATATTTCGGCGGCACGGTCCCGCTCTCCTCTCCCTCCGGCGGGGAAGACCAGGCGCTAATCGCCCTGTCACGCGACGTCGCGGACGCCGTCGACCGCGCGATGGAGGCGGTCGAGTTCCACAAGGCGCTCTCTTCCATCTGGGACCTCGTTAAGGCCGCGAACCGGTACGTGGACGTCTCGGCCCCGTGGACGCTGGCGAAGGACCCTGCGAAGAGGGACCGGCTCGGCGCGGTCCTTTACAACCTCCTGGAGGCGGCGCGGATCTGCGTGTTGCTTTCCGCACCCTTCGTCCCGGCCGCGTCCCAGAAGATGTGGGAGGCGCTTGGGTGCGAGGGCGCGGTGGCGGCGGCCAACCTGTCTGCAGCGGGCGCCTGGGGCGGCCTGCGGTCCGGCGTCACCCTTCCGAAGTCCGCCGTCGCGTTCCCCCGCATCGAAGAGTAAGACGGGGCTCCCCGATGTACTTCGACTCGCACGCGCACCTGGACCTTCCGCCGCTCTGCGACGCCGAGGACGACGTCGTGCGCCGCGCGCGGGAGGCCGGCGTCTCGCACGTCGTAACGATCGGGATCGATCCCGACAGCGCGGAGAAGGCGATCGCGATCGCGCACCGGCACGCGGGCGTGTACGCCGCCGTGGGACTGCACCCCCACGACGCCTCGCGGCTTTCCGACGGCCTGCTCGAGCGCCTGGACGTGCTCTCCCGCCGCGACAAGGTGGTGGCGATCGGCGAAACCGGCCTCGACTTCTTCCGCGACCGCTCGCCGCGGGACGCCCAGCGGGACGCCTTCCGCGAGCAGATACGCCTTGCGCGCCGCCGGGGCCTGCCCGTCGTCGTCCACGACCGGGACGCGCACGACGAAATCCTCTCGATCCTTTCGGAGGAGAACGCGGCCGATGTCGGGGGGATCATTCACTGCTTCTCGGGCGACCACGGGATGGCGCAAAAGGCGATCGGGATGAATTTCCTGATCTCGATCCCGGGGGCGATCACCTACCGGGGATCCGAAACCCAGGTGGAAGCGGTCCGGAAGATCCCCCTGGAGAAGCTTCTCATCGAAACGGACTGCCCGTTCCTCGCGCCGTCGCCCCACCGGGGAAAAACCAACGAGCCCGCCCACGTACCCCTGGTCGCGCAAAAGATCGCGGAGATCAAGGGGGTCACGCGGGAGGACGTCGGACGGGTGACCGCCCTGAACGCGAAGCGGATCTTCCGCATCCCGGCCGACGAGGAAACCCGGGTCTCCTACAGGATACGCAATTCGCTATACCTCAACATCACCAACCGGTGCACCAACGCCTGCACCTTCTGCGCGAAGCGGGACGACTATTACGTCAAGGGCCACTACCTGAAGCTCCCGGCGGAGCCCTCCGTCGACAAGGTTGTTTCGGAGGCGGGGGATCCGACGCGGTACGACGAGATCGTCTTCTGCGGTTTCGGGGAGCCGCTCCTCCGGATCGAGGACGTCAAGGCGATAGCGAAGACGCTCAAAGCCGGGGGGGCCGTGATCCGGGTCAACACCGACGGGCTGGCGAACCTGGTTCACGGCCGCAACGTCCTTCCGGAGCTCGAAGGGCTGGTGGACGCCCTCTCCGTGTCGATCAACGCGCCGGACGCCGAAACCTACGCGAGGATCTGCCCCAACCGGTACGGCGCGGCAT
>JAKALO010000165.1 GCA_021824125.1 Deltaproteobacteria bacterium | reverse complement strand
TTTCCTGACCGATGGTCTTTTCGCCGGGGTCTTGAGGTCCATGGGGCGCCTCCCTCCCTTTGTGCATACGGTATTCTACCCCGATTCCTGTATAATCCCGGTATCGCCGACGGACCGGCGGAACTTTTTAAAGGAGGGGGATCATGGCGAAGAGGCTGTTTCTGCTGGCGGCCATCGCGGCCCTGGCGATAGGGGTGGGCGGGTGCTCCGTGATGGAGAGCACGTACCTGAAGAAGGTCAACGAGGCGGACGGACTCGCGAAGGAGCTTGCGGCCCTCGACCAGAAATACAAGGACCTCTCCTTCGAAAACGCGACGCTCAAGGCCCGGGTCGCGAACCTGGGCATGGAACTTGACAAGATGACCGGCGAACGGAACAAGCTTTCCGCCGACCGTGACAAGCTCTCCGCCGACCTTGGCTACATGACCGGCCAGAGGGACAAGATGGCCGCGGACAAGAAGGAGCTGGAAACCGTCCTGAGCTCGAAATCCGACTCGCTGTCGAAGATCATCATGGAACTGCGGCAGAAGATCGGGGCGCTGGAGAGCGACAACGGAAAGCTGAAGCAGGAGATCGCCGCGCTGGAGGCCGACAGCGGCAATATGAAACAGGAGATCGCCGCCTTGAAGAAAGCGCAGGAGGAAAAGGTCCAGAAGGTCAGCAAGACCTACGAGGACCTGCTCGAGAAGATGAAGGGCGAGATCTCCAAGGGAGAGGTCACCATTTCCGAACTGAAGGGGAAGCTGACCGTGAACATGGTGGACGCCATACTCTTCGATTCCGGAAAGTCGGAAGTGAAAACCGAGGGGCTTTCCGTGCTCGAAAAGGTCATCTCCATCCTCAAGGACGTCACGGACAAGGCGATCCGGGTCGAGGGACACACCGACAACGTCCAGATCGTCGGGGCCCTCGCGAAGAGGTTCCCGACCAACTGGGAGCTGTCCGCCGCGCGCGCCATCAACGTGGCGCGCTTCCTGCAGGAGAAGGGGATCGATCCCGCGATCCTGTCCGCGGTCGCCTACGGGGAGTACAAGCCGGTCGCCTCCAACGACACGCCGGAGGGCAGGAAGCAGAACCGCCGGATCGAGATCATCCTGGCGCCGAAGGAATAGGGAACCGTATTCGACCTTGACAAGCAGATAGCCGTTCCACATACTCCGAAAAATTTAACTGTTCCTCTAATACTGTTTGTTGGGAGGTGACCATGAAAAGGAAATTTTTCGGAAACAGGTTTTTAACGGTTGTCTTGATCGTTTTTTCGATGCTCCTGATCGGCGGATGCGACCCCTTTGACGATGATGATGCCCCCTCCGTAGCCCTCACCGACCCGACCACCCCGTGGACAGTGACGGCGACCTCGGCGTCGTGGCTCGATACTAACCCGTTTACCAGCAAGCACGACGGCGGCTGGGTCTACTCGGCCCGCGAAGACCGTCTGTACGCCATGTACGGCAACGATAGCAACGGCCAAACGCTCTATCGCATAAACCACATCGACAACACATCGAGCGTCGCAACGACCTTCCTGTACAATCGCCACGGCTCGCATCCGGTGATCGACGACACCGGCACCTACATCTACCAGCCTCCCTCGCAGAACACCGACCAACTCGAGCGCTACAACACCGTCACGGACGTCCTCGAGACCCTCGCCGCCGCGCCCGGTTACGGCACGTTCTCTCACGGCGCGTGGAAGAACGGCAAGCTATGGATCGTGCTCGACGACAGCAGCCTCTACAGCTACAACCCCGCGGACAACACCTGGAGCGCCTCGCTGCACACCTTCGGCGACACAGCCAATGTCGCCACCTCCGGTCCGGCGTCTAACCTCATCTACATAATGGAGGACGGAGGGAGTTTCTTTTCCTACAACATCGCCACGGACAACGTCACAACGCTCACGTCTCACCCCAATGGTTTCACACTCGGCGGCAACAGCCAGTTCACCTGGTTCGGCGCCTCGGTCGGCTTCATCTACGCCGTAGACGGTGGCTATGGAACCGGCCCCGCCATCTACGACATCTCGACCGGCACCTGGCAAGCGCTCAGCGACCCGAAGGTCTGCGATGGCTGGCAGGGACACGCGACCTACGACTCTTCGCGCAAGAGGCTCTACGTCACCGGCGCCTCAAACTACGTCTGGTATTACCAGTTTTAGCGCTGAACCACGGAGGTCGCCCCGTGGGCGGCCTTTTCACCTTTGCCCAGGACACGGGGCGGCCCGCAAGGCCGCCCCGTCCCGTGGCGCCCCATTAGAGTAAGTAACGCGGCGGGAAATACAGGCTACGGGTAGAGCCCCCGGAAGCGCATCGCGTCCGACACGCGCGAGATCCCGATCATCAGCGCCGCCATGCGGTGGCTGACTTTCCTTTCGTCGACCAGCGCCATCACCTGCCGGAACGCCTGGAGCATAATGCGCTCGAGCTGCCGGTTGATCTCGCCTATGTCCCAGAAGAACTTCTGGGTATCCTGGACCCACTCGAAATAGGAAGCGGTCACCCCGCCCGCGTTCCCCAGGATGTCCGGGATGATGAAGACCCCCTTCTCCGCCAGGATCCCGTCCGCCTCCAGGGTGGTCGGGCCGTTCGCCCCCTCGGCGAGTATCCGGCAGCGGATCCGCGGCGCGTTCTCTTTCGTGATCTGGCCGGCGGCGGCGCACGGGGCCAGGATGTCGCACGGGATCTCCAGGAGCTCCCTGTTCGATACGGGGGTCACGCCGGGGAACTCCGACACCTTTCCCCCCTTCGCGACGTGGAGCGCCATCGCGCCGACGGGAAGGCCGGCGGGGTCGTATGCCCCGCCGTACACGTCGCTCACCCCGATCACCTTGACCTTGCCTTGCCAGAGCGTAAGCGCCGTGACGGAGCCCACGTTACCGAATCCCTGCACCACCGCCGTCATCCCCCGCGGGTCCGCTTCAAGCCTGTCGAGCGCCGCGAAGACCAGGTTGCACAGCCCGAGGCCGGTGGCCTCCCTTCTCCCCAGCGATCCCCCCACGACGACCGGCTTCCCCGTCACCACTCCCGGAACGGTGTACCCCACCTGCATCGAATAGGTGTCCATGATCCACGACATCGTCTGCTCGTTCGTGTACATGTCCGGCGCCGGGATGTCCTTCTCCGGCCCGATCAGCATGAAGATCTCGGAGGTGTACCGCCGCGTCAGCGCCTGGATCTCACGTCGTGACATCTTCAGCGTGTCGCAGCAGACCCCTCCCTTCGCCCCGCCGAAGGGGATGTTCATCAGCGCGCACTTCCAGGTCATCCACATCGCCAGCGCGGTCGTCTCCTCCAGGGAGACGGTGGGGGCGTACCGGATCCCCCCCTTCCCCGGACCGAGTGTGATGTTGTGGTGAACCCGGTAGCCGGTGTGGCAGACCACCCTCCCGTCGTCCATCCGCACCGGGACCGTGACGACGAGCGCCCGCTTGGGGTACCGCAGGCGTTCCGCAAGGTTCGGGTCCAGGCCCAGGAGCCCGGCCGCGCCGTCGAGCTGTTCGACGGCCTCCCGAAGCATGTCCTGCCCTTCGTGGTTTTCTCCCCAATACGGAAACGGCATCGTCGTCCCCTCCTTTTTCCGGGGTTGGCCCGCGTTTCTCGCCGGGCTCCGTAAATTTTACCAACAAATTGCGACGGGCCTGTTTCTTCTTTCCGGAGCTTTGGTTTACGATAGTAGGGAATGACCCCCACCGGCTTCACCACGGAAACGACCTGGCGGCGGCTGGCGAATGGCGACC
Organism: Deltaproteobacteria bacterium; assembly: GCA_021824125.1. GTDB lineage: Bacteria > Desulfobacterota > Deferrimicrobia > Deferrimicrobiales > Deferrimicrobiaceae > JAKALO01. Next base: position 927 of record JAKALO010000165.1, on the reverse strand, counting down.
TCTCCCTTGACACGCTGCGCGCCCGCGCTCTCGTCCTCGACGGGATCCGGTCCTTCTTCCGCGCCAGGGGATTCATCGAGGTCGATCCCCCGATCGCGGTCCAGTACCCGAACATCGACCCGAACGTGTTCCCCGTGACGCTCTCGGACGCCGCGGGGAAGGGGTCGAGGCGATTCCTCCACACCTCCCCGGAGCTTTCGATGAAGAAACTCCTCGCGGCGGGGTCGGGAAACATCTTCTACCTGGGCAAGGTGTTCCGGGACCGGGAGGGGTCCCCGCTCCACCACCCCGAGTTCACCATGCTCGAGTGGTACAGGGTGGGCGAGCCCGCGGAATCCGTTATGGGAGACGTCGAGTCGCTGACACGAGAGCTGGCCCGCGGGATCGGCGGGCGTGAAGAGGTCCGGCGGGGCGGGACTGCCGTTTCCCTCTCGGGAACGTGGGATCGCCGGGAGCTGTCGGACGCTTTCCGGAGCCTTCTCGGCGCGCCGATGGCGGACGTGGACGCGCTTCGGGCCGCGCTCTCGAGGATGGGATTGCGGCCGGGCGGGGAGGACCGCTGGGAAGACCTTTTCTTCCGCTCCTGCATCGACGTGATCGAGCCGGCGCTTGCGGGGGGAGCCGTTTTCCTCACCGGCTTTCCCTCCGCGCTCGCCGCGATGGCTAAACGGCGCGCCGGGGACGAGGCGGTCTGCGAGCGGTTCGAGGGGTACCTCTGCGGGGTGGAGCTGGTCAACGGCTACGAGGAGCTCACCGACCCGCGCGAGCAGGAGGAGCGGCTGCTGGAACTGGCTGCGCGGCACAAGCGTCGAACCGGCGTCGACCTGCCTGTCGATCCCGACTTCCTGGGTGCGCTCCGGCTGGGCCTGCCGCCCTGCTCGGGAGCCGCGCTGGGAGTCGACCGGCTGGCGATGATCCTGTTGGGGA
>JAKALO010000164.1 GCA_021824125.1 Deltaproteobacteria bacterium | reverse complement strand
ACCCGGGCTAGGCCTATTCCCAGTAGAGGAAGACGCGGTACCACCAGTATTTCCACCCCTCGACGACATATCGCCGGAACGTGCGCGACAGGGCGCGCCAACCCCTCCATTCCGAACGGACCGGGACAACCGAGATCGAAACGCCCGCCGGGAGCACCTTGCGAAAGGTGAGGTAGGCGCGAGGCAGGTGGTAGCGGGACGTGACGAGGATCACCCTTCCGAACTTCCGCTCCGAAACCACCCCTTTCGCCGAATAGGCGTTTTCAAGGGTGTTCTCGGACCAGTCCTCGACGTGGATAAGGCGTAGATCCTCGGGTGAAAGGGACGGCCGCCCCGGCAGGATCCGCTCGACTCTCGCCCCTCCCCCCGTGCCGAGTATGTAGAGTTCCTTCCCTTTCCCGTCTTTCCAGGCAAGATACCCCTCCTGGATGCGGTATTCTCCGCCTGTCAGGACCAGGATGGCGTCGGCGGGAGGTCCGGCGGCGACCGGCAACCGCCTTGCGAGAACGTGCGGAAGCCCTGCCGCCGCAAGCGGGAGCAGGAGAACCAGGGCCCCGATCCTGAATCCCCGCCTCCTCCTCGGCGGCCGCAGTAGATTTTGCTCTTGCCTTCTCATCGTGAAGAGTGATAAAAATTAAAGGTTATATTTTGGGAGGAACCCATGGCAAAGTGCGCGATCTGCGGGAAAGGGCCCAATTTCGGGCACAACGTTTCCCATGCGAACAACAAGACCAGGAAGGTCTGGAAGCCCAACGTCCAGCGCGTCAAGACCTTGAGCGGCGGCACTGTACGGCACCTCCAGGTCTGCACCCGGTGCATCAAGTCCGGCCGGGTCGTGAAGGCGGCCTGATTCACGCCGTCGTCGCGACCGCGTCGATCTCCACCATCGCCCCGGCGGGCAGTTTCGCGACCTGGACAGTCGCCCGGGCCGGGGGCGCCTGACCGAAAAACTTCCCGTACACGGCGTTCATCGCGGGGAAATCGGCAAGGTCCGCAAGGTAGACGGTGGTCTTGACCACCATTGCCAGGGTCGACCCGCCCGCGGCCAGCACCGCCTCGAGGTTTTTCAGAACGCGCTCAGTCTGCGCCTCGATGCCTCCCTCGACCATCTTCCCCGTCGCCGGATCCAGCGGGATCTGCCCCGAGCAGAACAGGAAACCGCCCGTCGACACCGCCTGGGAATACGGCCCGATCGCCGCCGGCGCATTTCCGGTAGTAACCGTTTTTCGCATCGCCTACCCCTTCCCTCTTTCCACCGAATAAACGCTCTTCAGCTTTTCGATCGACTTGATGAGCCCCGAAAGGTGCTTTGCGTCGTTGACCGAGACCTCGAAATTGCAGACCGCGCGCTTGTCCCGGGTGGTCGTGACGACGGCGCGTCGGATGTCCACGTCGCTTGCGGTGATCGTGCGGGAGATGTCGGCGAGGAGGCCCGGCTTGTCGGCGCACACCACCTTCAGCTTGACCGGGTGGGCGGCCTTGGTCCCCGCCTCCCAGGCCACGTCGATCGCCCTGACCGGATCGTTCTCCAGCGCCTTCGGGCAATCCCTGGAGTGGATCGTCACCCCCCTGCCACGGGTTATGAACCCGACGATCGGGTCCCCCGGGACGGGGTTGCAGCAGTTCCCGATCCGGATGAAGATGTCGTCCATCCCCTTGACGACGATCGCGCTCGGCTTGCGCGTCGTGACGCGCTTGATCAGCGCGCCCAGCGTCGATTCCTTCACCTTCTCCTGGAGCTGCTCCGGCGGCACGATCTTCCGCAGCAGGGGGAACATCGACATCTTCCCGTACCCCAACGCGATGCAATAGTCGTCCGCGGTCTTGAGGCGGGTCTCCTGGAGGGTCTCTTCGAACTCCTTCGACTTGAGGACCTTGTTCAGCGAAAGGGAATACTTCCGCAGCTCCCGATCCAGTATCTGCCGCCCCAGGGCGAGGCTGCCCTCCTGCTGCTCCTGCCGCACCACGGCCCGGATCTTGTTCAAGGCGCGGCTGGTGCTGGCGATCTTCAGCCAGTCCTTGCTGGGCTTGTGGGCGGGATGGGTCACGATCTCGATGACGTCCCCGTTCTTCAGCACGGTCTTCAGGGGGACCATCTTGCCGTTCACCTTCGCCCCGACGCACTGGTTCCCCACTTCCGTGTGGACCGCGTAGGCGAAATCGATGGTGGTCGCGCCCCGCGGGAGCTCCTTCACGTCGCCCCTGGGAGTGAAGACGTAGACCTCCTCGGGAAAGAGCTCCACCTTGACCGTGTTGAGGAACTCGCCGGGGTCCTTCATCTCCTGCTGCAGCTCCAGGATCTGCCGCAGCCAGAGGAACATCTGGTCGCCCTTGCCCACGACCGGCCGCCCTTCCTTGTATTTCCAGTGGGCCGCCACGCCGTACTCCGCGAGGGCGTGCATCTCCTCCGTCCTGATCTGGATTTCCATAAGCTCGGCGTTCGGGCCGAAGACCGTGGTGTGGAGGGACTGGTAGAGGTTGGCTTTCGGCATCGCGATGTAGTCCTTGAAACGGGCGGGGACCGGCTTCCACAGGCTGTGGACGATGCCCAGCGCCTCGTAGCATTCCCTCAGCGACTTCACGACGATCCGGAACCCGATGAAATCGTAGACGTGGTCGAAGTCGATCCCCTGTCGCGCCATCTTCTCGAAGAGGCCTGCGATGTGCTTCGACCGGCCGTTCACCTGGGCCTCGAACCCGGATTCCCGGATCTTCTTCTCCAGGATTTCCACCACGTTGCGGATGTGGCTCTCGCGGTCCCGCTTGCGTTCGTCCGCCATCCGGGTGAGCTCCCGGAAATCCTCGGGGTGGAGCACCTCGAAGCAGCGGTCCTCCATCTCCATCTTGACCCGGGCCATGCCCAGGCGGCTCGCTATCGGAGTGTAGATCTCCCGGGTCTCCCGCGCGACGGCGACCTGCTTGTCCGGCGACAGGTGCCCGATGGTCCTCATGTTGTGGAGGCGGTCCGCGAGCTTTACGAGGACGACCCGCAGGTCCTTCCCCATCGCCAGGATCATCTTCCGGAGGGACTCCGCCTTCTGGTCGGCGACGTCCGAGATGACGACGCGGCTGATCTTCGTGACCCCGTCCACCATCTGCGACACGGTGTCCCCGAAGAGTTCCCGGACCTCCTCGCCGCTTGCGACCGTGTCCTCAACCGTGTCGTGGAGGAGGCCGGTGGCCACCGTCTCCTCGTCCAGGTTCCATTCGGCCAGGATGTACGCGACGTTCAGGGGGTGGATCAGGTACGGCTCCCCCGACAGGCGCAGCTGGCCATGGTGGACTTTCGCCGTGAAGACGTACGCCTTGTGGATGAGCTCGATATTGGCGGACGGCCTGGTGGCCTGGACCCGCTCGACGATGTCGTTGAGGCGGAGCATGGAACGCTCCGCTCTCAGGACTTGACTCGAACCTTCCCCTGGGCGATCTCCCGGAGCGCGATCACAGTCGGTTTATCCCTTCGCTGGGACGTGTCGATCGACGCGCCCTGTCCGCCCAGGAGCTGCTTGGCCCGCTTCGCCGCAACCACCGTAAGCTCGAAGTGGCTGTCCATCCGACGCAGACAATCTTCGACCGTTACTCTCGCCATCTTCTCCTCTCTCCTACCGCGATAGAATCTTTTCCATCCGCCCGCGGACGCGGTCCCTGCGGAGCCGGTGCGCCCGAACGATCCACTCCACCCGGTCGACGGCCTTGACCAGGTCGTCGTTGATCACCAGGAAATCGTACGACAGAAGTTCCTTCATCTCCCTTCCGGCAGCCTCGAGGCGGGTATCCATCTCCTTGCGGCTGTCCCGTCCCCTGTCCGAAAGTCGACGCTCGAGTGTCGCCCAGTCGGGGGGGAAGATCCCCACAAGGACGGTTTCCGGGAGTGATTCCTTGACCATCCGGCCGCCTTGCACGTCGATCTCCAGCACGGCGTCGCTCCCACGGGAAACGATAGAGCGCACCACCTCGCGCGAGGTGCCGTACCGGTTGCCGTACACGACGGCGTGTTCCAGAAACTCCTTTTCTTTTACCATTTTATCAAAATTCCCGTCATCGGTGAAATAATAATCCTGCCCGTCCGCCTCCCCGGTCTTTCTCGGGCGCGTCGTGTAGGAGATCGACAGCTCGAGCCCGTCCACCTTTTCGAGAAGGCGGCGGCAGATGGTGGTCTTCCCCGAACCCGACGGCGCCGATATGACGAAAACGTCTCCCGGTCCCATTGCCTACTCCACGTTCTGGATCTGCTCCCGGATCTTTTCCAGGTCCGTTTTGGCGTTCACGACAAGCTCCGAAATCCCGATGTGCGCCGATTTGCTGGACGCGGTGTTCAGTTCCCGGAAGACCTCCTGCACGAGGAAGTCGAACCGCTTCCCCACGACATCCCCCGGGTTGCCCAGCAGGTTCGAAAGGGCCGCGAGGTGTGATCCAAGACGGTCGCATTCCTCGGTGATGTCCAGCCGGTCGATGAGGAACGCCGCCTCCTGGTGCAGGCGAACCGGGTCGATGCCGGCATCGCAGGAAAGCGACCGCATCCTTTCCTTGAACCTGTTAATGGCAAGCTCCTTGTTTTCTACGGATAATGACGCTATCCGGTCCCGAAAGGAAGCCAGCACCCGAACCGAATCCCCGATGGTCACCCGCAACCTCTCGCCTTCTTCCATCCTGGAAGACCTGAGCATCTCCAGTGCTTTTCGGACCGCTTCCCCTGCAAGTTCCCAACGCTCCTCGG
>JAKALO010000163.1 GCA_021824125.1 Deltaproteobacteria bacterium | reverse complement strand
CTGCCGCAGAGGCCCCCAGCAGGCCGGCAACGACTAACAGGGAGAGCCGGATCGGCACCAGGACCCACTCCGCGACGATCATTTTCACACCGATGAAAAGAAGCACGAACCCCAGCCCGAACTTGAGGTAGCGGAATTTCTCCATCGCGTGGGCCAGGAGAAAATAGAGCGCCCGCAAGCCCAGGATGGCGAAGATGTTCGAGGTGTAGACGATGAACGGGTCCTTCGTCACCCCGAAGATGGCCGGGATCGAATCGACCGCAAACACGAGGTCGGTCGCCTCGACGACGACGAGAACGGGAAGGAGCGACGTTGCGTACCGTCGGCCATTCAGCTTCACCGTGAACCGCCCCCCGTAGGAATCTGGCAGCGTCGGGATGATCTTCCCGAAGAGTTTCAGGAGGGGATTGTTCTCGGGGTGGACCTCGCTGCCGCGCGCCAGCAGGATCTTGACGCCGGTGAAGACGAGGAACCCCCCGAAGATGTAGATGACCCAGTGGAACGCGTTGAGCAGCGCGGCGCCGGCCAGGATGAAGAGCGCCCGCATGACCTGGGCGCCCAGGATTCCCCAGAAGAGGACCCGGTGCTGGTCGGCGGGGCGCACGTGAAACGTGGAGAAGATCAGGATGAACACGAACAGGTTGTCGACCGAGAGCGCGAGCTCGATCAGGTACCCCGTGAAGAACTCCAGGCCGCGCTGGGCGCCGAAGTACCGGTACACACCGACGTTGAAGAGCATGGCCAGCGAGACCCAGCCGATGCTCCAGGCGAGCGCTTCCCTCGGACTGACCTCGTGCTCCCGCTTCTGGAAGACGAGAAGGTCGAGGAAAAGCATGCCGACGACGAACGCCGTGAAACCCGCCCACAGGAGCGGGGTGCCTACCGTTTCCAGCAATGTCTCCTTCGGTGGGGAATGCTGCGATGATACCCCCGCCGCCCGGTTTCGGGAAGGGGGGCCGGGTTCAACCGCCGAACAGGTGCTGGAACAGGATCTTCAGGCCGATCCCGACGAGAACAAGTCCGCCGACGATTTCCATCTTGCGGCCGAGCCGGTTCCCCAGGGGCCGCCCGATGTGCATCCCCGCCGCGGTCAGCGCGGCGGCGACCAGCCCGATCACCACCGCCGGGTGCCAGATTTCCACCCGGAGCACACCGAGGCTCAAGCCCACGGCGAGCGCATCGACGCTCGTGGCCACGGAAAGAAGGACGAGGGAACCCCCGCGCGTCGGGTCGGAGGCCGGGCGATCCGATTCATCCCCCCGGAACGCTTCATGGATCATCTTTCCGCCGATGAAGGCAAGGAGGCCGAAAGCCAGCCAGTGGTCGTAGCCGCGTATGAATCGTTCAAGGGACAGCCCCGCCAGCCAGCCGATCACCGGCATCAGGAACTGGAAGAGGCCGAAGTGGAAGGCGAGGCGGAAGGTCTGCCGCCCCGAGACGTTCCCGAGGACGATGCCCGTCGCCACCGCGACCGCGAATGCGTCCATCGCCAGCCCCACGGCGATGCCGAGAAGCGTGAACGTGTCTAAGGGGCCACCCCCTTGGGTGCGACTGTGATGGATGGCCGGCACGGATTTTTCTTCATGGTAACATCTTATTATCACCGACTCGGGAGGGGTACCATGGCCAAAAGGCACCTGGACAGCTTCGGTGCAAGGGCAAGGCGCGCGATCGGGGGTGTCCCACACGAGATCTTCCGCCTGGATGCGCTCGAGAAACGGGGGGTCGGACCGGTCTCCCGCCTCCCCTTCTCCATAAAGATCCTTCTGGAAAACCTCCTTCGGTGGGAGGACGGGAGCACCGTTCGACCGGAGGACATCGAGGCCCTGGCCCGGTGGGCGCCGGACCGACTCCCGGAAAAGGAGATCGCCTACCGCCCCGCCCGGGTGCTGCTCCAGGATTTCACCGGCGTGCCGGCCCTGGTCGACCTCGCCGCCATGCGGGACGCCGCGCTACGGATGGGAGGGGACCCGAAGCGGATCAACCCCCTGATGCCCGCGGACCTGGTGATCGACCACTCCGTCCAGGTGGACCGGTTCGGGACGATGAACGCCTTCGGGGAGAACGTCCGGCGCGAGTACGAGCGCAACGGAGAGCGGTACGCTTTTTTGCGCTGGGGCCAGAAGGTTTTCCGGAATCTCCGCGTGGTGCCCCCGGGGACGGGCATCTGCCACCAGGTCAACCTGGAGTACCTGGCGTCCGTGGTCTTCCGGAAAAAGATCCGGGGCGCGATCCAGGCCTGCCCGGACACGCTTGTCGGGACGGACTCCCACACGCCGATGGTCAACGGGCTTGGCGTCCTGGGATGGGGCGTCGGCGGGATCGAGGCGGAGGCGGCGATGTTGGGCCAGCCGATCTCGATGCTCATCCCTGAGGTGGTGGGATTCCGGTTGTCGGGACAACTCCCGGAAGGGGCCACGGCGACGGACCTCGTCCTGACGGTCACCCAGGCGCTGCGGGCGAAGGGGGTCGTCGGGAAGTTCGTGGAGTTCCACGGGGCGGGCCTCTCCTCTCTTTCGGTGGCCGACCGGGCCACGATCTCCAACATGGCGCCGGAGTACGGGGCCACCGTCGGCTTCTTCCCGGTGGACCGCGAAACCCTTTCCTACCTTCGCTTCACGGGAAGGGACAGGGAGCAGGTTCGGCTCGTGGAAACGTACTGCAAGCTCCAGGGGCTGTTCCGGTCGAACGACACGCCCGATCCCGCCTTCTCGGACCTGATAGAGCTGGACCTTTCCACCGTGGAGCCCAGCCTGGCCGGCCCGAAGCGGCCGCAGGACCGGGTTCCGCTCAAGGGGGTGGGCGAGTCGTTCCGGAACGCGCTCGCCGGCTGGGGAAAGGCGGCCGAGTCCTCCCCGACGGAGAACCACGACCGCTGGCACGCGGAGGGAGGGCTGCCGGGGGGGGGGGCGGAACCACCCCCGGGCGGGACCGCGTCCGCGGGACAGGCGCCGGTCACGCACGCCGGGCAGTCGTTCCTTCCCGGCGACGGGGCGGTGGTCATCGCCGCGATCACGAGCTGCACGAACACATCCAACCCTTCCGTGATGATGGGAGCGGGGCTCCTCGCCAGGAAGGCGGTCGAGCGGGGCCTGCGCGTCCCGCCCTGGGTCAAGACGAGCTTCGCGCCCGGGTCGAAGGTCGTGTCGCGGTACCTCGACCGCGCGGGCCTTACCCCCTACCTCGAGGCCCTGGGGTTTCACCTTGCCGGGTACGGCTGCACCACCTGCATCGGCAACTCCGGTCCGCTCCCGGGGCCGGTGGCCGACGCGATCCGCCACGGGAACCTAGCGGTCGCCTCCGTCCTGTCCGGAAACCGTAACTTCGAGGGCCGGATCCACCCGCTTTGCCGCGCCAACTATCTCGCGTCCCCCCCGCTGGTCGTCGCCTTCGCGCTCGCAGGCAGCATCAAGGTCGACCTGTCCACGGACCCGGTCGGCTTCGACCCGAACGGCTCCCCCGTGTACCTCAAGGAAATCTGGCCGGCCCCGGAGGAGATATCGGCGGCCGTCCGCACCTCGGTAAGGTCCGGGATGTTCCGGACCGAGTACGGGGAAGTGTTCAAGGGGGACGCCGCGTGGAAGGCGCTTCCCGTCCCGAGGGACCAGTGCTTCGCGTGGGAGCCGTCCTCGACCTACGTCAAGAACCCTCCGTTTTTCGAAAACCTGCCGGCCACCCCCGCGCCCTGCGGGGATCTCGCGGGCCTTCGGGCCTTGGCCGTGCTCGGGGACTCGGTGACCACGGACCACATCTCCCCCGCCGGGGACATCGATCCGGAAAGCCCGGCGGGGCGCTATCTTCTCGAGCGCGGCGTGAAGCGGGGGGACTTCAACTCCTACGGCAGCCGCCGGGGCAACCACGAGGTGATGATGCGGGGGACCTTCGCGAACATCCGCCTGCGCAACCTCCTGGCCCCCGGCACCGAGGGGGGGTGGACCGTCCACATGCCGTCCGGGGAGCCGATGTCCATCTTCGACGCGGCGATGCGCTACGCGCGGGAAGGGGTCCCGCTCCTCATCCTGGCCGGGAAGGAGTACGGCTCCGGTTCCTCGCGCGACTGGGCGGCCAAGGGGCCGAGGCTATTGGGGGTGCGGGCGGTCCTTTCGGAGAGCTTCGAGCGGATCCACCGGAGCAACCTCGTCGGCATGGGGATCATTCCGCTGCAGTTCGCGGACGGAGCGACACGGGGGCTGCTCGGCCTGACGGGCAAGGAGACGTACGCGGTCGAGGGCATCGCCGCCGGGATTTCCCCCGGGAAGCGGATGACTGTGCGCGCCGCTCTCGACGGGGAGGAAAAGACGTTCCCGGCGATCGCCCGGATCGACACGCCTGAGGAGGTCCGCTACTACCTCAACGGGGGGATTCTTCCCTACGTGCTCCGCCGGCTCATCGGCCTGGGATAAAAAACGCGCAGGGGGACGGCCGGCGCGTTCAGGGAAGGCCGGACGTCCCGGTCACCGCGAACCGTTTCGCGCGGAGGGCCGACAGTACTTTCGGCCCCTCGATCGTGTCGAGCCGAAGGAGCGCCTTCATCCCGCCGGTATCCTTTTCCGGTGTGATGATGCAGCTGCTGACGTTCGTTTTCATGTCTTCGAGGATCGAGATCAGCTCCTCGAACCCTTTCAGGTCGCCGGGAAGGGACACCTCGATCCGGAGGCCGACCTCCTCGAGGTTCAGGACGTCGATCACCGCGTTCAGCAGGTCGATCTTGGTGATGATGCCGACCAGCCGGTCCCCGGAAAGG
>JAKALO010000162.1 GCA_021824125.1 Deltaproteobacteria bacterium | reverse complement strand
TTCCGATCTCGGACATCGAGAAGATCCGCCCGGGGCAGGAAGTCACGATAAAGGTGGACACCTACCCGGGGAAGAAGTTCCGCGGGAAGGTGGACAGCATCATGGCGGGGACCGGCTCCGCGTTCTCCCTCTTCCCCCCGGAGAACGCCTCGGGCAACTACGTCAAGGTCGTTCAGCGCGTCCCGGTGAAGATCCTGATCGAGAAGGGGGAGGACCCGGAACGGCTCCTCCGGCTCGGGATGTCCGTGGTCCCCACGGTGCTAGTCAAGTAGCGCGATGAACGGGGGGAACCGGTTCGGCAACGCGGTCGGCGCCATCCGCGGGAGCAAGTGGATCATCGCCGTCACCGTGATGCTCCCCACGATGATCGAGATCATCGACACGAGCGTGGCCAACGTCTCCCTCGACCACATCCGGGGGTCGCTCTCCGCCGGGATCGACGAGTCGGCCTGGGTGCTGACCTCCTACCTCGTCTCGAACGCGATCGTCATCCCCATGACCGGCTGGTTCGCCCGCTCGTTCGGCCGGAAGCGGTACCTCCTGTTTTCCCTGTCCCTGTTCACCGCCGCTTCGGTTTTGTGCGGCTCCTCCACGAGCCTGGGGATGCTCGTCTTCTTCCGCGTCCTCCAGGGGGTCGGAGGCGGCGCGCTCCAGCCGCTCTCCCAGGCTATCCTCCTCGAGTCGTTCCCGCCGCGGGAGCACGGGATCGCCATGGCCATCTTCGGCATCGGGGCGATGTTCGGTCCGATCGCCGGGCCGCTCATGGGCGGGTACATCACGGACACCCTGTCCTGGCGCTGGATCTTCTACGTGAACCTGCCGATCGGCCTGTTCGCCGCCTTCATGGTGATGATGTTCATCCATGACCCGCCCTACCTGAAGCGCACGGAAAAGGTGAAGGTGGACACCTGGGGAATCGCGCTGCTGACCCTGGGGATCGGCGCCCTCCAGATCGTCCTGGACAAGGGACAGCGGGAAGACTGGTTCAACTCCGACTTCATACTGGTACTCTCCGCGGTCTCGGTCCTCGCCCTCCTCCTCTTCGTCATCGTGGAGCTCTATTACGCGGAGCACCCCATCGTCGACCTCAGGGCGTTCAGGAACATCACCTTCGGCACCGGCAACATCGTGATGTTCATCGCCTTCTTCAACCTGTTCGGCAGCATCGTGCTCCTCCCGCTCTACTCGCAGATCCTGCTCGGCTACACCGCCTTCCTCGCCGGCCTGGTGCTCTCGCCCGGCGGCGTCGCGACGCTTTTCACGATGCCGATCGTCGGGAAGCTCATCATCAAAAGGAACCCGAAATACCTCCTGGCGTTCGGGATCGCCGTGTGCGCCTTCTCCACCTACCTGATGTCGCGCTTCACCCCGGGGGCCGACTTCTCCTCCCTCATGTGGCCGAGGATCTATCTCGGGATCGGGATGGGGTTCCTGTTCATCCCCCTGACCACCCTGACGCTCTCCTCCATCCCGCGGCCCCAGATGGGAAACGCCACCTCGATCTACAATTTGCTTCGCAACCTCGGGGGATCGTTCGGCGTCGCCTTCGCGACGACGATGTTCACCCGGAGGGCCCAGGTCCATCAATCCCACCTGACGGAGCACCTCACCTGGTTCGACCAGGCGTTCCGTACGACCGTCGAGGGGGGGAAGGCCGTCCTCGCGGGGCGGGGCATCCCCGCCGGCGCGGCGGAGTCGGTTTCGCTTAAGACAATCTACGGCCAGGTGGTCAAGCAGGCGACGGCGATGGGGTTCAACGATTCCTTCCTGCTGCTCTCCGTGATGATGGCGTGCGTACTACCGCTGGTTCTCCTGCTGCGCCGTCCCGACCACCAGTCGTGAAAACAGGAAGGCGGGCGCGAGCCGTTCAGCGGTGTGCGAGGACCTGCAACCGTTCCCCGGCGGCGGCGCGGTTGTGGGCGGCGTCGAATCCCCGAAGGCCGTATTTCGCGGCCAGCCGCCCCGCCTCATTTCGCCTTGAGAATCTTTTCGATCGTCTCCTCCACCGAATCCGGGGCCGGCGGGGAAGAGGCCCCCTTGCCTTGCGGGGCCTCGCCGGTAGATGCGGCGGGCGGGAGGCCACTCTCTCCGGCCCCGCTCCCCGAAAGTGCCGCAAGCGTCGCCGCCAGGTCCGTTCGGGCCTCCGCGAACATTTCACGCATCACCCGGTTCAATTCCGCGTGAAGCCGGTCCGCCCTGCACTGGTTTTGCACCCTCCCGCATCCATCGTAGAGGGTCGGCTGGATCTTCCATGCCCTCGTGACTTCCTTTTCCCAGACCAGCCGGTTGTCGGCCATCCGCAGGGCCCGCAAGCCGAGGGCGAATTCGTTCGAATTGAGCAAAGTAACCACAACGTATGCCTTTTCCACCGTACCCTCGATGGTGAACTCTTCGTCCACAAACTCCGATGGGCTGTAGACGAACCGGACCGCCCGGAAGGAGCCCGAGGCCGCCATGTCGTCGGCGAACGCCTTCGCCCACAGATCCGGCGTCAGGGCGGTGGTCGTACCGCCGATACCGCCTTTCGCAAGGTTGAACATCAAGGTGTCCGGGTTCCATTCGCTTCCGCGCTTCGTGAAATCCTCCGTCCCGTCCTTGAAGGGAAGGACCACCACTTTCACCGGGAGCTTCGCGGTCCCCGCCTCGGGCGGCCCCGGCTTGTAGACGAACGTCGAGTTGACCGAGCAGCCCGCCATCAACAGAACGGCCGCCGCGACAACCGGGCCTCCCCAACCTCTCGAACGGCCTCTCATCGGATCCCCTCCCACCGCTCCTTTACTCTTTCCATCCCGGCCGACCAGGACATCCACGGCAAATCGCCGCGCCGATCGGATCCGGATTCATTTCTCCTTGAGGATACGTTCGATCGTCTGCTCCGTCGATTCCGTGTCCCGCGGCGTGGAAGTCCCCTCCCCCACCGCATCCCGACCTGCACTGTCTCCCGAAGGGTACCCGAGCGCCGCCATGAGGTCCGTCCTGGCCTCCGTGAACATCCCCTGCATGGTAAGGTTCAAAACCGCGTGGGAACGGTCCGCCATGCACTGCATGCTCGCCCCGCAGCCGTCAAAATCGGACTTACGGGACATCAATTCCCTCGTGACTTTCTTCTCCCAAGCCGGGTTATTGTCCGACCTCCTCACGGCCCGGAGCCCAAGGGCGTATTCGCTCGGCCTGGTCCAGCCGCCGGCGGCGTAGGCCTTTTCCAGCGTACCCTCGATGTAGAAATCCTCGTCCGCCAGTTCCGACGGGCTGTAAATGAACCGGACCGTCCTGAATGCGCCCGAGGCCGCCATGTCGTCGGCTAACGCCTTCGCCCACAGTTCCGGCGGCAGGGCCGTGATGATCCCGGCGATGCCGGTTTTCGCAAGGTTGATCTTCAGGTTTTCCGCGTCGAACACGCTTCCCCGCTTCGTGAAATCCTCCGTGCCGTCCTTGAAGGGGAGGACCGCCACCTTCACGGGAAGCTTCTGCCCGCCCCCGGCGGGCGCGTTCGGTTTGTAGACGAAAGTCGTTCCCGACGCCTTGCCGGCCAAATTCCTGTTGGACACGCACCCCGCGAGAAGCGCAAGGGCCGCCGCGGCAATCAGAAGCCTCTTCATCGACCCTCCCCGCCCATTCGGATCCGGTTTCATTTACCCTTGAGAATCTTTTCGATCGTCTCCTCCACCGATTCCTGGGCCGGAGGCGCGGAAGTCCCCACCCTGATGACATCCCGGACGATGGTGAAATCCCGTGGCGTGCTCCACCCCGCCCTCAGGACGCCCAACGTCACGGAGGTCCCCTTGACGCCGCGGATCCTGCCCACGGTGTCGGCAACGGGCACGCCCGTTGTGGGCGTCCCGTCGACGTAGAGGATCGCGTCCCCCGCCTGCATGCCGGCCTTCGAAGCGGGCGCGCCTTCCATGGCTCTCACCACCGTCAGGGTATTGTTCGCGACGTTAACCTCCAAACCGATCCCGACTAACTCCTCTTTCCGTGCCTCGCCGGCGGGCGGGAGGCCACCCTCTCCGGCCCCGCTTCCCGAAAGGGCCGCGAGCGTCGCCACAAGGTCCGCCCCGGCCTCCGCGAAGATCCCCTGCATAGCCTTGTTGTGCTCCGAATGAAACTTGTCAACCGAGCATTGAATCCCCATCCCGCATCCGGCATATAAATTACTCTGCGTCTTCCATTTCCTCGTCACTTCCTTTTCCCACACAGGTCTTTTATCGCTTCTCGACAGGGCCCTCAGGGAAACTGCGAACTCGTTGCCGTCGTCCCACGTCTTCCCGATCAAGGCCTTCGTCAACGTGCCCTCGACGAAGAAGTCCTCGTCCGCAAGCTCCGACGGGCTGTAGAGAAACCGGGCCGACCGGAAGCTACCCGAGACCGCAAGCTCCTCCGCGAACGATTTCGCCCACAGCTCCGGGGTCAGCGCGGTCATGGTGGCCGAGATACCGGCCTTCGCTATGTTGTAATGTCCGCTGCTGAAGACCGATCCGCGATCCGTGAAATTATCCGTGCCGTCCTTGAAGGGGAGGACCGCCACCTTCACCGGCAGTTTCGACCCGCCCGCCACGGGCGGCCCCGGCTTGTAGACGAACGTCGAGTTGACCGAGCAGCCCGCCATCAACAGAAGGGCCACCGCGAAAACCGGAACCCCCCACCCTCTCGAGCGACCTCTCATCGGATCTCCTCCCACCATTTATTCAATCTCCCCATCTCTGCAGGCGAAGGCATCCCCGGCCGCTCGCCGCGCCGAACCTCAAGTGTTTCGCCGGACGCCACGATCAC
>JAKALO010000161.1 GCA_021824125.1 Deltaproteobacteria bacterium | reverse complement strand
ACCGTGAGGCGATCAGGAATCTACAGATGTACCTCTTCGCCGCCCCGCGGTCGCCCAACGCCAGCGCGATCCAGGCCAGGATCTATGCGATGGAAGTCCTGGCGGAAGAGAAGGAGAAGGTGCTCGGGCTTGCGGGGAGCTGGCGGAGCGCCGGCGGGAACACCTATAATGTCACGGTCGACGGGAACAGGATCCGGATAGAAGGCGCCGCCGTCTACAAAACGTCCGGAGGCGATAAGCAGAAATACCATTTCACCCACGACCTCGAGAAAAAGGGGAGCGTCCTTGAAGGCTCGTTGACGATAGCCCGCGACGGAATCAACGGCTGTTACTTCCCGAACGAGACGGTCCCCGAATCCGGATTCCTTCGCGCAGACGGGAAATATCTGAAAGTGGAATGGAAGGAAACCCTGTATTCGTGGACATGGCAAGGAACGGTCTGCACGGGGGTCACCTCGATGGGCAAGTCGGGAACCAGCCTCGAGCTGGTGGAGAAGATCGCCGCCCAATAGGCGAATCTCCGCTTCCGGAGGGCGAGGATGAAGGCGACAAAACGGTTCGAAGGACGATTCAGGCGGGAACATAGGTTTCGCGCAGCGGTTTTCCTTCCCCTCCTGATTTACGTCCTGGTCCTCCCTCCACGCGCCCTCCCGGCGGATTGCAATCGCCCCCCCTCGGGATCTTACGGCTCGGCATGGGCCAGGGAATACCAATCGTGGTGCGTCTCCTGCGGCGGTACATTCAGCATGTCCGGAGGAAATCCGTCCTGCAGCCCGGGTTCGAACTGGGGAGGCAGGGGGCAGAGTTCGCCCGGCGCCGGCGCGGGTTCCGGGATGTACAACGGCTTCTACGGCCTGGGCTACCAGATCGGCCAGGGGATCGGAAAGGCGATCTTCGGGGACCCGCAGGAGGAGGCGAGGAAAAGGGCGCAGGCGGAGATGGAGGCCCGGCGTGCGTTGGAGCTGAACAGGACCATGATGCGGCAGCTTGACGAAGCGACAAGGGAACAGGTTCGGCAGGAGGACGAGCGGCTTTTAAACTTGTCCCTGCAGTCCCGATCCCTCGCCGAACGGCAGCGGCAAGAAACGCTTTCCGCCTTGAAAGGGTTGCCCGGGGGGGACGGCGATCTGCAGATCAAGCCTTCAACCGGTTTCTTCGGCACTCCCGGAAATCCGCAGGGCGGGGCATTGCCCTTGGAGGATCCTTCGGTGGTCGATCTCAGGCGCCTGGATCCATCGAAGCCTGTCACGGTCGACAATCTCGTCCTGCGGGACCTTCGACAAGACACGGCGAAGGAGAAGGTGAAGCTGTCGGCCGCGGAGTGCGAGAGCAGGAAGGCGACCCGGGACAGGCTTTCCGAAGGGCTTCCTGTTCAGGACGACGCGATAAGGCGGACGGAGGCGCAGCTCGAGGAGGCGGTTCGAGGCGTAAAGGAAGCCTCCGCCGAAAGACGGCAGGTTCTCCTGGATGCGGCCGTCAACGAGGCCAAGGGGTACGCGACGCAGGTCCTGACTTCCGCCGCGTTCCTCCGCTCGCAGGTTGATTTACTGAAAGGGCTCGACGTCGACCAGGGTAAACGCGACCTTCTGATCCATTCCCTCAACACGATGGTTTTCGAGGGAGAGGGCCTCGCCAAGGCCGCCCAGGCGGGCTACAGGAATTCCGAAGAAATGAGGAGCAAGGCGGACAATCTTTCGAAAGAGATCCTGCCGCAGACGTACAAGCTTCTCGTGGACAGCGGCATCCTCGAGAAAGCGGGAGAGGAATTGTCGGGAAAGCTTGGCGGGCCGCTTGGTGCGTTGGCTTTCCGGGGCGCCAAGCTATCCATCGATTTCACCGTCGCTATCGGCAAGGGCAGGATCAGCGAGTCCGAGCGGGAGGCGGCGCGGAAGAACCTGGAGACGATGCGCAACCAGCGCGAGAGGGCGAGAAAACGGATTTCGGAGCTCGACCGCGACCTCGCGGACGGATGCGCCGACGTGTCCCTCCGCCGCCCCCTCTGACGCGCAATACCAGCCCGGGTCTTTGCACGACTCCCGGGGCACCAATTTTTATGTTGACAGTATTTGGTGGTCACAGTATATAGTGTCAATCATGTCGGACGACCTCCAACATTTGTTCGATTCCCTGCGCGGGAGAACGGACCTTTCCCTGGAGGAACTGTGCGAGCTTTCGGGGAGGTGGGTCCCGGTCATCGCGAGCAGGCAGGCCCGGTACAAAGTGGCCGAAATCCCCTCCGGGCGGACGATCCGCTATTACGCCGCGACCGGGCTCATCGACCGTCCCCTTTCCTACTCCGGCGGGCGAGCGATTTACGGCTATCGCCATTTCCTCCAGATTTTGACGGTAAAGGCGCTGCAGTCCCGCGATCTTCCCCTGCGGAAGATCCGGTCGATGATTTCCGGGCGGCCGGACGATTACATCGAGGCCGTCTTGAGGAGGATCGAATCGGACCGCTGGGAAAGCGTGGAGCTCCTCCCGGGGGTCGAACTGAGGATCCGGAAGGAGGACCTTCCTTCCGCGGACATCGAACGGATCGCCGCGGCCGCCGGCGAGGCGCTTGAAGGGATCCAGGCGCGGGAAGGGACCCCCGAAGCGAAAGGAAAGGAAGCGGTTATTGGCGTCGGCGGGCCGAAGCCCGCAAAAATCGAAAGGGGACGGACGGACATGACGATCCTGAGAGGGTTACGGGTTAAGAACAAGGCGTTGAAGGAGAAGATCACCTTCGCCACGGATGCTGCCGAGCTGATCAAGAGCGGCTACAAGGTGGGGATGAGCGGGTTCACGGGCTCCGGGTATCCGAAGCTGGTCCCCCAGGCGCTCGCCGAGCACATCCTGCGGGAGCACAGCAAGGGAGGGAAGTTCCGCATCGTCGTCATGACCGGGGCCTCCACCAGCAGCGAGCTCGACGGGGCGCTGGCGATGGTCGACGGGATCGAGCTGCGCATGCCGTACAACTCCGACCCGATCGCCCGCGAGAAGATCAACTTCGGAAAGATGGAATATTTCGACTTCCACCTGGGGGCGGTCGCCCAGTACGTCAAGTGCGGCTTCTTCGGCGACCTGGACACCGCGATCATAGAGGTGACCGGGATCACCGAGGACGGCAAGCTCATCCCGTCCACCTCGGTGGGGAACAACCAGGCCTTCATCGACTGCGCCCGGGAAGTGATCCTCGAGGTCAACTACTACCATCCGCTGGAACTGGAGGGGATGCACGACGTCTACGAGCCGGCCATGCCCCCGAACGTCGAACCCATCATGATCCTGAAACCCTCCGACCGCATCGGGACCCCGTACCTCACATGCCCTCCCGAGAAGATCAAGGCGATCGTCGAGACGAACCACCCCGACCGTACCACGGTGTTCAAGGAGCCGGACAAGGACAGCAAGGCGATCTCCGGGCACATCCTGGAGTTCTTCAAGCACGAGGTGAAGAAGGGAAGGCTTCCGGCGAACCTTTTGCCTCTGCAGTCGGGCGTGGGGAACGTCGCGAACGCGGTTCTGTACGGATTGCTGGATTCGGATTTCGAGAACCTGACCGTGTACACCGAGGTCATCCAGGACGGGATGCTGGCGCTCATCGACGCCGGGAAGATAACGTTCGCGTCGTCGACGGCGTTCTCCGTGTCCCCGGCCGTGGGCGAAAGATTCAAGGCGAACATCGGCGCCTACAAGGACAAGATCCTCCTGCGCGCCCAGTCGATCAGCAACCACGTCGGGGTCATAAAAAGGCTCGGCGTCCTCGCGATGAACGGGTGCGTGGAGTTCGACCTCTACGGCAACGTGAATTCGACCCACGTAAACGGCACCCGGATCATCAACGGGATCGGCGGCTCCGGCGATTTCGCGCGCAACTCGTTCATCTCGATCTTCACCACTTCCTCCATGGCTGCCCGTGGGGACATCTCCTGCGTCGTCCCTATGGTGTCCCACGTCGACCACTGCGAGCACGACGTCGACGTGGTCGTCACCGAGCAGGGACTGGCCGATCTCCGCGGGACGTCCCCGAAACAGCGCGCCGTCCAGATCATCGACAAGTGCGTCCACCCCGACTACCGCCCGATGCTCAAGGACTACTATTTCCGGGCGCTCAACCACTCTCCCGGGAAGCACACTCCGCACCTGATCGAAGAGGCTTTTTCCTGGCATTCCCGCTACATGCGGACCGGGTCCATGAAACCCTGACGGGGGATTGGGAATGTTTCATGATGAGAACCCTTCCATGAACACGGGGCGGAATATACCCTCCCTTCGACCGGTCCTTCGAGTACCGGGCCTAACCTTCGATGCCCAGGGATTTCATTTTCCTCCACAGCGTGACACGGCTTATCCCCATTTGTGCGGCGGCTTTCCGGCGGTTCCATCGGCAACGCGAAAGGATGTCCCTCAGGCGTTCCGCTTCTTCCCCCGCCGGCTGGCCATGGGAGGATCCGAAGGTTCGCTCCGTCCCCGCGCCGCGGCGCCGGATCTCCGCCGGAAGGGCGGACTCCTCGATAACCGCGCCCCGCGAACAGATCTTCGCGCGCTCCACGGCATTCTCCAGCTCCCGCACGTGGCCGAAAAGCTCGCTCTCCATGAACGGGCATCCCGTTCCACAGAGTGATACCCGGACCACGTAGCAGAGTTCATCCGGACCCATGTGGCCGCCATCGCCAACATCAAAGAGGAGGCAAGGCAGGAGGCGGCGGTCACGGAGAGGCGGATAGCGACGGAATCCGCCAAGGAGAAGGAGAAGCGGGAGCAGTATCAGGAGGAAATGACGAAGATGAAAACGTTGCTGCAGTATCAAGACAGCG
>JAKALO010000160.1 GCA_021824125.1 Deltaproteobacteria bacterium | reverse complement strand
ACCTTACGGAGTTCCTGGACGGCGATGGTGGCAGGGGCGGAGGCGTGCCGCGTTCCGGCGACATCTATCTCGACGGTGAGAAGTTCGGACGATGGATCGAGCGGCGGGGGCGGCAATACGGCTGGCGGCTGGCGACGACATGAGATTGATGTGGCAGAACATGATCGATGTTTCCGGGGTGGTCATCACGGCCGGGTCCGAAAACGCCGACTTGCCCGTGTCGAATCTGATCCATCCGCACCGCGGGAAGGTATATCGCACTGGCGTGTCCGTCGCAGCCGAGTGGGTCAAGTTCGACTTCGGCAGCCCGAAGGCTGTCCGGGACATCATTATCTTGGCCCATGATCTTCAGGTCGGCGACAGCGCCATCAAGATCCAGGGGAACGCGACGGACTCCTGGGGGGCGCCTTCCGTCGATCAGGTGGTCACCTACAACCCCTACGTCATGGCCCATCATTTCCCCGAGGATCAGATGTACCAATGGTGGCGGTTCATCTTCACGAAGGGCGCCGCCGCCGAGACGCGGGACATCGGGCGGATCTATCTCGGCCCGTCGTACGAATGCGAGCGCGGCCCCGCCATGCCGGGAGGGTTGAAGATCACCCCCGATGACTACTCAGTCACGGACTCGACGCCTGACGGCGTTTCCTACTCCGATATCCGTCCCATCCGCAACATGGTCTCCGTCCGGTTCCCCCCGGTGAGCGATGCGCAGATGGAGCAGCTAAAGGCGTTGGCCTCCGCATGCGGCACGCACACCCCGTTCTTCGTGTCGATCGCCCCTGCGAGCAAGCCGTATGACCTCCTCTACTACGTCAAGGCCCGATCGCTCAAGGGGCGGGAGCTTGAGCTCGCCGGGCCCGGCGGCCCGCGGAAGTGGCAGGCCGAACTTGAACTCGCAGAGGATATTTAGGCGATGACCGTTCTATCCGACCGTCTGGCGTATCCGAACCTATCCGTCTGTTTCCTGTTCGAAACCACGGCCGGGGAACGGCTGATACACTGGACCGCCGCCGCCGGCGGTCTTGCGAACACGTGGTTCGCGTCCACCATTGCCGGCTCCTCCCGTACCGTGGAGCAGGTAATGGAAAGCGGTGCGGCGTTGACGGAACGAGCGTCGGCGGCGCTTGTGGATGCAAACGCCGGGAGCTGGTACTGGGACCGCGCCACTGCTCGGATCTACGTCCATTGCACCGGCAGTGCCTCGCCCTATGCGAAGTCGCTCCAGGCGATGATCCAGTTCTATTTCACGGATCGCGCGGGGCGGATCTACAACGGCATCTACTACGATCCACGGGTGATGAATCTTCCGACCCTCTCTATGCGGGTCGAGGCGAAATTCGGCGACGCGCCGCAGATCGGCGGCGGGAAGCTGGAACTCAGCAATCAGGACGGCTTCTTCGATCTCCTGTCGCATCTGGACTGGAACGCCGGCGCGACGCGGATCCTGATGGCGGCGGATGATCCGCTTCCGGCGGGGTGGGTTTACGCCATGCCCCCCGAAGGCGCCTACACGGAGCCGGGGAGCGTCGGAGCGTACACCGAGGTGAGCCAGGCGGGCGCACTCGTCCCCACGGGGGACTTGAGCCTCCTGCGGAATCTGGCGACGTACGCCGAGCATGACGTCATCGGTACCTGGAAAACCATCCGGTGGGAGAAGACGAACGCCGAGTTCGTGCTGGAGTTGGAGGAGCGGAAAGGGGTCCTCAAGCGCAAGATCCCGACGGCGACGTGGACCCGCGACGACTGGCCGAAAATGGAAGAGAAGTCGATCGGGAAGGTGAAGCAACTCGCCTACGGATACGTATACGACGTGCGTCCCGTATGCGTGGACGTCGAGGCATTCCGGTTCAGGGTCGCAGGCCATGCGGTGTACGACATCGCAGAGGTCCGCGTGTTCGACGGTGTCACGGAATCATGGGTTGGAGTTCCGATTTCAACGAAGGACGCCGCTAATGCGGAGTTCACCCTCGCCCCGAGCGTTTGGACACCGGAACAGGAGATCGCCTGCGACTTTGTCGGCATGAGGAACCCCGACGGCACGATCATGGAAAACCCGTCGGACGTGGTGGCGGACCTGATCTTCGTGCAGGCGGGAGAGGCGTCGGCGTACAAGCATTCCGCCTCCTTCGCAACGTCGAAGACGTTTTTCGAACTCGGCCCCGATCGGTTTGGACACGACGTCGTGTTCTTGTCCCCCGGGATCCATATCGAAAAAGAAACCGAAGTCGCCACGATCATCGGCGACATCAACGCGGCCGTCGGTTCGTATCTGTTCAACGACTTCGACGGGAAGTACCGGTACGTGGCGTTCAACCCTCCGCAGGGAAACACCGCCATGCCGTTCTCCGGTGACCGCGAGATCGCGTCTTTCGAGGAGAACATCGACACCAAGGACGTGCTCTCGCAGATTAAGGTCGAATATCAGATCCACGCCATGCGCGATTTCAAGCAGGTCTACATCGCACCGCGTCCCTCGGGGCAGTATTTCCAGCAGTTCCCGCAGGCGGCCGTGGACGTGATGGAGAGGACGCCGCTGCACCGCAGCTCGGACGCCGCTTACGTGGGGCAGCGGGCTGTACGGATGAGGGGGGAGCCGGCGAGAATGTACCGTGCGCGGGTGAATTGGCGCGGGTGGACGCTTCTACCGGCGGATTACGTCCACATCCAACGCCCGCGCGGGGCTGTAGACGCCGTCTTCGAGGTCCTGGAAATCAAGCGGTCCCTCGCGAACCGCATGTGGGTTGATCTTATCCTCGGCGATCTGCACGGGATGAAGAACGAGCCGGGGCATTGGACTGAGGACGCTCCGGTGTTCCCGGCCTCCCTCGGTGGGGGGTCGGCCGAGACATGGGATAAGAACTGGACGGCGGCGCAGAAAGCATACGCCCGGCAGAATTTCGGGTACTGGTCCGACGACAACGGGTTCGCGGACTCGACTGATCCTGATTCCTATAATGCCGGCGTGTGGATGTAGGGGGTAAGGAATGGCGTACACAACCATCACGAAGCCGACGCAGGGGCACTCGACGAAGAAGTCCCTGGCGGACATCATCGCAGACGATATCAGCTTCCTGTACGACAACCTGGGCGGCGGGATCCTCGTGGAGAACGGGTCGTTCGAGCAGGGCGTATCCCCCAACGATCCGACCGGCTGGGTATCGTTCAAGTGGGGGACGGGAGACATCGAGACGACGGACCCGCTCCATGGCAAGCAGGGGTATAAATTCGTATCAAGCGGCAGCGGTGGCGGCTACCTGACGATGCAGGATTTTGCGGAGTGCTCCGAGTTTGTCCCACTGCTGGTCTGGTGGCACATGAAATCCTCCGTGGCGGACATACGGAACATCGTTCGCGTCCTCTGGTACAAGAAAGACCAAACGGCGTGTACCACGGCAACCACGGATATCTACGACGACAGTACGAGCAATTCAACGGCTGGAACCACCTATGCCCGGGCCGTGCTCCCTCCGGCCGATGCGAGATACTTTAAGCTCCGCCTGATCGGAGCGGATTCGTCCGACGCTACTTCTGGAAGCTGCATCTTCGACGGCGTGGGAGCCGTCGTGAGTATGGCGCAAGCAGGCCACGTGTTTTGCGATGCGGCATTGGCAGACACGACCGGCTGGCAGCAGGCGGCAAAAGTCCCGGCGACGAACCCGATGTACTTCGATACAGCGTTGTTTCCCAGAATGCGTTTCGCCGCCGCGATCCATTGCGCCAATGCCCCTGGATGGCATGCGTACGTCCGGGTGAAGGTAGGATCGAACTACTCGAACGAATTGAAGCAGGATGGCACGGGGGACATCAACGGAATCCTTGAGGTGAGCCTCGCGGGGATCCTTGGGACGCGGGCAGCGATTGAGATCGAATGGAACGTGGCCGGCGTCGCATCCGGCATGAGCGGATACATCACCGTCGTCCATCTCATCCCCTGACGGAGGGCACGCATGAGAATCGAATTGTTGGACGGGGCCGGCCAGGTGATGCGAACGATCGAAGGCGTACGTGATGCGGCAGAGGCGGGGAAGTTCCTCCCGCACTATCCCGGGGCCGTGTCATGGCGAGAAATGGATCCAGCGGTTATTGCCGCGGAAGAATCCGCTCGATCCGAGGAGGAGCGTCTACAGAACGCGCTCCTGCGGGGAGCGGCACGCGTTCTGTTCAACTACGAGAACCGTCTCCGGGCGCTGGAAGTAAAGGCTCCGATCACGCACGATCAATTTAAGGCGACGCTCAAGGCAATCCTTGGATTGTAAATACGAGCGAATCGTACTCGGTTCATCATCGGCCCCGCCTGCGAGCGGGGCTTTTCATTTGGAGGTTCATGCCATGAGAAAGGTTGCGGCGGCACTGTTTGCGATGGTGATCTTGGCGGTAGGCGTCGCCCGTTCGGAGATCCGACCGCTCGGGCCGTACTCCATCAGCGGCCTCGGCGTGATAGGGGATCTCCGGCTCGGGAATACCTGCGTCACGTCGGCGGGTGGGAGGACGTACTGCGGCCTGAACGCCTCGCATCTGTCCTTCTTCGCCGACAACACGGTGTCGCTGGAACGCCTGTACCAGCTTGCCCTGGTTTCCGACAATGGTGTCGCCGCCTACTGCCTGAAATCCGCCGGGGACAATACGTTCTACTGGGGCGCGTGCACGGGCACTGTCACCTCCGTCACCGGCGACTCGATGATCGGGGTAGCGACCGGCACGACGACCCCGGCGCTGTCGTTAGTAGACAACTCCATCACTAGTGCGAAGATTCAGGACAACGCTATTTCGCAGAGGCACATAAAGTTCCCTACGACTAACGGGTATGTTCGTATCTTTAGTCCTGTTGCGAGTTGGGTTC
>JAKALO010000159.1 GCA_021824125.1 Deltaproteobacteria bacterium | reverse complement strand
GGTCAGAGTTTTTAAGAACGTCCCTGATTTTGAATTTCAAGGAGATTGAGATGATCGACGGCGTTGTGATCAAGCAGCTGAAGGTGATCCCGGACGAGCGTGGGCGGCTCATGGAGATTCTGCGGGCCGACGACGATATCTTTAGCAAATTCGGCCAAGTGTATCTAACCACGGGATACCCGGGCGTGGTCAAGGCGTGGCATTACCACAAGGTGCAGACCGACCACTTCTGCGTCGTCAAGGGGACGATGAAGGTGGTACTGTACGATTCGCGCGACGGTTCGCCGACCAAGGGAGAGGTGAACGAGTTCTTCCCCGGCGAGCACAGACCGATCCTTCTCCGTATCCCGCCGCTGGTCTACCACGGGTTCAAGGCGATCGGGACCAAGGAGGCGCTGCTGATCAACGTGCCCACGGAGCCGTACAATTACAAGGAGCCGGACGAGTTCCGGGTCGATCCGCACAAGAACGATATCCCCTACTCGTGGGAGCGGAAGGACGGATGAGCGGGGTCTGGGGGCATAGGATACGGAGGCCCGCGTGAAGGGGAGCGAGGGGAACGGCGTGAAGCTGGTCGTGGCGGGCGGGGCCGGCTTCATCGGTTCGAACTTCATCCGGTACGTTCTCGGCGCTCGCGAGGATTGGCGTGTCGTCAACGTCGACAAGCTCACTTACGCGGGGAACCTGGCGAACCTGAAGGGACTGGAGAGCGACGACCGCTACCGGTTCATCCGCGCCGACATCTGCGACGCCCCCCGGATCGAGGAGATCGTTTCGACGGAGCGGCCGGACGCGATCGTCAACTTCGCCGCGGAAACCCACGTCGATCGGAGCATCAGCGACCCCGCCCTGTTCCTCCGGACCAACGTCCTGGGCACGCAGGTACTGCTGGAAACCGCCCGCAAGCTGGAGGTCGCCCGCTACGTACAGATCTCCACCGACGAGGTCTACGGCTCGCTGGGCAAGGAGGGTAAGTTCTCGGAGGGATCGCCCCTTCGCCCGAATTCCCCCTACGCGGCCAGCAAGACGGCGGCGGACCTACTCGTCAGGGCCTGGTTCAAGACGTACGGCGTCCCGGGGATCGTGACGCGCTGCTCGAACAATTACGGCCCGTTCCAGTTTCCCGAGAAGATCATCCCGTTCTTCATCACGCTGCTTCACGAGGACAAGCAGGTGCCGGTGTACGGGGACGGGATGAACGTCCGGGACTGGATCCACGTGGACGACCACTCTCGCGCGATAGAGGCGGTGATACTGCGCGGGCAGCCGGGTGAGGTGTACAACATCGGCGGCGGGAACGAACGGACGAACATCGAGATCACGAAACTGCTCCTGTCGGCCATGGGGAAGCCGGAGTCGATGATGAAGTTCGTCCCCGATCGTCCCGGTCACGACCGGCGATACGCGATCGACGACGCGAAGACGCGCCGCGAGCTGGGCGTCGCCCCGCGGGTGCCGTTCGAGGAAGGGCTGCGCGAGACCGTCCGGTGGTATCTCGAAAACGAGGCTTGGTGGCGCGCCGTCAAGTCCGGCGAGTACCTCAAGTTCTTCGATCTCTGGTACACACGGGAAGGCCGGACATGACACTGGTAACAGGACCTCAAAAACAGGGACGTTCTTAAAAAGTTCGGCGGAAAAACGACAATGATGATTATTTTGCCGCTGGAGACTGAAAGGGGTTTTGGGAGTGATTTCCATACTCATGAAGGGGCAGAGTTTTTAAGAACGTCCCTGTTTTTGTGATGATCAGGAAGCGGATATACTTGGCGCTACTTATCCTCTGGGTTGCGTTCACCTTCTTGCTTACTTCCATCCCGAACCCGGAGATCGAGGTTCCCCTCCCGTATGCGGACAAGATCGCCCACTTCGGTTTCTACGGGGTGATGGGGTTCCTGTGCGCCATGTGGAGAAGGGAGTGCGGCAGTCCGGCGATGATGGCGGCCCTGGCCGGCGCAGGTTTCGTCATGTTCGTGGGGAGTGTCGACGAAATCCACCAGTACTGGATTCCCGGGAGGAGCTTAGACCTTGTCGACTGGATCGCAGATGCTGCGGGGGGCGGAATCGGTGCCCTCTTTTCCGCTTTTCTTCCCGGCCTGTTCCCGTTTTTGATGAGTGAATAGCCATTCATTTTATTATTGCTTCCCTGCCTGTTTTTCAGTATCATTTCCATGTTCGGCGACACAAGGAAGCTTTTTCCTCGATGGAGGTGCGGCGTGAAGATTCTCGTGGCGATAAAGCCTGTCCCGAACCCGGACGAGAAGGTGAAGATAAGGCCGGACGGGAGCGGGATCAATCTGGACAACATCAAGATGGTGATCAACCCGTTCTGCGAGATCGCGGTGGAGGAAGCGCTGCGGATCAAGGAAAAGCAGGGCGGCGAGGTGGTTATCCTCACGGTCGGGCCGAAGGCTGGCGAGCAGCAGATCCGCACGGCGCTTGCGATGGGGGCCGACCGGGCGATCCTGGTCGAGGTTGAGAATGGGCTGGACAGCCTCGCCGTGGCGAAGTTCATGGCGAAGGCCGTCGAGCATGAGAAGCCCGACCTCGTTCTGATGGGCAAGCAGGCGGTCGACGACGACAACAACCAGGTGGGGCAGATACTCTCCGCCCTCCTGTCGTGGCATCAGGCGACGTTCGCATCGAAGGTTGAGTTCGTCGCGGACGGCAAGAAGGCGCACGTCACGCGGGAGGTGGACGGCGGCCTGGAGACGATCGAAGTTTCCCTGCCGGCGGTCGTGACGACGGATTTGAGATTGAACGAGCCCCGCTACGCGTCGCTTCCCGGCATCATGAAGGCGAAGAAGAAGGAGCTGAAGGCGATACCCGGGGCATCCCTTGGGGTGGACGCCGCGCCGAGAGTCCGGGTGCTTTCCCTCGCAGCGCCCAAGGAGCGGGCCGGTGGCCGGAAGGTGGCCGACGTCGCCGAACTGGTAGCCAAATTGAAGAATGAGGCCAAGGTCCTGTAACAAAAACAGGGACGTTCTTAAAAACTCTGCCCTGATGCAAGAGTCTTAAGCAATAAGGATTAGGTTAAGGTCTATCGACCGACTTTTTAAGAACGTCCCTGATTTTAAGAGTGTCCCCGATTTTGTGGAGGAGGATAGGCGGCATGGCGGACATACTGGTTGTTGCGGAGCACCAGGACGGGGTTTTCCGGAAGACGACCCTGTCGACGATCACGGCCGCGAAAGCGCTCGCGGGCCTTTCCGGTGGAGAGGTGGATGTGCTCGTCCTCGGAAGCGGAGTCGCATCGGTGGCCGACACGGTGGCCGCATGCGGAGTGCGCAAGGTGCTCCTGGGCGAGGGGGCGGCCTTCGCGAAATACCTCGCGGTTACTTTTGCGTCGGCCGTGGCGCAGGTGGTGAAGGAAAAGGGGTACGGCGCCGTGTTCGCGCCGGCTTCCACCTTCGGCAAGGATTTCATGCCGCGCCTCTCGGGGCTGCTCGACGCCCCGCTGGCAAGCGATATCGTCGGGCTGATCAAGGAAGGGGACAAAGTCCTCGCCATGAGGCCGATGTACGCGGGGAACGCCATCGCGACGGTGGAGCTGTCCGGGAGCCCGTTGCTTTTCACCGTGCGGCAGACCGCGTTCGACGCGGCGGCGCCGGCGGGGGCCAAGGCGCCGGTGGAGCCGATTTCCGTATCGGCCGATCCAGGTGCGACCGCGTTCGTGTCCCGGCAGGAAACCAAGTCCGAGCGGCCGGAGCTGACCGACGCCCGGGTGATCGTCTCCGCGGGGCGCGGGATCAAGGCGCAGGAGAACCTGAAAATGGTCGAGGAGCTCGCCGACCTGTTCCAGGCCGCCATCGGGGCGTCGCGCGCGGTGGTGGACGCCGGATGGGCGCCCAACGACTGGCAGGTCGGGCAGACCGGGAAGATCGTCGCTCCGGAGCTCTATTTCGCGCTGGGGATCTCGGGCGCCATCCAGCACCTGGCGGGGATGAAGGACTCGAAGGTGATCGTCGCCATAAACAAGGACGAGGAGGCGCCGATCTTCCAGGTGGCCGACTACGGGCTGGTGGCCGACCTCTTCAAGGCGGTGCCGGAACTGATCGCCGAGATAAAGAAGTTGAAATCCGCTTAAATTACGGTACATTTATAATATAGCGCCCACCGGAACACGGGTCCGCCCGTCCCCGTGGGCGTTTTTTTTCGAACGCAGCCTGACCTGGAGGTTTTCGAAGATGCCGGGATCGAACGCGCAGGGGGATCTGCTCTCCCGCCTGAAGCAGAAGAACTTCACGGCCGCAGTGCTCGGGCTGGGTTACGTCGGCCTTCCGCTGGCCGTGGAATACGCAGGGGCTGGCGTTTCCGTGATCGGGATCGACACCGACGGCACGAAGATCCGGATGATCCGCGCGGGGAAATCGTACATCGGGGACATCCCTTCGGAGGCGATCCGGGAGGCCGTGGCGGCGGGCCGACTGCGGGCGACCTCGGATTTCTCGGCGCTGGCGGAGGCGGACACGGTAAACATCTGCGTCCCCACGCCGCTGCGCAAGACGAAGGACCCCGACCTCTCCTATATCGTCGCGGCCGCGGAGCAGGTGGCGAAATACATCCACAAGGACATGCTGATCGTCCTGGAGAGCACCACGTACCCGGGGACGACCGTGGAAGTCCTCGTCCCGATGTTCGAGAAGAAGGGGCTGAAGGTCGGGCGGGACATCTTCCTGGCGTTCTCACCCGAGCGCGTCGACCCGGGCAACGCGATGTACACGACGAAGAACATCCCGAAGGTGGTCGGGGGCGTGACGCCCAGGTGCACGAAGGTGGCGACGGCGCTCTACAACGGCGTGCTCGAGAACGTCCACCCCGTTTCCTGCGCGTCCGTAGCCGAGATGG
>JAKALO010000021.1 GCA_021824125.1 Deltaproteobacteria bacterium | reverse complement strand
CGCGGTCGTCGACGAGGAGGTTCGGGCCGCCGGGCTCTACGAGGCGATCTGGCAATCGTTCGCCGTTCTGCTTCCGATAAAGACGGTGGGCGTGATGGGGGATTTCCGTACGTATGAAAACGTCGTGGCCATACGCGCGGTGCAGAGCCAGGACGGGATGACCGCCGACTGGGTGCGCCTGCCGTACGAGCTGCTCCAGAAGATATCCACCCGGATCATCAACGAGGTGAAGGGCGTCAACCGGGTCGTCTACGACATATCGTCGAAGCCTCCGAGCACGATCGAATGGGAATGACCGGATTCGTCCACCTCCACCTGCACACCCAGTACAGCCTTCTCGACGGAACCATCAAGATCCGTGACCTGGTGCGCAAGGTCGCCGAGCTCCGCATGCCGGCCGTCGCCGTGACGGACCACGGCGGCATGATGGGGACCGTCGATTTCTACGAGAAGGCCAACCAGGCGGGGATACGACCGATCATCGGGTGCGAGGTCTACGTCGCGCCTGGGTCCCGGCACGAGCGGAAGGCCGGGCAGAACGAAGACAGGGCCTACCACCTGATCCTGCTGGCGGAGTCCGACGAGGGGTACCACAATCTCATCCAGCTGGTCTCGAAGGCGCACGTCGAGGGATTTTACTACAAGCCCCGCGTGGACAAGGAGATCCTTCGGGAACACGCGAAGGGGATTATCGCGAGTTCGGCATGCCTGCAGGGGGAGATCCCGCGGACCCTGATGCAGGAAGGGGCGGAACAGGCGGCCGCGTGCCTGGAGACCTACAAGGACATTTTCCGGGACGGCAGCTTCTTCCTGGAGATCCAGGACAACGGGCTCCCGGAGCAGAACCTGGCCAACCCGAAGCTGATCGAGCTTGCGCGCGCGACGGGGACCCCGCTCATCGCAACCAACGACTGCCATTACATCGAGCGCGGGGACGCGCGGGTCCACGACGTCCTGCTCTGCCTGCAGACCGGCAAGACCATCGGCGCCGCCGACCGGATGCGGTTCGCCACCGACCAGTTCTACGTTAAATCGGCGGCGGAGTTCGAGAAGGCGTTCGGACACGTGGCGCCCGACTCGCTGAAGAACACCATGGCCATCGCGGAGCGGTGCAAGGTCACGCTCGACCTCGGCCACAACAAGATACCGGAGTTCCGGGTGCCCGAAGGGATGACGTCGGAACTGTACCTGCGCACCTTGAGCGTCGAGGGTCTCGCCCGGAGGTTCCAGGAGAAGGGAAGGCGCGGGGAAAAAGTCGACGCGAAGGCCGCCGCTGCGTACCGTAAACGGCTCGATTTCGAGCTGTCGGTGATCGAGGCGAGCGGTTTTTCCGGCTACTTCCTCATCGTCTGGGATTTCATCCGCCACGCCAAGGAGAAAGGGATCCCGGTGGGGCCCGGCCGCGGCAGCGCCGCCGGCAGCCTCGTCGCCTACGCCCTGCGGATCACGGAGATCGACCCGATCCCGCACGGCCTCCTGTTCGAGCGGTTCCTGAACCCGGAGCGGATAAGCCTCCCCGACGTCGATTGCGACTTCTGCAAGAACCGGCGGGACGAGGTGATCCAGTACATCCGCGAGCGGTACGGGGAAAAGAACGTGACGCAGATCATCACCTTCGGGACGATGAAGGCGCGCGCGGCGGTCCGGGACGTGGGAAGGGTGCTGGAGATGCCGTACGCCGACGTCGACCGGATCGCGAAGCTCATCCCGCCGGACCTCGGGATGACCATAGACCGCGCTCTCCAGGTGGAGCCGGCCCTCAAGGAGGCGATACGCGACAACCCGAAGGTCGAGGAGCTTTTCGGGTACGCGAAGGCGATCGAGGGGCTTTCGCGGCACGCCTCCACCCACGCCGCCGGGGTCGTGATCGCGAACCGGCCGATCACCGATTACGTGCCGCTCTACCGGAACTCCAACGGCGACATCACCACGCAGTTTTCCATGAAGGACATCGAGAAGGTCGGGCTGGTGAAGTTCGACGTCCTGGGCCTGCGGACCCTCACGGCGGTCCACGACGCCCTCCGGATGATCCGCGAACGCGGCGAGGAGCTGGACCTGGAAACGATCCCGCTGGACGACGCCGGGACGTACGCGATGCTTGCGCGTGGGGACACCCCGGGCGTGTTCCAGTGCGAGAGCAGCGGGTTCACGGACCTCCTCTTCCGCCTGAAGCCGGAAGTGTTCCCGCACCTGATCCACGCCGTGGCACTGTACAGGCCTGGGCCCCTCCAGAGCGGCATGGTGGAGGACTTCATCTCCAGGCGCCACGGAAGGAAGACCATCGAGTACCCCTTCCCGCAGCTCGCCGAGATACTCCGGGACACATTCGGCGTCATCGTTTACCAGGAGCAGGTGATGCAGATAGCCGCGGCCCTGGCCGGGTTCTCGATGGGGGAAGCCGACGTACTCCGGAAGGCGATGGGAAAGAAGGACACGGTCCTGATGGAGAAGCAGAAGGCGCGTTTCCTCCAGGGGGCCTCGAAGAACGGGATCCCGGACAACAAGGCGCAAGCCATCTTCGAGCAGATCGCCCAGTTCGGCGAGTACGGGTTCAACAAGTCGCACAGCGCCGCGTACGCGATGGTCGCCTACCAGACGGCCTACCTGAAGGCTCACTACACGGTCGAGTATTTCTGCGCCCTCATGACGTCGGAGTCCGGGGACACGGCGAAGGTAATCCGGTACATCGGCTACTGCCGCGAGAAGGGGATCCCCATCCTCCCGCCGGACGTGAACGAATCCCGCTTCGCCTTCTACCCTTCGGGGAAGGCGATCCGGTTCGGGCTGTCGGCGATCAAGGGGGTGGGGGAGAGCGCGGTCGAATCAATACAGGAGGCGCGAGGGGAGGAGCCGTTCGCCTCGGTGGAGGATTTTCTCTCCCGCGTGGAACTGCGGAAGGTGAACAAGAGGGCGCTGGAGAGCCTCATCAAGGCCGGGGCGCTCGACTCCCTCGACCCGGACCGGGGAAAGCTTTTCGCGCAACTCCCCTCGATGATGGAGACCGCCCAGGGGGAGGCGAGAAGCAGGGAATCGGGCCAGTTCGCGCTGTTCGGACAGGGGACCGCCGCGCCCCCGCCCTCCCGGGACAGGAAGCAGGTTTCCTCCGCGCATGCCTGGACCCGGAGGGAGCGTTTGTCCAACGAAAGGGAGGCGCTGGGTTTCTACATCACCGGGCACCCGCTCGACGCCTACTCGGCGGAGATCGCGCTCTTCGCCAACGTCGCCTCCTCCCGCATCGCCGGCATGAAACAGGGTTCCGAGGTCAGGATCGGCGGCGTCATCTCGTCGTTCAAGGAGAAGACCACCAAGCGCGGGGAGAAGATGGCCATCCTGTCGCTCGAGGATCTCGAGGGAATACTCGAGGTGATCGTCTTTCCCGAGAAATACCGGGAGATCCGGGACCTGCTGGGGTCGGAAGACCCGGTCTTCCTGGTCGGGCGGGTCGATTCGGACGAGACGTCCTCCAAGGTGCTCGCCGAGGACGTCTTCCCGATGAAAAACATCCGGGAGCGGTTGGCCAAATCGGTCCATTTCCGGATCGCGCTGGAACGCATCACGAATGAAGACATCGCGGACCTGCGGCGGATCGTGAGGAAGTACGCGGGGGAAAAGAGGGGGTACCTGCACCTCGTGCGTGACGGCGACTACGAGGTGATCGTGGCGATGCCGGAAGGCGTCGGGGTCGCCCCGTCCCTCGAGCTGGCGCGGGAGCTCCAGGGACGCTTCGGTTACGACGTGTTGCGGCTCCACTGATGACGACGCGCCAGGAACCCGTCGAGAAGGCCTGGCTGGTCTGGGCCCGGAGGAAAAAACGACCGTCCCCGGGCGCCCCTCCCACCCCCGACCTGATGGCGGAGCTTTCCAGCCTGGTGGAGGCCGCCGGCGGGATCGTCCTCGGAAGGCAGACCCAAATGGTTTCCGCGGAGAACCCGGCCACCCTGATCGGGAAAGGGACGCTCGAGGATCTCAGGAAGACGGTCGAGGAAAAGGGACTCGACGTGGTCGTATTCCAGAACCTGCTCCGGCCGAAGCAGCAGATGGTCCTTTCGGAGAAGCTGGGCGTCAAGGTGCTCGACCGCCGGGAGGTCATCCTGGACATCTTCGCCAGGAGGGCCCGGACCCGGGAGGGTAAGCTGCAGGTCGAGCTCGCGCAGCTCTCTTTCCGGATGGGACGCCTGATCGGCGGGCGGAAGGAGCTTTCCCGGCTGGGCGGGGGCATCGGGACGCGGGGCCCGGGCGAAAAGAAGCTCGAGGAGGACCGCAGGAAGATCCGTTCGCAGTTGCGACAGATCGAGCGGGAGCTCTCGACCGTGCGCCGCACCAGGGGACTGCATTACATGCGTCGCAGGGAGGCCGGGTTTCCGGTCGTCGCCCTCGTAGGCTACACCAACTCGGGCAAGTCGACGCTTTTCAACCGGGTGACCGGGTCGGACGTCTTCGTGGCGGACCAGCTCTTCGCGACCCTCGATCCGACGGCGCGCAAGCTTTCCCTCCCCGGGGGGAAGGACGCGCTCCTGGTGGACACGGTGGGGTTCATCAACGACCTGCCGGAAGAGCTGCGGGAGGCGTTTCTCGCCACCCTGGAGGGGATCGGGGAGGCGGAGCTCCTGGTGCACGTCGTCGACGGGAGCACGGAACGGATGGAAGACAACATCGCCGCGGTCCACAAGATCCTGGAAGACCTTTCGTACGGGTTGAAGCCCGCTCTACTGGCGATCAACAAGGTGGACCTCGGCACCCGGGGAGGGAGGGCGGCCCAGGGGGGATTCCGCATATCCGCCAGGACCGGCAAGGGGATCGACGAACTGCTTCGAGCGATAGAGGGAGAGCTATGCCGTCACCTTTCGGCAGGGACCGATTCGACGAAGCCCGGCTGATCAACATCGCGAACGCGCTCACCGCTTTCCGTGTGCTCCTGGTCCCGGTGTTCGCGCATTTCCTCATCTCCGGCCGGATCCGGCACGCGTTGTACGTGTTCGCGGCCTGCGGGATCAGCGACGGGCTGGACGGCCTCCTCGCCCGGCTGCTGAAGCAGAGGACACTCGTCGGGTTCTACCTGGACCCCATCGCCGACAAGCTGCTGATGGCGACGAGCTTCATCGTCCTCGCCTACGTGAAGATCATCCCGGAGTGGCTCACCATCCTTGTGATCAGCCGCGACCTCTTCATCCTGGTCGGGAGCTTCCTGATCCTGATCCTGCTGGACTCGGGGAAGATCAAGGCGACCTTCTTCAGCAAGATGAACACCGCGGTGCAGATCCTCACCGTGATCTACTTCCTCGCCATGCACGCCTTCCCGGGCGTCGCTGGATCCATCGCCCCGGGCGCGAAGGAAGCCGTCACGGAGGGTGTCGTGATCCTGTGCGCCCTGACCACCGCCATCACCGGGGTCCACTACCTGTTCCTCGGCATGCGGGACCTATCCAATGCCTGAAGGGGGCGTGAGGGTGGATTCCGTCGCGGTGGGGAGTCCCGCGGAACGCGCGGGAATCGGCCCCGGCGACCGGATCCTGTCCGTGTCGGGTGAGCCGGTTTCGGACCTGCTCGACCTCCATTTCCTGGCCAGCAGGAAAAGGTTCCGGGTGAGGTGGAAAAACGCGGCAGGAGCGGAAAGGGAGAAGGCGTTCCGTCCAGGGAAAAACGGGCTCGGCGTTTTTCCCGAGCCGATCCGGGTCAGGCGGTGCCGCAACCGGTGCGTGTTCTGTTTCGTTCACCAGTTGCCCAGGGGCTTGCGCCGTTCCCTCTACATCAAGGACGAGGATGTCCGTCTCTCCTTCCTCCACGGGCAGTACGTGACCTTCTCCGACGTCACGGAAGAGGAGATCCGCAAGATCCTCCGTTACCGGCTTTCCCCGCTTTACGTCTCCATCCACACGACGGACCCGGACCTTCGGAGAAGCATGCTGGGTAACCCTGCGTCCGCGGACGTACTGGAGGTTATGCGGCGCCTGGTCGCGGAGGGCATCACCCTCCACGGGCAGATCGTGGTCTGCCCGGGGATGAACGACGGGGAGGAACTGGAGCGCTCCCTGCGTTCGCTCCTGCCCCTGCGCCCGGGTCTTTCCACCGTGTCCGTGGTGCCGGTGGGGCTGACCGCGCACAGGAAGGGGCTTCCGGCAATTCGCCCCGTCGACGGGAAGGGGGCCGTGGAAACGCTCGCGTTGCTGGATGGAATCCGCAGGGAAGCCGGTAAAGGGGACGAGCCCTTCGCGATGGCCGCGGACGAATACTACCTGATCGCCGGGAAGAGGGTCCCCGGCCGGAAGGCGTACGGCTCGTTCGCGCAGATGGAAAACGGGGTGGGACTTCTGAGGCTGTTCCTCGACGACGCGAAAACGCTCTTCCGGCGGCGGAGGTGGGAGAAGACGGGTTCGGGCGGGGCTGTAATAACAGGTTTGTCCGCGAGAAGGCAAGTCGAAGAGTTCCTTGCGGAATTCTCGCGGAGGTCCGGCGCCAGGTTCGTGCCAGTGCCAGTCGAAAACCGCCTGATGGGGAAAAGCGTGACGGTCACCGGGCTTCTCGGGGGGAGGGACATCCTGTACGCCCTCGGGAACCGGAAGCCGCAACGGATCTACCTCCCCTCGGTGACCCTGCGGGACGCAGGGGACCTGTTTCTTGACGGGTTCTCCCCCGCGGACCTGGAAAAGGAGTCCGGGACCCGCGTCACGGTGTTTACCCCCACGCCCCGCGCCTTCCACGAGGCGGTTTACAATTCGTGAACCCCCATAATTCAATTGACATTTTACATCGGCATTTGATATCAATTAAGGTTCGATATCCAGGGGGCGATTAGCTCAGATGGTTAGAGTACCTGCTTGACATGCAGGGGGTCACTGGTTCAACTCCAGTATCGCCCACCATTTTCCCCTCATCGAGTGAAGGATAGCGAATGACGTTGTTGGAGCTTGCGAAAAAACAGGGAAAAGCAAAGGTGGCGATCGCCGCGCGGGTCGGCGGCGCCGTCCTCGACCTTTCCATGCCCGCCCCGGAAGACGGCAGCGCGGGCTGGGTCACGGCCGCGGACCCCGAGGGACTGGAGGTGCTCCGGCACAGCACCGCCCACGTGATGGCGGCCGCAGTCAAGGACCTGTTCCCGGACGCGAAGATCTCGATCGGGCCCGCCATCGAAAACGGCTTCTACTACGATTTCGACGTGGAAACGCCTTTCACGCCCGAGGACCTTGCGCGTATCGAGTTGAAGATGGCGGAGATCGTGCGCGCCGACCTGCCGTTCGTCCGCGAGGAGGTCTCCAGGGAAGAGGCTCGCGGCAGGTTCCGGGGGGAGCCCTACAAAGAGGAACTGCTCTCGGAGATCCCCGACGAGCGCGTCTCCCTTTATAAAGTGGGGAACTTCATCGACCTTTGCCGTGGGCCGCACCTGCCCGCCAGCGGGAAGGTCGGCGCCTACAAGCTTATGAACACGGCGGGCGCCTACTGGCGCGGGGACTCGAAGAACCGGATGCTCACGCGGATCTACGGGTGCGCATTCGCGACCAGGAAGGATCTCGAGGCGCACCTCGCACTCCTGGAGGAGATAAAGAAGAGGGATCACCGGAAGCTGGGGAAGGAACTCGACCTGTTCAGCGTCAACGACGAGATCGGCCCCGGCCTCATCCTCTGGCATCCCAAGGGCGCGGTCGTGCGGCGCATCATGGAGGATTTCTGGCGGACCGAGCACGCGCGGGCGGGATACGACCTCGTTTTCTCCCCCCACATCGCGAAGCTCGACCTCTGGCGCGTCAGCGGACACCTCGACTACTACCGGCAGAGCATGTTCGGGTCGATAGAGGTGGAAGGGCAGGATTACCAGATCAAGCCGATGAACTGCCCGTTCCACATACAGATCTACAAGTCGAGGATGCGCTCCTACCGCGACCTGCCCATACGGTACGCGGAGCTCGGGACGGTCTACCGCTACGAGCCCTCGGGGACCCTCCACGGCCTGCTTCGGGTTCGCGGCTTCACGCAGGACGACGCCCACATATTCCTTCGTCCGGACCAGCTCGACGAGGAGATCTTCTCGCTGCTCGACTTCACCCTGTTCGTGCTCCGGCGATTCGGGTTCGACAGGTACGACATATACCTCTCCACCCGGCCGGAAAAATACGCCGGGACCGTCGATAACTGGGAAAAGGCCGAGGCCGCGCTTAAGAAAGCGCTCGACCTCAAGGGCCTCCCCTACGAAGTCGACCCCGGCGAGGGGGTCTTCTACGGCCCCAAGATCGACATCAAGATAAAGGACATGCTGGGCAGGTCCTGGCAGTGTTCGACGATCCAGGTCGACTTCAACAACCCCGAGAGGTTCGAGGCGGAATTCGTGGCGGAGGACGGCGCCCAGCGGCAGGCGATCATGATCCACCGGGCGCTGATGGGATCCCTGGAAAGGTTCTTCGGGGTGCTCGTGGAGCACTACGCGGGGGCCTTCCCGGCCTGGCTCGCGCCGGTGCAGGTCGACGTCCTTCCCGTTACCGACCGCCAGGACGGGTACGCGCGGGAAATCGTCGCGAGGCTCCGTGCCGCCGGATACAGGGCAGAGGCCGATCTCCGGAACGAGAAGCTCGGATTCAAGATCCGTGAATCCCAGCTGGGAAAGGTGCCGTACGCGCTTGTCGTCGGGGACAGGGAAGCGGAACGCAAACAGGTCGCCCCGCGGAAGCGCGGGGGTGAACAGATACCGGCGGTGTCTCTCGAGGAGTTCCTGGAAATCCTCGGGGGCGAGACGGATAAACCCTTAAATTAAAGGAGGTAGCCATCAGCAAGGAATCCAGAATCAACGAGCAGATCCAGACGCCCGAGGTAAGGCTTGTCGGGATCAACAACGAGCAACTGGGTGTCGTTCCGACCCACGAGGCGCTCCAGAAAGCCCGCGCCGTGGACCTGGATCTCGTGGAGGTCGCGCCTGCGGCGGTCCCGCCGGTGTGCCGGATCATGGATTACGGGAAGTTCAAGTACATGCAGAGCAAGCGCGAGCAGGAGGCCCGGAAGAAGCAGACCGTGATACAGGTGAAGGAGATCAAGGTCCGTCCCAAGACCGACGATCACGATCTGAACACCAAGATCAAGCACATCCGGAGGTTCCTGGAGGAAGGCGACAAGGTCAAGGTGACCGTGAGATTCCGGGGCCGCGAGCTGACGTACGCGTCCCAGAGCGGATTCGAGGTCTTGAAGTTTATAGTAAGCGCGGTGGCCGACCTCTCGAAGATCGAATCGCCGCCGAAGATGGAAGGGAAGACGATGATGACGGTCGTGGCGCCGATCGCCCACAAGAAAAAGCCGGTCGGCCAGCCGGCCGCGGCGGCGGTTGCGGCGCAGAAGCCCCAAAAGCCAAAACCCGCACCGGCCGAAAAACAGGAGGGACAATAATGCCGAAAGTAAAATCGAACCGGGGCGCGAACAAGCGCTTCAAGGCCACGGGTGGTGGCGGGATCAAGCGGGCGAAGGCCGGCAAGAGCCACATCCTGACGTCCAAGAGCCGCAAGAGGAAGCGCGGGCTTCGAAAGAACGCGCAGGTGGATTCGGCCAACGAGAAATCGATCCGTCGCCTGCTGCCTTATCTCTAACAGCCGAAGGAAGGAAGAGAGGAAAAAAGATGTCACGCGTAAAACGAGCCGTGCATTCGCACAAGAAACGACGCAAGGTTTTCAAGGCCGCCAAGGGGTTCAGGGGAGGGCACGGCAGCCTGCTGCGCTCCGCGAAAGAGGCGGTGGCGCGCGCTCTCCGGTACGCCTACCGGGACCGCCGCACGAAGAAACGTGAGATCCGCTCCCTGTGGATCGTTCGGGTCAACGCGGCCGCCAGGGAACACGGCCTCTCCTACAGCCAGTTTCTCTTCGGGCTGAAGAAGGCCGGCGTGGAGGTCGACCGGAAGGTCATGGCCGACATGGCGATCAACGATCCCGCCGGGTTCAGGTCCCTGGCGGAAACCGCCAGGGCCGCGATCGGGTAAGGGAAACCGACCCCTTGACGGAAGCGATCGATCGGGTCGGGGAACTGGCCGGGGAAGGGCTGCGCGCTCTTTCCGGCGCGAAGACGGAAAGCGATCTCCTCGAGGTCAAGGGCAGGTATTTCGGGAAAAAGGGGGCGGTCTCCGCGATCCTTTCGGGGATATCCTCCCTGTCGGTCGAGGAGCGTAAACGAGTCGGGGGCGCGGCCAACGAGGCGAGGACCCGGCTTGAAGCCGCCTTCGAGGCCAGGCTGGCGGAAATCCGGGAAAAGGACCGCATCGCGAGGGAAGGCGCCGAAACGGTCGACGTGACCTTGCCCGGAAGGGCGCTGGACGCGGGACACCGCCACCCGATATCCCGCACGATGGCCGACATCGTATCGATCTTCGGCAGGCTGGGTTTCTCGGTGCGGGGGGGGCCGGAGATCGAGAAGGATTATTACAATTTCGAGGCGCTCAACATCCCCAAGGACCACCCCGCGCGCGACATGCAGGACACCTTCTACATGGATTGGCCGGAAGGGGACCTGGTGTTGCGCACGCACACCTCCCCGATCCAGATCCGCACGATGGAGGGGATGCGGCCCCCGGTGCGCGTGATCGCCCCGGGGACGGTATACCGCTGCGACTCCGACATCACGCACAGCCCCATGTTCCACCAGGTCGAGGGATTCGCCGTGGACACGGACGTCACCATGTCCGACCTGAAAGGCCTCCTCACGGAGTTCTGCAGGATGATGTTCGGAAAGGACCTCCCGCTTCGCTTCCGGCCGAGCTATTTCCCCTTCACGGAGCCTTCCGCCGAGGTGGACATCCGCTGCGTCATCTGCGGGGGCTCGGGCTGCAGGGTGTGCGGGAATTCCGGGTGGCTGGAGATTCTCGGCTCGGGGATGATCGACCCGGCCGTCTTCGGGTTCGTCGGGTACGACCCGGAACGCTACACCGGATTCGCTTTCGGGATGGGCGTCGAGCGTATCGCGATGCTGCGCCACGGCGTCAACGACATTCGCCTGTTTTTCGAGAACGACATCCGATTCCTCTCGCAGTTCTAGCAGGGATGGTCCCGAAGAGAGACCTGAAAGGATCGACGGAGAGCGCACGCACGTGAAGATTCTTTATTCCTGGCTGAAAGAGTTCGTAGACACGCGGCTTTCCGCGGCGGAAATCCAGGACGCCCTCACGATGGCGGGCGTCGAGGTGAGCTCCTGCCGATACCTGGGGGAGGGGTTCGACAACGTCGTGACCTCGAAGATCCTCGATCAGAAACAACATCCCAACGCCGACAAGCTTTCGCTTTGCCGCGTGACGGACGGTTCCCTCGAATACAGGATAGTCTGCGGCGCCCGGAACATGAAGGCCGGCGACATCGTCGCGCTGGCGCGGGCGGGGGCGAAGCTCCCAAACGGCATGGAAATAAGGAAAGCGAAAATCCGCGGGGAGCATTCCGAGGGCATGCTTTGCTCCGAGATGGAGCTTGGCCTGTCGGAGGAATCTTCGGGAATCATGATCCTTCCGGCGGACACGGCGCCGGGGATTCCGCTCACCGAGGCGCTCGGACTGGCGGATTGGCTCCTGGAGGTCGAGGTCACGCCGAACCGGGGCGACTGCCTGAGCGTCCTGGGGGTGGCGCGGGAAATCGCCGCCATCACGGGTGAGAAGGCGATCCTTCCCGAAGCTGGTTTCAGGGAGGGGACCGTCCCGGTTTCGGACCTGGCCTCGGTTCACGTGACGGACGCCGACCTGTGCCCCAGGTACTCCGCCCGCGCGATCGCCGACGTCGTCATCGCGCCTTCGCCTGCCTGGATGCAGCGGCGCCTCTCCCTTTGCGGCATACGACCGATCAGCAACATCGTCGACATCACCAACTACATACTCCTTGAACTGGGACAGCCGATGCACGCCTTCGACCTGGACCGGCTGGCCGGCGCGAAAATCGATGTTCGGAGATCCGGCATCCCGAGGCGCTACACCACGCTTGACGGAAGCGAGAGGGACATTCTGCCCGAAATGCTCCTCATTTGGGACGGGGAAGGCCCTGTCGCCGTCGCCGGCGTGATGGGAGGGCTGAACACGGAGGTGTTGCCGGGGACCGTCAAGGTGCTTTTCGAGAGCGCCCACTTCGACCCCGCGTCGATCCGCAGGACGTCGCGACGGCTGGGGCTTTCGAGCGAATCTTCCTACAGGTTCGAGAGGGGGGTCGACCCCGGGGGAACCATGTACGCGGTGGACCGCGCCATATCACTGTTGGAGCGGTTCGCTTCCTTCACGTCCGCAAGGGGGGCGATAGACGTCGGCGGGGAGAAGGATTTCGCGCGCGCGGTTCCTTTCCGCCCGGCAAGGGCCGGGAGGATCGTCGGCCGCCAATACACCGATGAAGAGTGCCGTGAGGTCTTCGCGCGTCTCTCGTTCCCCGTCAATGAGGAAGGGGCGGGAACCTGGACCGTCAAGATACCCCCACACCGGTTCGACCTGGAAAGGGAAATCGATCTCGTGGAGGAAGTGGCCCGGATCATCGGGTACGACGGGATCCCCGTGTCCTACCCGGAATCCGGGGCCCCCGATTTTTCGAGGGACGACCGGTTCACGGGAATCCTGGAGAACGCTTCGGAGCTTCTGCGGGTCCAGGGCTTTACACAGGCGATCAACTTCTCCTTCGTGTCCGGCAAGGAATGGGAACGTCACGCCCCGATGCTGGGTTTCGACCCGGGCGACGCGATGAGACTTTCAAACCCGATCTCGGACGATGCCACGATAATGCGGCCCCACCTGCTGACGGGTCTTCTCCACAACGTCGCATTGAACGTCCGCAGGTTCAAGGAAGATATCCGGTTGTTCGAGGTGGGGAAAGCGTTCGGAAAGTCGCTGGCGGAAACCCATTTCGAGGAACCGCGCATAGGGTTTGTGATGCACGGCCGCAGGTTTCCGGACAAGTGGGACGGCGGCCAGACGCTCCTGGATTTCTACGATGCGAAATCGGTCGCGGAATCGCTCGTCGGTTTGCTGGGGCTTTCCCCGGTGTATTTCGTCCCCACCGCGTCCCGTCCGTTCCTCGCGCAGGGCAAGTCAGCGGATCTGTTGAAGGACTCTGAAACGATCGGATGGGTGGGCGCCGTCCGAAGGGAACTTCTCACGGCTTTCGAAATCCCCGGGCCGGCATTCTACGGGGAGATCCGGGCGGCCGCCGCCGCGGGCCCCGGGAAATTATCGATATATTCGCCTCTTCCGAAATTCCCGCCCGTTTCCCGGGACATCGCCTGCGTCCTCCCGGCGCGCGTCCCGGTGGGGGACGTCCTGGCGATGATCACCGAGCTCCACGCGGAGATCGAGTCGGCCACCGTTTTCGACGTGTACACCGGGGAAAAGATTGGGGAAGGCAACAAAAGCGTCGCGTTCCGGGTGAGAATTCAGCCCCAAGACAGAACCTTGACGGACGCGGATGTAAATAGTATACATACCAAGATAGTAAAATTATTGGAGAATCGCTTCGGCGGCAAAATTCGATCGTCGTAGTTCAGGCCGGGAGGGGAGGTCGGGAATGACGAAGGCGGAACTGGTCGAGATCGTATACGAAAAAGTAGGAGGGCTTTCGAAGAAGGAAGCGCAGGACATCGTCGAGGCGATCTTCAACACCATGAAGGAAAACCTGAAAAGCGGTGAGAAGATCAAGATCTCCGGCTTCGGGAACTTCCTCCTTCGCGACAAGCGTCCCCGCAAGGGCCGTAATCCGCAGACCGGCGACGACATCCAGATAACGGCCCGCCGGGTGCTCACATTTCGCCCAAGCCAGATACTGAAGGCCTTCATCAACGAAAAGAAGAGCTGAAGGAACGCCGGGGGCGTGAGTGACGAGGCCCGATATCCCGGACAAGTTCTACTTCAAGATCGGCGAGGTCAGCCAGATACTCTCCGTTCAGCCCTACGTCGTGCGTTTCTGGGAGACCGAGTTCCAGCTGACCCCCGCGAAGAACCGCTCCCGTCACCGCGTTTACAACAGGCAGGAGCTTGAAACCCTCATCCAGATCAGGCAACTCCTGTACGAAGAGCGGTTCACGATCGAAGGGGCGCGCGCCAGGTTGAAGGAAAAGATCAAGGACAAGAACAGGCAGATGAAACTGTCATGGGAAGACAGAAGCCAGAAGGCCCTCCTGCAGAAGGTGAAGAAAGACCTGACGAAGATACGCGAAATGCTGGAAAGATAAGGCGTCGATCCCGCCCGGAATCCCCGACGACATGAGCGCCACCCGGGAAAATAACTACAACCTCCGTCCGTGGGGGAACTACGTCGTGCTTTTCGACGGCGACGAATGCAAGGTGAAGAGGATCGTCGTCCATCCCGGGAAGCGGCTGAGCCTGCAGCGGCACCACAGGAGGTCGGAGCACTGGTTCTTCGTCAAAGGGGAGGGTCTCGTAACGAGGGGAGAAGAACAGGTACCGGTGAAGGAAGGCGACTCGCTGGACATACCGCTCGGAGCCCTTCACCGGATCCTGAACCTGGGGAGATCCGACCTGGTAGTGATCGAGGTCCAGCGCGGGGAATACTTCGGCGAAGACGACATCGAGCGACTCGAGGACGATTTCGGCCGCGTCTGAAGGTTGGGTCGCGGCAACTGGAGATTGGGCGTGACAACGGAGTCCGGTACGGGTAATATTCATTCCCTGGGTCGGGGCGTAGCGCAGCCTGGTAGCGCACTTGCATGGGGTGCAAGGGGTCGCTGGTTCAAGTCCAGTCGCCCCGACCATTTTCTTTCCGGATGGCGGAATTCGTGACGTCTTGATGCATTCCTCCCCCATCATCCTGGTTTGCAACGACGACGGGGTCCGCTCCGAGGGTATCGTCGCGCTTGCGGACGCGCTCAGGGAGCTTGGGACGGTCTACGTGGTGGCCCCGGACCGCGAGCGCAGCGCGGCCAGCCACGCTCTCACCCTGGCACACCCTCTCCGGATCGAAAAAATCGGAACCCGCCTTTATTCCGTGGACGGGACCCCGACCGACTGCGTCAACCTTGCCGTGAACGGAATCCTGAAAAACAGGAAGGTCGCGCTCGTCGCCTCCGGCATCAACAAGGGGGCGAACCTGGGGGACGACATCACCTATTCCGGAACGGTCTCCGCCGCCATGGAGGGGACGCTTCTCGGGATTCCCTCGATCGCGGTGTCTCTCGCCTCCCGGAATCATTTCCGGTTCGAAGAGGCCGCCGGGTTTTCCCTTCGCGTAGCCCGCAAGGTTCTCCGGAAAGGGCTTCCCAGGGATACCCTGCTGAACGTCAACATCCCCGGGGTCCCCCATGAGGAGATGCGGGAGGTGCGGATCACGCGGCAGGGCAAGAGGATCTACGGGGATTCGATCGTGGGGAAGAGGGATCCACGCGGAAGAAAGTACTACTGGATCGGGGGAGACAACCT
Source organism: Deltaproteobacteria bacterium (assembly GCA_021824125.1). Classification (GTDB taxonomy): domain Bacteria; phylum Desulfobacterota; class Deferrimicrobia; order Deferrimicrobiales; family Deferrimicrobiaceae; genus JAKALO01. The sequence continues at coordinate 7,101 of JAKALO010000021.1, read as the reverse complement.
GTCCCGGGAAGACATCCCGGGGTCCGACCTCGAGGCGATCGAGCAGAACTGCATCTCGGTGACCCCGATACACATGGACATGACCAGCTACGCTTCGATGCGGCTCCTTCGCGGCTGGAAATGGTGACCGATCCATACGGATCGCTTCGGCGCAGAATGGTGGCGGATCAGCTTCGGCCACGGGGAATCCTGGACGAACGGCTGCTTGCCGCGATGGAGGACATACCGAGGCACCTGTTCGTGCCCGCGCGCCTTGCGCCCCGGTCCTACGAAGACTGCCCTCTCCAGATCGGGGAAGGGCAGACGATCTCCCAGCCTTACATCGTGGCGGAGATGACCCAGGCGCTTCGCCTTTCCGGCACGGAAAAAGTCCTGGAGATCGGGACCGGTTCAGGGTACCAGACCGCGATCCTGTGCAGGCTGGCGGGGGAAGTGGTCACCGTGGAACGTATCGCGTCGCTTCTCGAGAAGGCCAGGAAGGTCCTCATGGAGCCGTATACGGAAAACGTCCGGTTCCGTATCGGGGACGGGACGATGGGCGTGCCGGAGGAAGCCCCGTTCCACCGCATCATCGTCACGGCTGCGTCGCCGAAGGTCCCGACGCCGCTTTTCGAACAGTTGGCGGAAGACGGCATCATGGTGATCCCCGTCGGAGAGCGCTGGGAGCAGGATCTCCTCCGGGTGCGGAAAGAGAAGGGCAGGATGCGCAAGGAAGTCCTCGGGGGGTGCCGGTTCGTCCCCCTGATCGGCCAATTCGGGTTTCACGAGTGATCGATCGCAACCCCGGTCGGACATTTACGGGATATTCGTGTAAAATCGTGCCAGCTATAAGCATCGAAAGGTCGAGACGTCATGCAAAACCTGAAAAAACGGATACGGAACGTTCCGGACTTCCCCAAGAAGGGGATCCAGTTCAAGGACATCACGACCCTGCTTTCGGACCCGGCCTCCTATCAGCGCGCGATCGACCTCATGGCGCACCGGCACTTCGACAAAGGGATCGACGCGGTCGTCGGGGTCGAGGCGCGCGGGTTCATCATGGGTGCCGCCATGGCCTACAAGCTCGGCACCGGCGTCCTCCTGGTGCGGAAAAAGGGGAAGCTGCCTCACAAGACGGTTTCCGTGTCCTACGCCCTGGAATACGGCAAGGACCAGCTCGAGATTCACGAAGACTCGATAACCCCGGGGATGCGGATAATCGTGGCGGACGACGTGCTCGCCACCGGCGGCACAATGGCGGCGGTGGTCGAAATGCTGACCTCTCTCGGGGCCAGGATCGTGGAGTGCTGCTTTCTGGCGGAATTGACTTCGCTGGACGGCCGGAGCAAGCTGAAAGGCCAGAAGGTGTTTTCCCTGCTGAAATTCGACGATTAGCGAAGCGGGGAAGACCGATTCAAGGATCGTGCCCCCGTAGCTCAGGCGGATAGAGCAGCGGTTTCCTAAACCGTTTGCCGGGTGTTCGAGTCACCCCGGGGGCGCCACCTTTTTCTGTTCCTTGCCCAGGAATCTCTCGACCTCCTTGCGACGGAACCGCCACTGGTTGCCGCTCTTGTATCCCTTGATGACGCCTCTCCTGGCGAGGTCGTTCACTGCGTCGGGACTCATGTCGAGAAGAACCGCAAGGTCGCGCGTTTTGAGGACATTGGACATGGCTTCCAATAAGTTATCCTCGTCCGGTTTTGTCACACGACAACGTCGCCATTCACTGGAAATGAAAATAGCATACCGTTATAAATATGTAAAGGGTTCGGTCGTAAAAATAAATTCCGATTTTATTCCCGGAGTTCCTTGCGGTCGCCGGAACTCCAGAGAGGGCAACCGGTGAGGCTTTTCCTTTTTTCTTTCGCTGGCATACCGATCCTGATCGCGGATTGCATCCTTCTCTATGTTTTCCCGGGACAGGTTTCGGCATTGTCCTCGAGGGAGGAGGGATGGATTCTCCTGGGCGGCTCGGTTTTTTATTTCCTTCTGCATTTCTTCCTGCGCAAGCCGGAACGGATGTACCTCTGGGCGCATGAATTCGCCCACCTGGTGGTCGCCAAGATCTTCTTCAGGAAGGTCCACTCGTTCCAGATAACGTCGCGCGACGGCGGTAAAGTCGTGATCGACCGTACGAACGTGATGATCGACCTCGCCCCCTATGTTTTTCCCCTGTACAGCCTTGCGGCGGCCTTCGCGGCCGGATTATTCCGGACGGCTTCCCCGTGGGTGCCGGACGCCTACCTGGCGGTGGCCTCGTTTCTCTTCACGATGCACCTGGTCTTCTCCGTGGAAGGATTTTTCAGGGGGCAGCCGGACGTAAAGAGGAGCGGGAGGCTCTTTTCCGCCGCCGTCGTTCTCCTGTGCCTTCTGCTCTGGATCCCCTGCCTGCTGGCGCCGGGAACGAACGCGGGGTGGAAGGGCGCGCTTGCCGCGTACCGCGGGCTGTTCGGAGCGGGGTGGGATACGGGGCGCGGCTTATTTCTTTACGGCATGGCCCGTTTTTAACCCGCTCACGATCCCGTCGAAATTCGCGAACAGCTTCTTCATGTCCTCCGCTTCGTAGGCGGAGTGAACCTTGCCCGAGGCATCCACCAGGACGGCGGTGGGCGTTTTAGCCACGCCATAGGGGTCCGAGGCGACGAAAAAGTCGCCCCGGAGGCTGTCCATGAGAACCGGGTACAGGATCCCGTTCTCCTTGACGAAGGATTGGACCGCGTTGTTGAAGCGCTTCCCGTCGAGGTTGATGCTCGCGAGGCGTATCGTGGAACCGAGACGGCGGGCGACGTCGTTTATCGCCGGGGTGAATTCCCGGCACAGCGGGCAGAACGCGGACCAGAATACGATCAGGCTCGGCTTCCCGCCTCCGGGCCTGAAAGAGACGGTTTTCCCGTCGAGAGCTTTCAGCGTGAAAGAAGGCGCTTCCTCCCCCGTGCGGACGAGAGAGCGCAACTCCTTCATTTCCTTGCCGGACGCGTTTCCCGTCGCGGATGCGACGACCACTACGAACAACGCTCCGAGGGCGACCAGGAAGGCCGCCGCGGCAGGCCTGCGCAAAGGTGTCATTTCCCGAGACGGATGGCCTGGATCACCTCCGCGAACTTGTCCTGCGAGGCCCAGTAGTAGTTCGCCTCCGCATAGCGCACCACGCCGCCCTTGTCGATTATGATGCTGGTCGGAAGCGCATTTATGCAGAAGGTGTTCCATGCGTCCAGGCTCTTGTCGACGAGGACCGGAAAATCGATTTTCCATTCCTTGAGCGTCTTCCTGATTCGGTCGAGGTGGGCCTTCGATATGTTCTGGCTTTCCTGGTTTATGGCCAGCACGACGATGTCGGGGCTGGTCTTGTATACCCCCTGGAGGAACGTCAGCTCTTCCTCGCAGCGGGGGCACCAGGAAGCCCAGAAGGAGAGAAGGACGATCTTTCCGCGTTGGCTGGACAGCGAAACCATCTCGCCTTCGAGGTTGGGAAGCGAGATGTCCGGAACGGGTTTGCCGACCTCGACGCACAACGCGTGCGCGGACGGGACTGCGCACGTCAAGAGGGCGACCATGCACGACAGAAGGGCGATGGCGCGGATCATGTTGGCCTATGCTCCTTTCGGGGATGCAGGATGACACTTATAGCAGATGCTACGGAAATCGGGATCTGGAATAAAGTCATTTTTTGGAAGCGCCTCCCGGGGAATGTACTTGTGGTCGTGTATCGAAACGTCCCCGCCGGACCCGCGCTCCTGGACATGGCACGAGAGGCAATTGGCGCCTTTCTTCATTATACTCTCGTGTCGGGGGGGGACGGGTATAACCGTCCCGTCGTGGCAGGACAGGCAGAATTCCAGCGCGCTCATCTTTCGCGGGCCGCCGCTCCTTGTTTCCTGCTGGGCGACCCGGAAATTCTTGCAGAGGTCGCAGGTTTCGCCCTCGACGATCAGCATCCGCGATCTCCAGAAGAGATACTGTTCAAGGCGGTCGGCGTAGCTGCCGTCCCCTTTGAACGAGGAGTCGTCCTGGCCGGGCTTCGGCGTGAGCCCGCTGTAATACGGGCGAAGATCCGCGCCGGGAAGGAACCCGACGGGGAACCGGAATTCACCGGACCGGTCGTGGCCCGTCGTGTGGCAGGACAGGCAGATCATCGCGCGGCGGGATTCGGGGATCTTTCCCGGGTGCACGATATCACCGGCCTTTCCGGAGAGGACGTGGGCGCGCCCGGGTCCGTGGCACGCCTCGCAGGAGATGCCTTCCTCCGCGTACTGGCCAAGGAAGGGGTTGAACCCGGTGGTGTGGCATCCGCAGCAGGATTTCATCCAGTCCATCTCGCGCCAATAAGATAGGTTCCACTGTTTCCCGCGGATCAGCCAGATGGGCGTCCTGACCACGAGCGTCCCTTCCTTGCGGCTTATGAACCTCTGGACGTTCCTGCTTCCGAGCACGTAGGCGATCTCGGAGGAAGGGAAGGGACGGGATTCCGTGAAAGGCGCGATTACGGCGGACGGGTCCCTGCGGGGGCTGCGCAGCATCCTCGCGTGCGGCGTCCGTTTCCACTGCCGGTGTTCGCGCGGATGGCATTCCCGGCAGGCACCGGATCCCGCGTACATGGCCGGGTCGACCCCGGTTACCTTCGCCTCGCCGGCGACCAGCGCGCGCCGCGCGTGGCATGATTCGCATATCTCTCCGGAGGGGGAGGGGATACGGAGGAAAAAGGTGCGGAACCTGCCCGGAACGCCCGGAAAAACCGTGTCGCGGATCTTTTCGGACAGCGATCGCCCCGTGTACTGCATGTCGGAGTGGGGAGACGAATGGGGGGCGTGGCAGGTGATGCACGTCATGGTCCCGTCCGGATCCAGGGGCAGGTCTTTCCCCCTTCCCTGTCCGGGCGCGATGTCGACGGCGTGGGACACGTACATCGGGTGGCAGGAATCGCACAGGCTGAAGATGTCCTTCCGGAAGTTCATCGTCGCGTAGGTTCGTCCCGGTGCGGGACTGGATTCCAGGTGGCATTCCCCGCAACGCGAAGGGTCCTTCATGAACGCGTGAGGGTTGGATGCGTGGGTGAACGACCTCCAGACCCCGAACCCGGCGTAGATCGCCGCGTACGATGCGACGGCGGCGAGTACCAGCCAGAGCTTGCGGGTCACGTCGTGGCCGTGTCTAAAGACGACGAGGCTTCGCGGAGTCGGCCGACCAGGCCCGCCGCATCGACGAGGAGGAGCTTCTCTTCCGGCGAGAGGGGATAGAGGATGAGCTTCGCCTCGAGGTCCCGAACGGACGATTGCGCCTTCAGTGACAGCTCCTGCACGTTACGGATGCGTTCCCGGTTGGCCTGGAGCGCGGAACGGTAGGATTCGCCCAGGCCGTGTAGCAGGTCCCCGTCGCGGAAGCGGAAATCCGAGGAAAACGAGCCGGCTTCCAGGTTCGAAAAAAGGGTGGTGAACTTGTAGATAGGCCCCCCGAGGCGGTGGGACTGCCTTAGCGAGAGGAAGAGGGTGGCCGCGATCGTCAAAAGGAACGAGATCCCCCCGCTCAGCAGGACGGCGGGCAGCAGGATCCGCCAGGTGTTCCGGATCCTCAGGTGCACGCTGTAGAAACTGCGTCCAAGCTCCTCGTCCGCCAGGAAGTAGAGGAGGCCGCATAGAAGCAGGGTGCCTCCCGCCCAGACGGAACATATCTTCAGGATGAAGGGCCCCTGGGAACGGAAATCGATCCAATACTTTTTACGCATCCGGTCGGCCATCGTCTCCTCCGGGGGTCGGGCATTCCCTGCATGTTAACCCAATCCCGGTCTTTCTAAACTTTTCGGCGGAAATGGCGTAAAATTCAGTTACAAGACATGGGGATCCTTATTTCGTGAAGATATCGTTCTGGGAAAGACTCAAGGCCCCCGGCCGCAAGAGCGACCTTATCCTTGCGGCGGTCCTCGTCGCGGCCTTCGTCTCCTTCGAACTCTCCGACCGCTCGCCGGCCGGGATCTTCGAACATCTCGTCATGGTTATCGGGTTCATATGGCTCTATGTCCAGTACCTGAAGCCGGCCGACCACGCCGTGGACATCTTGTCCGAGGCCCTGCGGAAGCATGGTGAAATCCTGCCCGACGTGGAGTTAGACCCTCCCGCGTCGGCAAGGGCGGCAAGCGAGCGGCTCGACCGGTACGCGAACCAGGTTACCGAAACCATCAACGCTCATCAGCAGATGCAGGACCGGCGCATGAAGGAGCTTTCGGACGCGCACCAGGACCTCATCACCCATCACCGGATCACGAAGATGATGCTCCAATCCATCATCACCGAGGAAATATTCGAGATCCTGATAAAGGGAGTCCGCGACGGTCTCGGCTTCTCCGGGGCGGTACTGGCGATCCGGGACCGCGACGGGTACCTCGTCTTCAACGAGGAGTCTGCGGAGGGAAGCCGCTATTCCCACCGGATACCCGCCTGGGACGGGAATTCGCTTCTGGCGCGGACCTTCTGGGGCGGGAGCCCGCTCCAGGTCCGGCACCTCGACGACCATGCTTACACCCCGGAGGACCGCGGCATCCTGGGGGAATCACCCGCTTTTCTTCTCCCCGTATCCCGGAAGCTCGGCATCCAGTGCTCCGAGGAGAAGAATTGCCGGAACCTGGAATGCTCTTCCTACCTTGCGAAGAACCCGCGCTGCTGGGTCGACAACTCCGCGACCTGCTCGTCGAACGCATCCGTTCCCGAGGACCGGAGGCGGAAAGCGTGCGTCCAATGCGAGTTGTTCTCCCCGGCGGCCTTTCTCGCCGTTCGCGGCTTTTCCGGATCGCGGGCGGTCACGCGGGAGAGCATCGTCCCGATCGTGGCCCTTGCCAACGAGGCGATTTTGGCTCTCGAGGTCGTCGAGCTCCACGAGAATCTCCGGAAGATGTCGGTCACCGACGGGTTGACGGGACTGACGAATCACCGCGAGTTCTACAACCAGCTCCGCAAGGAGCTGGAGAGGGCCAGGAGATACCGGCACACCGTGTCCCTGCTGATCATAGACGTCGACGACTTCAAGAAGTACAACGACCGTTTCGGGCACCTGGCGGGCGACCTCGCCCTGAAGAAAATTGCGGACCTCCTGCGGCTTTGCGCGCGCACCACGGACATCGTCGCAAGGTACGGG
>JAKALO010000158.1 GCA_021824125.1 Deltaproteobacteria bacterium | reverse complement strand
CGGCAGAAGAAACGCGTCCGGTAACGGTCGAGGGAAAGCAACAGTAGAAACAGGGCGAAGAACAGGAAGGCCTGCTCGTAGCGGGCGGGATAGAAGGAAAGGAAATGGGCCCGCAAAAAAGTGTACGCGCCGTCGAAGACGTCGGATACGGATCGCCAGGGGAGGCGGAACCCCCAGTCGAGGAAACCGCGCAGCATGCCGTTCAGCCCGGGCATGACCGAGAGCGACAGCGACCGGATCAGGAACGAGATCGGGTCGAGAAGGCCGGAAAGCTGCAGGCCAAGAAGCGCCGCCCCCAGGAAAAAAGCAAGCACGGCGTACTTCCATCGCACCCCCAGGGTCTTGACGCCGCGCTCCGCGACGGCCTTCCTTCCCGCGAAGCTTACGGCGTGGTGCAGCGTCCCGAGGGGACAGACCCATCCGCAGAACGCGCGCCCGAACAGCAGGGTCACGGGGATAAAAAGAAGGGCGAGGAACAGCGCCGCGGGAAGCTCCCATGCCGAGACCAGGGAGGTGAGAAATACGAGCAGGTCGGCGTCAAGGAAAATCTTGACGGGGTATCCCAGTTCGTTCCTGCCGTCGTAGTCGGTCTTGACCAGCAGTACGAGGAACAGGAGCAGGAATGCTCCCTGGGAAATACGACGGGCGAGCCGCTTGATGTCGGGGGGTGGTCGCAATCTCGCTACGGGTTGCGAGGCGTCACGGCCGGTCCTGGTATTCGAGCGGGTCGGGGACACCGGCCTCGGCGAAGGCCCGCAGCCTCAGGGCGCACGAGTCGCAACGGCCGCACGCCTTTTCCCCGTCCCGGTAGCACGACCAGGATCGTTCGAACGGCACGCCGAGGGATTTCCCCATCAGGACGAGGTCCTTTTTCTTCAGGCGGACGAAGGGTGCCCGGACCGTTATCCCGCTGTCTTCCTTCGTCCCGCGGCGTATCGCCTCGTTCATCGCGTCGTAGAATTCGGGCCTGCAGTCGGGATAGCCCGAGGAGTCGGCCATCACCGCACCGATGTAGATGGTTTTCGCGCCGGTCACCTCTGCCCACGAGGCGGCGATGCAGACGAAGTGGGCGTTACGGAACGGGACGTAGGTCGACGGGACCCCGGCGCGGTGGAGGTCGGCTTCCGGGACGGGGACGGAGCGGTCGGTCAGGGCGCTCCCCCCGATCGCCTTCAGGTACCCGATGTCGGCCACAAGCCGGTCGCGGACCTTCAGGTGGTCGGCGATCGCGTTGAAGCAGGAGAGCTCCCGGCTCTCCGTGAGCTGGCCGTAGTTCACGTGCAGCAGGGCGATGTCCGATTCCCTCGTCGCGAAGGCCGCGAGGACGAGGCTGTCCATCCCGCCGCTGACGAGCACGATCCCCCTGGGCCTGGCGGAACCGGTCACACGCCCCTCGTGTCCGGCCCCCACACCAGCTTGTGGAGCTGGAGCTGGAACCGGGCGTCCAGCGCGTCGCCGACCATCCACCCGGCGAGCTTTTCAGGAGGCAGGAAACCGAAGGCGGGGGAGAGCAGGAACGTGAACGGAGTCTTCACCCGGTACCTCGCCATGATCTCCCTGGCGTACCGGTAATCCTCCTCTGTGGCGATCACGAGTTTGACCTCGTCGCGCGAAGTGAGAGCGGAGAAATTTTCCCAGAGCATCTTCCGGTCCTCCCCCGAGCCGGGGCACTTGACGTCCATGATCTTGACCGCCCGGGGGTCGAGCCGGGCAAGGGGAACCGTGCCGTTGGTCTCGACGAGGACGGTGAACCCCCGGTCCAGGAAGGCCGCGACAAGGTCGTGCGCCTCGGGTTGGAGCAGCGGCTCCCCGCCCGTGATGGTGACCCTCGGGATGCCGAAAACAGCCACCCGTTCAAGGATGTCCTCCAGGGAAAACTCCTCGCCGCCGTCGTACGCGTAGGTGGTGTCGCAGTAGCGGCAACGGAGGTTGCACCCGGTAAGGCGTACGAAGGCGAACGGGAGGCCGACGTAGGAAGTCTCCCCCTGGATGCTGGCGAATATCTCGGTGACGCGAAGCACATCTGGAATTCTACCAGAAGCGCTACATGTGCGTTCGGCGCAAGTTTTCCCCCCTGCTTGCCGATCCGCATCGGTGTCGGATACAGTATACAATGTGCGTCGCCATGCTTGGCGAGAGCCGGCCGCAACCGTGCCGGAAAAGGTTTGGCGAAAAAGCGAAGGGGTGTGACTCAAGATGGAACTGACGTTCATCACGATGGGTTCGGTCCTTTTCCAGGTCGCCGCGGTTGTGTTCGCCCTGAGGCTCGTCCGGATTTCCGGGACGCGTTGGGCCTGGGTGATGATCTCCGCGGGCATCCTCGGGATGGCGGTCCGCAGGAGCGTCACCCTGTTCCGGTTGCTCGCCGGGATGCCCACTCATCCACTCGATCTTCCTTTCGAAATGATCGGCCTGTTCACTTCGATGTCCATGTTCGCCGGGATTTTCTTCATCGCCCCCATCTTCGAATCGATCAGGAAGAGGGAAGAGGAGCGGGAGATGATGGTCCGGGATCTCCGGGAGGCGCTCGCCAACGTCAAAACGTTAACGGGGCTCCTGCCGATCTGCGCGTCCTGCAAGAAGATCCGGAACGACGAGGGGTACTGGAACCAGATCGAAGCCTATATCGGGACGCGCACCGACGCCGAGTTCAGCCACAGCATCTGCCCGGATTGCCGAAAGAAGCTTTACCCCAAGCTCGTCCCGTAGCGGCGTGTTTCCGGAATACGGCAACGAACCGGGAAGACCCCCTGAAGGCGCGCGCCGGATCGAACGGGGTTATTTCACCGCGTCCAGCCAGTGCTGGAACAGCGCGTCCCGGCCGTGGACGATGTCGAAGAACTTTTCCTGGACCTTCTTCGTGACCGGCCCCGGCTTTCCCGTCCCGACGCGGCGGTCGTCGACCTCCCGCACGGGGGTGATCTCGGCCGCGGTGCCCGTGAAGAATACCTCGTCGGCGATGTACATCTCGTCCCTCGTGAAGCGCGCCTCCTTGACGTGGAGGTCCAGTTTCTGGGCGATGGTGATGACCGAGTCCCGCGTTATCCCCGGCAGGATCGAGGTGAGGGGCGTGGTCTGGAGGATGCCGTTCCGCACCATGAAGATGTTTTCACCCGAAGCCTCGGCCACGTACCCCTCGGTGTCGAGCAGGACGGCCTCGTCGTAACCGGCCTTGACCACCTCCCACTTGGCGAGCACGGAGTTCACGTAGTAGCCGTTGATCTTCCCCTTGGTCATCGCCGCGTTGACGTGGTGCCGGCTGAAGGAGGAGACCTTTGCGCGGATCCCTTTCTTAAGCCCCTCGTCGCCCAGGTAGGAGCCCCAGGGCCAGACCGCTATCGCCACGCGGATCGGGTTGGTGCGGACGTAGAGCCCCATCTCCCCCTCGCCGATGAAGACGATCGGGCGGATATACCCTTCGGCCAGGCCGTTGACCATAAGGGTCTTGCGGATGGCCTGGCATATCTGCTCCGGGGAGAAGGGGATGGCAAGCGTCAGGATGTGCGCCGATGCGAACAGGCGGTCGACGTGCTCCTTGAGACGAAAGACGGCCGAGCCGCCGTCGTCGGTCCTGTAGCACCGGATTCCCTCGAACGCCCCGACGCCGTAATGCAGCGTGTGGGCGAGGACGTGGACTTTCGCGTCGTCCCAGTCGACGAATTTGCCGTCCACCCAGATCTTCTTCGTCTTCTGTACCACGCTCGTCCTCCACGGGAAGTGATGTGCTATTCTTGCAAAGTGCGGGGAACCCTGTCAAATCTCGACGCCAACATGGACCGCAAGCGGATTGGCACGGCCCGCTTTTCGCTGGCCAGCGCCTTCGCTCTCGCCTCCGTGAAGTTCGTCGTCGGCGTTCTCTCAGGCTCGCTCGGCGTTCTCTCCTCGGCCTTCGACAGCCTGGCCGACATCTTCATGTCGGCGGTCAACCTTTTCTCCATCCGGAAGTCGATGGACCCCGCGGACACGACCCACCCCTACGGGCACGGCAAGGTGGAAACGCTCGCCACGGTGTTCCAGGCGCTGGTCATCGGCGGGACGGGCGCCTGGGTCGTGCGGGAGGGGGTCCTGCGGCTGGTCGCCGGGAGGGTCCCCGAATCCGCGGACGCGGGCATCGTCGTCATGGGGATCGCGCTCGCCGCCTCCTGGTACGTATCGAGGCGGATCCGCAAGGCGGGCGAGGAGACCGGCTCCCCGGCCCTTGTGGCCGACTCGCTCCACTTCGCCACCGACGTCTACACGAACGCGGGAATTTTGGGCTCGCTCCTGGTGTTCCGGTTTACCGGCTGGGCGTGGCTGGACCCGGGAGTGGCGCTTCTCGTGGGGGCATACATCCTGTTCGTCGCGGGAAAGCTTCTCCTGGAAGCCGTCCAGGACCTGATTGACCGGGGGCTCCCCGAAGAGACCGTCGAGATCATCCGCAGGGTCATCAACGACCATCGCCCGATGGTCGTCGACTTCCACGACCTCCGGACCCGGCGGGCCGGATCGGCCAAGCACGTCGATTTCCACCTGGTCGTCTGCCGCGAATATAAACTGGAAGACGCCCACCGGGTGGCCGACCACCTGGAGAAGGAGATCCGGCAGGTCCTCGGGAACGCGCATGTGGTGACCCACGTCGACCCGTGCAGGATCGAGTGCCCGGGCGCGGACCATTGCGAGAGGGTCCTGCGGGACATTCGGAACCTGGGAGATCCCGGCGACGAAAAGAGGGCGGAGGAGGCCCGGCCGGGCAACGATCCGGATTCCCCATCCCGGCAGGGGGTGTAGCCCCCGTGCGATATTGTTTCGCGGGTATCGTGTGGTATAATTTTTTCCAATGAGAATCGTGCTCGTCATCGTCGTGCTCCTGCTGGCGGTGGTCGCGGCGTTCGCCGTCCAGAACCCCGGCATCATCACCGTCCAGTTCCTCCACCTG
>JAKALO010000157.1 GCA_021824125.1 Deltaproteobacteria bacterium | reverse complement strand
ATGGCGACCTCCTTCTTTAGTTTACATAGTTCCGTCTTTGCGAGAGGAATGCAAGACTGCCGGGCGCACCATAAGGAAAGGGCCATGGGTCGCCCCATGGCCCTCGCTTGACACCTTGCCGATGCGGTGTTCGCTATTTACCGGCGGTAACTGCCGATGTTGCCGCGGCCCGGCCCCGATCCGTCACGGGGCACCTTTGCCTGGGCCTCCGACACCTTGAGCGTCCGCCCGTCCATTTCGGAACCGTTCATCTTGGCGATCGCGCCGGAGGCCTCTTCCTTGGTCGACAGCTCCAGGAAACCGAACCCCTTGCTCTGTCCCGTGTCCCTGTCCGTGATGATGCTGACCGACTCCACCGTTCCGAACTGCAAAAACGCTTCTTTCAGGGAATCCTCCGTTGCGGAAAACGGAAGATTTCCAACGTACAGTTTCTTGCCCATAAGTCCTCCTTTAAGGCGTTTGAGCCGCAAAAGAGGTCATGAGCACGATATCTCGGGATCTCTTGAACCGCGGAAGTTTACGTACTCCATTAAAGTACCACATCGTTCATGTAATAGATATCAGATTCCGCCATTGCGATCCTGTCATGAAACTTCCCTGCTAACGGACATGGGCATCCCCCGTGGATTTTTATTTTACATTATGACAGGAGCCCCTTTAGTACAATGGAGAGGGGGATACTAATCATGTCCTTTCGATCTCCCGTTTTTTTGCTGGCATTCGGGGCGGGGTTCCTGCTGGCCTCGTTTCACGGGGACGCGCCAGCAGAAGAAGGTTTCCGGTCCGCGACGGCCTGCACGCGTTGCCACCCGGAAATCCACCGTACATGGCGCTCCTCCCGGCACGCAACCGCATACACCGCCCCGCTGTTCCAGGTCTCTCTCGACGGGGCCCGGCGTGAAAATCCGCAGCTGTCTCTCCCCTGCGAACATTGCCACAATCCCCTCCGGTTTTTCCTCGACACGGACGACCCGAAAGCCTCGATATTCGCTCTGGAAGGGGTGACCTGCGATTTCTGCCACTCCGTGGAATTCCTTCTGCAGGGAATCCAGGGCGCCGGTTTCCCCCGGTACCTGGTCAACCCGGGGATCAAGTTCGGCCCCTATCCGACATCAGGAAAGTCCGACAATGGGGCGCACAGGAAGAAGTTCTCCATGCTGCACACCCAATCCGTCTTCTGCGCGGGGTGCCACGAATACCGGAACGCGCACGGGATCCCCATCCTGTCGACGTACAGCGAGTGGGAGGAAAGCTTCTACCATGGGAAAAACGTCCACTGCCAGTTCTGCCACTTCCCGGGGCTGTTCGACGCGCCGTTCATCGACCCCGGGATCAAAAAGGGTCCGATCGGCCACGATATGGCCGGGGGACATTCCCGCGAGCTGCTTGCGAAAGCCCTCCCGATCCGCGCCACGCTCACTTCGAACGAAACGGAGGCGTGCGTCACGATCCAGGTGAAAAACGAATTCGCCGGCCACAAGGCCCCTTCCGGGATCCCCATCAACCGCCTCCGGCTCGAGACGACCCTCTACGACGGGGACCGGGGGGTCCTGGGCCGGGGGGAGGATATTTTCGAACGTGTGCTCGGCGACGGGAACGGGATGCCGCTCAGGATGCCGGAACGGTTCTTCCCGGCGGCGAAAGAGGTGCTCAAGGACAACCGGATCGAACCGAAGGAGGTCCGCAAGATAGTTTACCGGTTCCCGCTGCAAGGCAAGGCGCCAAGGACGGCCGAGATCGCCCTCCTGTACGAGATCTTTCTCCCCGACCTCGCCCCGGCCCTGAAATCGTCCACGATCCCGATCCTTCGGATCGCCGTTCCAGTCACGGCGGAATTTCCATGGCCCTTCGTGGCGTTCGGCGTTCTCGCGGCCGCAATCCTCGTTCTCGCCGCGGTGCTCGTTATACGCCGGTAGGGGATGTGCGGTTACCGGCGGAATCCGCCGCCGCGCCCTCCGCCGCCATAGCCACCCCGTCCTCCCCCGCCATCGCGGGGCGCCTGGGGAAGGGCTTCGGACACCTTGAGCGTTCTCCCGTCCATTTCCGAGCTGTTCATCTTGCTGATGGCCTCGGCCGCCTCCTGCTTGGTCGACAGCTCGATGAAACCGAACCCTTTGCTGTGGCCCGTGTCCCGATCCGTGATGATGTTCACCGACTCCACCGTGCCGAACCGCGAAAACGCCTCTTTCAGCGAATCCTCCGTTGCGGAAAACGGGAGATTCCCTACGTACAGTTTCTTGCCCATAATCCCTCCTTGCAAGCGGTTATGCCGCAAAAGAGGTCATGAGCACGATTCTCGGGATCTCTTTTTCTGCGGACGTTTAGCTTCACTTAACGATACCACGGATCGTTGGGAAAAACCCGTCAACCCCTCCGCCCATCAATCGCGGCGGACGGCGAGTCTTATCGCGCGTTGCGGTGCTGCGCCTCGCGGCTGCCCGTCCTGCGGCCTCCGGAACCGTCGCCCCACTTCGACTCGCGGCGCGGCCTGCCGGGCCTGCCGTCGGAACGGCCGGGGAAGGCGTCCATTCTGCCCGGCCGGAACAACTCGTCGGCACGGGTCATGGACAGGGTCGGCACGCCGTTCGCGCGCCGCGGGTCCAGGTCCGTAGGCGGGCCGGGGGCGCGGCCGGAACTGTAGGGGTGGCCTTCCGCCACCGGCAGGTGCTTGCGGATGAGCCGTTCGATCCCGGCAAGGAAGGGGCGCTCCTCGAAGGAGCAGAAGGACAGGGCGATACCGGAGGCGCCGGCCCGTCCAGTGCGGCCGATCCGGTGAACGTAGCTTTCCGGCTCATTGGGAAGGTCGAAATTGATCACGTGGGACAGGTCGGCGATATCGATTCCCCTGGCGGCGATGTCAGTCGCCACGAGCACCCTCGTCTGGCCCCGCTTGAAGCGCTCCAGGGCCTTCTCGCGGGCGTTTTGCGACTTGTTGCCGTGGATCGCCTCGGCCATGACGTTGTGACGGGCAAGCTGCCTGGTGACCCCGTCGGCGCCGTGCTTGGTTCGCGTAAAGACCAGCGCGTTCCTGACGGAAGGACCGTCAAGGAGGTGCTTGAGCAGCGAGATCTTTTCCTGTTTCTCCACGTAGTGGACCTGGTGCGTCACGGCTTCGGCCGGAGTCGCGACGGGTGTCACGGCCACCCGGACCGGGTTGCGCAGGATGCCGTCGGCGAGCCCCCGGATCTCCCCCGGCATCGTGGCCGAGAAGAAAAGCGTCTGCCGCTTCCCGGGCAACTGGTCGATGACCCGCCGGATATCGTGGATGAAGCCCATGTCGAGCATCCGGTCGGCCTCGTCCAGGACGAAGGTCTCGACGCTCCGCAGGTTGACGAATCCCTGCGCCATGAGGTCGAGCAGCCGTCCGGGCGTGGCCACCAGGATGTCGATCCCCCGCTGGAGGGCCTGCACCTGCGGGAACTGGCTGACTCCCCCGAACACGATGGCGTGCTTGAGGCTCGTGTACTTGCCGTACTCGCCGAAGCTTTCCGCGATCTGGGAGGCCAGCTCCCGGGTCGGGGTCAGCACGAGCACGCGTATGGGCCGCCGCCCGCGCTCCTTCCACGGCGTCTCCTGGAGCCTGTGGAGGATCGGGAGGGCGAATGCCGCCGTCTTCCCGGTGCCGGTCTGGGCGCAGCCTAACAGATCCTTCCCCTCCAGCACGAAGGGGATCGCCTTCTCCTGGACGGGGGTCGGGACGGTGTAGTTCTTCTCCGCAACGGCGCGGAGGAGCTCGGGGCGGAGCCCGAACCCTTCAAACGTTTTTACTTCTTCGGACATTTTCTGCTCTTGCATGTTCTCTTCTTCTCCTGTCGTTTTCACCAAGCACAACCGTTTTGAGCGGGCTGTTCGCCCGTCCGATCTTTCCGCATGGTGAATTCTTAAGGAGAAGCTTTGAACGTACCGCCATGGCGGCGGGTCGGCTTCTTCGAAAGGTCCCTTGGGGAGAGGATTGTGTCTCGGGATTTTCCGATCTGAGGGCAATGTACCACGCCGCCCCCATATCCGCAAGCTTATACTTCCCATCGCTGCCCGGTCGCGCTATTCGCCCGATGCCCGCCGTACATCCTCATCGAGCGGGATCCGGTCCCTGTTCTCCGCAAGCCAGGTTTCAAAATTCCGGATCGATGGATTGATTGCCCTTGAGAAATCCAGGCTGCGGGCACCGCAGAAGTATATTTCGAAGTCGCGCTTGAACTGGAACATGTTGCCAAGGTCATCCGCTCCCGGGAAGCCTGACCCGCGGTAAGCGTCGGGGGACACGTCGTTGTACCGGACCTCACGCCCAAGCGCCTTGGTGAGCGCGGCCGCCATCTGGTGTCCGGTCAGGTGGTCGCCGGCGATGCCGACGGTCCTGCCTATGAACTCGGGCCCTTTCCGGAAAATGGCGTAGGCGCATTTACCGATGTCGTCGGAGGCGATGCCGGGAAGCTTCCTGTCGCCCATCGGCAACGTGATGTACAGGTTCCCGTCCTCGCCCTTCCCGGGTCCCATCCCGAAATGGATAAGGTTCTCCCAGTAGAACGAGGTAAGCAGGAAGGTCGTCGGAACGCCGAGTTCCGTGAACTCCTGGTTGGCCTCGCCCTTCCCGTCGAAGTGCGGCACCTTGTATTTCCCGTGGAGCGTGGGAATGCGGCTGTCGTCGAGCGGGACCCACTTCCGTGTGTCCTCGAGGGTCGACCAGATCACGTGCTTCACACCGGCTCGCTTCGCGGCAATGGCCATGTTTCTCGCTTCGGCGATCTCCTTCTCGGGAGAGAAATGCTCCCAGAAGAAGGTGACGCAGAATGCGCCGTGGACGCCGTTGAAAGCCCTCGCCAGGCTTATCGCGTCGTCGACATCCGCCCGAACGACTTCGGCGCCAAGTTTTTCCAGCTCTTTCGCCCTCGCGGATCCCGTGTTTCTCGTCAATGCGCGGACCCTGTAACCGCCGTTCC
>JAKALO010000156.1 GCA_021824125.1 Deltaproteobacteria bacterium | reverse complement strand
TGGCCCCGGGATGCCATCGGGGCGAGTATCATCTTCAGCTCCTCCTCGGTGTAGCCGAAGGCGTGCTGCTTCCTGCGCAGGACCGCCGGGTCCTCCTTCCGGATCTCCGGCGGCGCGAAAAGCCCCCGCAGCTCGATCCGGTTGTCCGCGACCCAGTGGCGGTAAGGGCGCCGCCGCGAGATCTTCGCCTTGATCTCCTTGTCCGGCACGATCCGCTTCTCCTGCAGGTCGACCAGGAACATCCTCCCGGGCTCCAGGCGCCCGTGCCGCACTATACTGCTCGCCGGGAAATCCATTACCCCGGTCTCCGAGGCCATTACGATCAGCCCGTCCTTCGTGACCGTGTACCGGGCGGGCCGCAGCCCGTTGCGGTCGAGCGTGGCCCCGACGTACCGGCCGTCGCAGAAGACCAGCGCGGCGGGCCCGTCCCACGGCTCCATGATCGCGGAGTGATACTCGTAGAATGCCCGCTTGTCCTCGCTCATCTGGAACTTCGCGCCGAACGCCTCCGGGACCATCATCATCATGGCGTGGGGGAGCGAACGCCCCGCCATGACGAGCAGCTCCAGCGCGTTGTCGAAGATCGCGGAGTCGCTTCCCCCATCGACGATCACCGGCTTGATCTTCTCGATGTCCTCGCCGAACAGCGCGGACGCCATAGTCGCTTCCCGGGCGCGCATCCGGTTGATGTTGCCGCGCAGGGTGTTGATCTCCCCGTTGTGGGCCAGGAACCGGAACGGGTGCGCCAGGTGCCACGTCGGCAGGGTGTTGGTGCTGTACCGCTGGTGCACCACCGCGAAGGGGCTTTCGAAACGTTCCTGCCGCAGGTCGGGGTAGAAGGCGTCCAGCTGGGAGCCGGTGAGCATCCCCTTGTAGACGAGTGTCTTCGCGGACAGGCTCGAGAGGTAGAACTGGCTGGCGTCGCAGTCGCGCCAGGAGGCGGCTTCCTTCTCCACCCTGCGCCGGACGATGTATAGCTTCCGCTCGAAGGCGTCGGCGGGGATCGCCTCACGGGAGAGGAAGCACTGGCGGATCCCCGGACGCGTGGAACGGGCGAGCTCCCCCAGGTGCTCCGCGCTCACGGGGACTTCCCGCCACCCAAGGACGGGGCACCCCTCTTCCTTCGCGATTCGCTCGAGGGCCTTCACGCATCGCAGGGCGATGGCCGCATCGGTGGGAAGAAACACCATTCCCGCCGCGTAATCGCCCGGCGGCGGGAGGGACGCTCCGGGCTCCCTGCACGCCTCGCGGAAAAAGGCGTCGGGGATCCGAACCATGAGGCCCGCGCCGTCGCCCGTGGACTTGTCCCCACCGAGCGCTCCCCGGTGCTCCAGGTTGACGAGAATCCTCACGCCGTTTTCCACGATGGAGTGGTGTGCGACCCCGTCAAGCCGGACGACGAATCCGACCCCGCACGAGTCGTGCTCGAGCGCGGGATCGTAGAGCCCTTGCGGCGAGGGGACGCCGGCGGCGTTTAGATGTATGAATCGACCGTTATCCTTCAAGGGGTCCCGCTTTCCTGTTCGATGATCCCTAACGATCATTATGACACGGCCAACCCGGTCCTGTTCCGCAACTGGCGCATTTCATCGAAGCGGTTTCCACGATCGGGTTTTCCCCGACCGCCGCCGGTTTCTTCCGGGAAAGAGGACGGTTACAGGCGGAGGCCGGGAAACCGGGCGAACATTTAAGTTAATAAACTAGCAATATTATCATGGTTTGGACAAAACCATAATGTCCGTAAGGCACCCGTAGCCTGCCGACCTTCTGTAAAGCAAGAGGTGTTCCATGAAGAAGAATGCCCGGTTCTTCCGGGAGATTCGTTGCAACCAGAAGATTACCGCGGATCCGCGAGGCCCTCAAATCCCCGAAAAGGGTTTTTCCATGCGACGAGTCGTGTCGAACCGCGGGATCCGAACCCCCCGGTCCCGGAAATTATTTTTGAATGGGAGTCTTTTCGATCAAGTTATTGCCATGAACTGCCGTAATATCCCTAAGCAAGATCATGCGCCGGGTCCTGCTTGGGGCAAGCGCGGTTGCAATTAACCATTGGAGTCTCGTTTCGGGATAATAACGTGAAAATGCGAAAACCCATATTGTCCTGGGTAGTTGCCGCCTTGATCGCGATCCCGTACGCACGCTTCTCTCTTGCTTCGGCTCCCCCCGACAGGAACGTCCTCCTGCTCAATTCCTATCACAAGGGGCTCGATTGGACGGACAGGATAACCGCCGGGGTCGAATCCATTCTTAAGGGTAAAATTTCACCCGGCAACTTGCGGGTCGAGTACATGGACACCAAGCATGCCAACGCCCCGGAGCATTATCGCATGCTGTACGGGTTGTACAAAAGCAAGTTCGCGAACTCGCGGTTCGACGTCATCGTGTCCTCCGACGACGATGCGTTCAATTTCCTCCTGAAACACCGGGATGCCCTGTTTCCCGGCACGCCCGTGGTTTTCTGCGGGGTGAACTATTTAAACGATTCCATGCTGGCCGGCAGGGACGGTTTCACGGGGGTCATGGAGTCGTTCGACGTCAAAAAAACCCTCGAAGTCGCACTCAAGGCGCACCCGGAAACGATACGCGTTTACGTATTCGCCGACAACACGGCGACCGGTATCGCGAACAGGAAGATATCGGCGGAAGCGCTCGTTCCCTACAACAACAGGATCAGGGGGGTTTTCCTGGGAAACCAGGACCTGGTGGAAGCAAGGAAAAAGAGCCTGTGCCTTCCTCCGCACAGCATCGTCTTGATGATGATGGTACCCAGCGACTCGCACGGCAACGTGTCCGAGGAAAACCTGCGCGACATCTCCGACAGGTGCAATGTCCCGATATACAGCGTGTGGGATTTCTTCCTGGGCAGGGGGATCGTGGGGGGGAGGATCACGAGCGGTTTCTCCCAGGGCGAGGAAGCGGCGAACCTTGCCCTCCGGATACTGAACGGGGAAAAGGCGGGATCTATCCCGGTCGTGAAGGAGAGTCCGAACCGCTACATGTTCGATTACACGCAGATGCAACGTTTCGGCGTCAAGCGCTCGGATCTTCCCGGAGGCGGCGTTTTCATCAACACCCCCTATTCCCTCTACAGGGAGCGCCCCGAGTATGTATGGGGGTTCACGATCATCGTTGCCGGCCTTGCGTCGATCATCGTGTTTCTGTTCGTCAATACCATGAGCCGCAAGCGGGCGGAAGAAGCGGTGAAGGGGATCAACCTGCGGCTTCGTGCCCTGATCCAGGCGATCCCGGATGCGGTGTTTTTCAAGGATCGCCAGGGCCGCCACCTGGTTGTCAACAAGGCCTGCGAGATTCTGATCGGGAAAGGCCGGGACGAGATCATAGGCAAAACCGATGAGGAATTGCTGCCCCCCGACCTTGCCGAATACTGCAGGAAAAGCGATCAGGAGGTGTTGAGGAAAAAAGAGATATTCAATGCGGAGGAGCAAGTCGACCACAACGGCGTAACCTCCTTCTTCGAGACCATCAAGGCGCCGTTTTACGACGGGAAGGGGTCCATCGTGGGGCTGGTGGGAGTAAGCAGGGACATCTCCAAGCGGAAGCGGGGAGAGGGCGCGCTTCGAAAAAGCGAGGAGCGGTACCGCACGCTTGTCGAAACCTCCCCCGACGGCATCGTCCGTTTCGATCCCGATGGAAAGATTCTCACGGCGAACCGGCAGTGCGTGCGGATGTTGAGATACGAATCCGCGGAGGAGATCGTCGAAAGGAACATATTCGAATTCATCGCGCAGGAAGACCACGAGAAGACGGCTGGAGACTTGAAGCATCTTCTGGAAACGGGAAGCGTCCCGCTCGTGCGGTACACCCTGATTCGCAAGGACGGCACACGTTTCCCGGCGGAATCCAGCGCCACGCTCCTGGCCGGCCAGGAGGGGAAACCGGGCTCGGTGATCGCCGTCGTGAGAGACATCTCGGAGAAGGACGCCCTGGAGAAGCAGCTTTTCCAGGCCATGAAGATGGAGGCGGTCGGGAGGCTGGCGGGGGGGTTGGCCCACGACATCAACAACTACCTCGGCGCGATAACGGGCTTCTCCGACCTGGTGAAGATCACGCACGTGGAAGACCAGGCGCTCGCCAGGAGGATGGATTCGATCACCGAAACCGCGCTCCGCGCCTCCTCGCTGATCCGGCAGCTGCTCGCCTTCAGCAGGAGGCAGCCGTCGGTCCCCGAGGTGTTGAACCTGAACGTCGTCATCGGGGGAATGGAAAGCATGATGAGGAGGCTTATCGGGGAGGATGTAAGGCTTGCCACCCGGTTGGCGGGGAATCCCTGGAACGTGAAGGCCGACCCGTCCCAGCTCGAGCAGGTCCTGGTGAACCTGCTTGTGAACGCCCGCGACGCCATGCCGCACGGAGGCGAACTCGCCATCGAGACGGAGAACGTGGAGTTCCATGCGGGGGAATCCGGAATCCCCGGGTTCATGAAACCCGGAAGGTACCTGATGCTGGCGGTTTCGGACACCGGCACCGGCATTCCGGAGGAAATCCGGGAGAAGATCTTCGAGCCGTTCTTCACCACGAAGGATACGGGAAAAGGGTCCGGGCTCGGGTTGTCGACCGTATACGGCATCGTGAAACAGCACGACGGTTACATCCAGGTTCACAACAGGCCGACGAAGGGGGCTGTTTTCAGGATATATTTGCCGGCGTGCGAGGACCGGGTCGACCCTTCGGCCGACTCTCCCGACCATCTGCCCCGGGCGAGGCAGGGATCGGAGAAGGTGCTCTTAGCCGAGGACAACGACGACGTCCGGGAGTCCACCACGGAAATCCTTGCGGCCCTCGGGTACGACGTTCTTGCCGTGTCGAGCGGAGAGGAAGCGCTTCTCCTGTTCGAGAAGCGGCGGGAGGAAATCGATCTGCTGATCACGGACGTCGTCATGCCGGGGATGGGCGGCAAGGCGCTGGCGGACCGGGCAAGCCGGATGAAGAAGGACCTG
>JAKALO010000155.1 GCA_021824125.1 Deltaproteobacteria bacterium | reverse complement strand
ATGGGAAGCGCGGTGAGCGACCCGCCCCCCTGGTCGTCGGAGAGTTTGGCCGCCCGCTCCAGCAGACGGGAGTGGAGGTAGAAGACGTCTCCGGGGTACGCCTCGCGCCCAGGCGGCCGCCGCAGGAGCAGCGAGAGCTGCCGGTAGGCCACCGCGTGCTTGGAGAGGTCGTCGTAGATGCACAGGGCGTGGCGGCCGCTGTCGCGGTAGAACTCGCCCATCGTGCACCCGGAGTACGGGGCGATGAAATTGATCGGCGCCGGCTCGGAAGCGGTCCCCGAAACGACGATCGTATAGTCCATCGCGCCGTAGGAACGGAGCTTCTCCACCACCTGCGCCACCGTCGACTGCTTCTGCCCGATCGCCACGTAGATGCAGATTACGTTCAGGCCCTTCTGGTTGATGATCGTGTCGAGGGCCACGGCTGTCTTGCCGGTCTGGCGGTCCCCGATTATGAGCTCGCGCTGCCCGCGCCCGATCGGGATCATGCTGTCGATGGCCTTGAGGCCCGTCTGGAGCGGCTCCTTCACGGGCTGCCGCTTGACGATGCCGGGCGCCTTTATCTCGACGCGGCGGAAGTCCTTCGTATCGATGGGGCCCTTGCCGTCGATCGGCTGCCCGAGGGGATTCACGACGCGCCCTATCATCGCGTCGCCGCAGGGCACCTCGACGATGCGGCCGGTGCGCCGGACGACGTCGCCCTCCTTGATCATGGCGTCCGAGCCCAGAAGCGCGACGCCGACGTTGTCCTCCTCGAGGTTCAGCACCATTCCGCTGACGTCCCCCGGGAACTCGAGCAGCTCACCGGCCATCGCCTTCTCCAGGCCGTGGACCCGGGCGATGCCGTCCCCCACGGAGAGCACGATGCCGGTCTCGGCGACGTCGACCCGCTTCTCGTATCCCTTGATCTGGTTCTTGAGAATCTCTGTGATTTCCTCGGCACGGATGCTCATGGCGCCCACTTTATCCCTTCTGTAGGATTTCCTGGATCTTGGACAATTGCCTGCGGACGCTCCCGTCGTACACCGTGGAGCCCACCTTGACGACCATTCCCCCCAGGACCGCGGGGTCCACCTTCTCCTCCAGCTCTATCCGCTTGCCCGTCTGCCGCTCCAGGACGACCTTCAGCAGTTCCTTCTGCGTTCCTGCCAGCGGGGACGGCACGACGACCTCGACCCGCTCGATCCCCTCGAACTCCTCGACCATGCGGCGGAGCTCCATCAGGATCTGCGGGAGCACGTTCATCCGGCCCTTGTCGACGAGCAGGAGCAGGAAGCTCTTCGTGGAGGGGAGGAATCCCTCCCGGGAAACTACCGCTTCGAGAACCGCCTCCTTGTCCCGCCGGTTGACGTGAATCGCCTCCATCGCTTCCCGGAGCGGCGGGGCCTCGGCAAGCAGTCGCGAAAACCGGTCGACCTCGGAAAGGATCTTCCGGACCTGCCCTTCTTCCTGGCCGATGTCTCGCAGCGCGCGGGCGTACCTCCTTGCGAGGCCGCTCCCTATCACTGGACGATCTCCCGGATCTTGTCGACGTTCTCGCGCACCAGGCGCTCCTGGTCCTCGGGGGTGATCGTCCTTTTCACGATTTCCTCGGCGGCCCGAATGGAAAGCCCGGCGGCCTCGCGCCGCAGTTCCTCGCGCGCCTTCTTGACCTCCTGGCCCGCCGCGAACCGGGCCTGGGTCCGCACGCGCTCGATCTCGACCTCCGCGGTTTCGCGGATCCGACGCGCTTCCTCGTCCGCCTCGGCGGCCATCTTCCTGTTCATCCCGGCTATCTCTTCGGCAAGCCCCGACATGCGCGCGTCAATTGCGGAGAGCTTCGCGGCGGCCTCTTCCCTGGCCCTGGCCGCGTCCCCGATCGACTTGCGCAGGAGCTCGCTCCTTTCCTTCAGGAAGGACGCGAGCGGTTTCCGTAAAAAATAGACGAGCACCCCGACCAGGATGGAGAAGTTCACGAGCTGCTTGAACAGCTCCCACCAGGGGATCACGACGCCCGGGCCGCCGGCGGCCCCGCTTTCGGCGGCGGCGCCCGCCGCGGTCGCGGCCAGCAGGACCAGGGACAGGAGGGGCCTCACGCCGCCGGCCTCCCGAGCACCTTCCCGGCGATCTCCCGGGAGAGCATCGAAACTTCCGCGCGCAGGGCTTTGCCGGCCTCGTTTTTTTCCGCGTCGATCCGGACTTTCATATCCTCCACCTGGCGGTTGCTCTCATCGACGACGTCCTCGATCCGTTTACGCTCGGAACGCCCCGCCTCTTCCATCTTCTTGCGCTTCGCGGCGAGCGCCTCGGCGGCCGCCTTGCGGATGGATTCCTCGTACTGCATCGTGCGGGATTCCGCGTCGGCCAGAAGTTTCCGGGATTCCTCCACCGGCTTGACCGAGCGGTTCTCGCGCTCCCGGAAGGTGGCCAGTATCGGCCGGATCAGGGTCGCGGACAAAATGAAAACGAGGACCACCACGAGCGCCATCTGCAGCAAGGCAAGCTGGGTGATCCCGAGCGTTTCGAAAATCTTGCCAACGAGTTCCATTAAACCGGTTCCCCCCGGGGTTCCTAAACAGGCAGGCGGCGGGCTTAAATCAACTGAAACGGGAAATTGGTACCACGCAAGGAAATGCCTGTCAAGAGCTTAATGGCGTTGCGAGCCGGCCGGAAAAGGAACGGGCGCCGGGAAATCCCGGCGCCCGTTTTTTCGGTTTTCTCTTTTTCCCGACGTTTTGAATACTACTTCTTCGGCGCTTCGGCCGGAGGAGCAGGTGGTGCCGGCGCGGGAACCGCGTTCTCGACTGCCGGAGGCGGCGGGGGCGGCGGGGGCGGCGCCTCTTTCTTCGCGCAGGCGGAGAGGCCGATCGTTGCCGCTAACAACAGCCCGAGGAATAATGCAACATACTTACGCATTGCTTGTCACTCCTTCCTATCTAGGATTTATCCGTCACCGGATATAGGGTCTTAATTAAACGCTTGTACTTATGCGGCGAAATATAGCACAAGGAAAACGGGATGCAATGATTATTTTTTCCCCCGCCGTCTCCCCCGTCCCCGGCCCTTCAGCGCCCCCCGAACAGTATTTCGAGCAGCCGGGAAAATTCTCCCTCTGAATAATACGCCACCTCGAACCACCCCTTCGTCCGCGTTCCACGGATACGGACTTTCGTCCCGCCCCGCCGGGACAGCTTTC
The DNA here is from genome assembly GCA_021824125.1 of Deltaproteobacteria bacterium. Classification (GTDB taxonomy): domain Bacteria; phylum Desulfobacterota; class Deferrimicrobia; order Deferrimicrobiales; family Deferrimicrobiaceae; genus JAKALO01. The sequence goes on along the minus strand of JAKALO010000155.1, from coordinate 1,798 downwards.
CCTCGAGGTCCGAAAGATGCGGGTCGTGCTTCTCCGGCTTCCTCGTTTTCTTCTTACTTCCCCCCGTAACGCACAGCCGCTCCAGCTCCCGCACGGAAAGATTCTTCCGGACCGCGACGGCAAAGAACTCGGCGATCCTCTCCGTCGGCGCGGAAAGCAGCGCCCGGGCGTGCCCCGCGGACAGCTTCCCGTCCGCCACGGCCTGCTTGACCGTGGAGGGAAGCTTGAGGAGCCGAAGGATGTTGGCCACGGTAACCCGGTCCTTCCCCACCCGCCGGGCAATCTCCTCCTGGGAAAGCGAAAAGTCGCGAATAAGCCGCTGGTACCCTTCCGCAAGCTCGATCGCGTTCAGGTCCGCGCGCTGGATGTTCTCGACGATCGTCGCCTCGAGCGCCTCCCGGTCGGTGAGCTTCCTCACCAGGGCGGGCACCGTCTCGACGCCGGCCGCCTGCGCCGCTCGCAACCTTCGCTCCCCCGCGACCAGCTCGTACCCCTGGGGCGTCGGCCGCACCAACACGGGCTGAAGGATTCCCTTCTCGCGGATCGAATCGACCAGTTCCCGAAGGTCTTCGGGCGAGAAGGTCCTCCGGGGCTGAAAGGGGCTTGTCCGGATCCGGTCGGCCGGCAGCCGGAGGAATTCGGCCTCCTGCTCGGCGGGCCCCGGCAGCAGCGCGGAGAGCCCCCTTCCGAGGGCTTTCCTCTTTACCGGGTCGGGCTTTCGTTCCATCGGCTCACCATCTCCTTCGCCAGTTCGAGGTAGCTTTGCGCCCCCCGGGAATTGACGGAGTACAGCAGGGCGGGCTTTCCAAAGGAGGGGGACTCGGAAAGCCGCACGTTGCGCGGTATAACTGTTTGATAAACCTGGCCTTTCAGGTTTTCGCGGGCCTCAGACACCACCTGGTGGGAAAGGTTGTTCCGGGCGTCGAACATGGTGAGGACCACCCCTTCGACGGCAAGGACCGGGTTCAGCATCTCCCGTATCTTCCCTATGGTCCGGTACAGGCTGGTCAGCCCTTCGAGGGCGTAATATTCGCACTGGAGCGGGATCAGGACCGACCGGGCTGCGCAGAGCGCGTTGACGGTGAGGAGACCAAGCGACGGGGGACAGTCGATCAGGATCACCTCGTAGCCCGCCTCGATCGTGCGCAGCGCGTCGGCCAACCGGTTCTCCCGTCCCGACAGGGAAACCAGCTCGATCTCGGCGCCGATTAGATCCCCCGACGCGGGGAGCAGGTGCAGGAACGGCATCCCGGTTTCCCGGATCGCCTCGGTTGCCGGGATCTCGCCGAGCAGGGCCCTGTATACGTCCTTCCCCGCCTCCCCGCCGGGGACACCCCCTACGCCGGAAGTCGCGTTTGCTTGCGGGTCGAGATCCACCAGTAGGGTCTTCTTCTCCATGACCGCGAGGGACGCCGCGAGGTTGACCGCCGTGGTGGTCTTCCCGACGCCCCCCTTCTGGTTCGCTATGGCGATGATCCGGCCCAATCCCCAAGGCGCTCCCGCGGCACGATTATAAATGGAAATCGACGGTATCTTGTACCACGTGGCGGAAGGCGGGGAAATGAAATTCTTCGCCGCGAACGGAAGGCGCACGCAACGGAAGGATCCGGCAGCTTGCCGAGGCGGAGCCGACATGGCGGGAACAGCCTGGGCCTCGGCGATCACGCCGTCGGTATGCGTTCCTCCGGCTACGCCCCTGGCCCGCATTTCTCACCAGCCTCCTGCTGCGGCGGCGGATACGGGCATGTCTACTGCGTTGCACTCCTTCGTTCTCCTCGACGTAGTTTCAACTACGCCT
>JAKALO010000154.1 GCA_021824125.1 Deltaproteobacteria bacterium | reverse complement strand
CAAGCTGTCCCCTTCCGATCCCGTGTCGGGCCTGCTGAAGGAGGTGAACAAGGCCGCCGAAAGGGCCGCCCGGTTGACCCAGCAGCTGCTCGCCTTCTCCCGCAGGCAGATCATAGAACCCAAGCTTGTCAACCTGAACGACCTGATCACGGACCTCCACGCGATGCTGGTCCGGCTGATCGGCGAGAACATGGACCTGGAAACCGTTCCCGGCGTCGGCCTCGGGACGGTCAACGTGGATCGCGGCCAGTTCGAGCAGATACTGGTAAACCTGGTCCTGAACGCCCGCGACGCGATGCCGGGAGGCGGGAAGATCCTGATCCAGACCCTGAACGTGGAGCTGGACGAAGAATACTGTGCGACGCATGCCTATATCCGTCCAGGGCGGTTCGTCATGCTGGAGGTGAGCGACAGGGGGCATGGGATGACCGACGAGGTCAAGTCGCACCTGTTCGAGCCGTTTTTCACGACGAAGCCGAAGGGCGGCGGAACCGGGCTTGGCCTGGCGACGACCTATGGCGTGGTGAAGCAGTCGGACGGATCGATAGAGGTGCATTCGGAGGTCGGGGAGGGGACGACGGTCAGGATCTACCTCCCGAGGGTCGACGGCTGTGCATCGGAGCCGGAAAAGGCCGGAGTCCCGGGCGAGCAGCCTACCGGGAACGAGTTGGCGCTGCTCGTGGAGGATGAGGAGATGGTGCGGAATATGTGCCTCAACGTCCTGGAGCAGCTCGGTTACAGGGTGTTGCAGGCGAAAAGCGGGGAGGAGGCGATCGCGGTTGCCCGCGGATTCGAAGGTCGGATCGACCTCCTGCTGACGGACGTGGTGATGCCGGGAATGAACGGGTTCCAGTTGGCGGAACGGCTGGCCCCGATCCATCCCGAGGCGAAGGTGCTTTTCATGTCCGGATACACGGAGGACGCGATTATGAACCACGGGGTTCTGGACAAGGGCGTGTCTTTCATCGGCAAGCCGTATTCCCTTTCGGCGCTTGCCGGCAAGATCCGGGAAGTTCTGGACAAAGCGTGAAACACTCAAGCGATTGATATAACAAGGGTATTTCTTACTACGGGCGTTCGTCAAGGTTATTGCCTCCCGACAAGTATCCGATGGTTTTTTTATTCCCTAAAGTTTTTCCTCCATATTCCGAAAATATTAAAACGTTATGGCCCAATATTACGTGGCCGCCTGCTCCGTTGCAGGGGGGGGGTGTTTTCACATGAAAGAAATGAAAGAAATCGCCAGACGGGCCTTTGCCGGATTTAAAGAATCGAGCCCGGAAAAAGACCAGGCTGTATTAAGGTTCATCATAATAAACATGATCTTCGGCTACATGCTTCTCTTTTCCGATCCCGCTTCAACCTTTCGCATCCCCCTTTTATGGTTCATTTCCGCCTACATATTCTTCTCCACGGTCGTCCTGGCCAGCATTTTTCTGGCTCCGGCGCCTTCCGGCTTCCGAAGAACCGCCGGTCTTTCCCTCGATATCTCGGGAACGTGCTACGGAATGTATTTGACCGGCGAACTGGGATCGCCTCTTTACATCGTTCTTCTCTGGACTATCTTCGGCAACGGGATCAGGTACGGAAGAAAACACCTGGTTGGAGCCACCTGCCTCGGGGTCTTAAGTTTCTTCGTGGTCATCCTGACCAACCAGTACTGGAATTCCCAGGGGGCCCTCTCTTACGGATTGCTGCTTGGCCTCGTGGTCCTGCCCGCCTTCATCGCGGTGCTACTGAAAAAGTTGACTCGAGCCATACAGGAAACCAACGAGGCAAACCTGAAGCTCGGGGAAGCGATCGCGCTCGCGGAAAACGCAAGCAAGGTAAAGAGCCGCTTCCTGGCGAACATGAGCCATGAAATACGAACCCCCCTGAGCGGGATCATGGGCACCGTGGAACTTCTCGGGTGCACTTCCTTGACTCCGCTTCAAAGGGAATATTCGGGGACGATACTTGCGTCCGCCAACGCCCTTCTCTCGCTGGTCAACGACGTGCTGGACATCTCGAAGATCGAGGAAGGGAAGGTCGTTCTCGAAAAATCGGATTTCAACCTGTATTCCCTCATGAAAACTTCGACTTCGATGCTTTCCGTAACGGCCGCGGAGAAAGGCCTCCGGCTGCTGACCCAGGTGTCTCCGGACGTCCCGTTCGCCCTCAAGGGCGATGAAGCGCGCCTGCGCCAGGTTCTTCTGAACCTCATGGGCAATGCCGTCAAGTTCACCGAAAGGGGCGAGATCCACCTCAAAGCGTCCCTGGTCCGCGAAAACGAAACATACGCGCTCATCAACTTCGAGGTGTCCGACACGGGTATAGGCATCGACGTCGAGGCCCAATCCCGGATCTTCGACAGGTTTTCACAGGCGGACGACTCGATCACGAGAAGATTCGGGGGAACCGGCCTCGGCACAACCATTTCCAAGGAACTTGTGGAACTGATGGGGGGCAGGATCGAACTCGAGAGCAAAGTCGGCTCGGGCAGCACCTTCAGGTTTTCGGTCGATTTCCAGAAGTCCGCGGATGGTGCAACCCTGGCGCAGACCGCGACGGACACCGGCATCCGCAAGGCGCTCGTGGTCTCCTCGGACCTGGAACCGGCACGGGAACTGTTGGCGAACCTGAAACTGCTCGGGGCCGTCGAGATAACGACCGTGTCCGGAGCAAGGCAGGCTTTCGAGCGGGGCAACGAACAGGGACCGGGAAATTATTACGACATCACGTTCGTCGTGAAAAACGGCCTGGACATTCCGCACCACGAATTCGCCAGGGCGTTCCGACTCGACAGGCAGTCGCATGACGCCCCCTTGATCCTGGCGGCGGCCGAAGAACCGGACGCAATCGTGCGGGAAGCGGTAGGACTGGGCTACACCACGGTCGTCCGCTTGCCGTCCACCCCGCGAACCTTGAGGAACGTATTTTATTTCTCCAGATCACCCGACTGTGTGGAGGACAGTGCCCATGAATCCGCGGCGCAGGGGAGCCAGCGCCCTGCCGCAAGGCCGCTTAAGATCCTCGCCGCCGAGGACAACCCGACGAACCAGATGCTCATAAAAAGGCTTCTGGAACATGTCGGACACACGGTTCACGTCGTGGAGGACGGCGAGACGGCGCTCAGGGCGATGAACGAATCGAAATACGACCTCGTTTTCCTGGACCTGAACATGCCGGTCATGGGGGGAATCGAGACCGCCAGGATCTACCGGATGACAAGCAGGGACCGGCGGTACGTTCCGATCATAGCCCTGACTGCGGACGCCATGCCGGAATCCCGCAAGACCTGCATGGAGGTAGGGATGGACGCGGTAATGACGAAACCGTTCGACATGAAAAAACTCTACAAGACCATCGAATCGGTACTTTCGGTCAACAGGACCGCTACCCCCGCCATGGACGAACCGATGCCGGAGATCGACCACGATGTTTCCTTGCGGGCGGACGACTCCGGCAGGAAAGTGCTCGATATCGATTTTCTGGATGAAATGAAGGGAGTCGGGATGAACGGCGACTTCGTGCAGAATCTTGTATGGGTGTTCCTCAGATCCAGCGAAAGGAACATGGAGAAGATGGGGCACGCGCTTGAAAACCGTGAAATCGAGGCGTTCCGCAATGTCGCTCACGCGCTGAAAGGGAGCGCGGGCCAGATGGGCGCCATCAGGGTGATGGATATCTGCGCAAGGCTTCAAAATATGGGAGATGATTCGCAGATGCGCGAAAGAATGGAGCTTTTCCGGGCGCTGAAGGACGAGTTCCTCATGGTCCGCCGAAGTCTCATGGCCCACATACGGGAATCGAGGAACGATACCTTGCGCGTATCAAGCTGAAATGTTTCGTGACGGGATAGCGCCTGGCTGCCTTGCAAGGAAAGAGCGAACCAGGTTTTCAGCCGAAAAGTGACCCGAGGTGAACGTCCGGATCGCCAGGTCGGAAGGGAAAAGCCGCCTGGCGATCCTTCCCGCATCGAGACCCGCCTCGCGTAATGACCAGACCCTGTTCGCGGTCTCCAGCAGGTACTCGAGTTTCCGCTGGATGCGGCGCGCGGGATGGAGGACAACGGCCCCCGTGCCCGTGTAAAGCGTTTCCAGCGGCAAGGCGGCAAGCGAACGGAACGTGCCGATCATCTCCCATACGTCGTAATCGGCGCGGAGAACCCGCTCCCTGTTTCCGAAGTAGGCGTCGCCGCAGAAAAGCCAACCCCTCTCCTCGTCGTATATGGAAATGTGATCCGGCGAATGACCGGGGGTTTGCATCACGCGGAAATCCCGCCTGCCCGTGGATATCGTAAAACCCGCCGGCACGGCATTGGAGGGACGCGGGTACCCGAAGAAAAACCTCTGGTATGGACGCAGGGCGAGGATCGACGGTTCCCCGATAACCGGGATCGCGAGCGGGTGCGCATAGACGGGAATACCGCGGGTTTCCTGGAGCGCCGCGTTGCACCCGATGTGATCCTCGTGGGAATGCGTGTTGACGATGGCCTGGACGTTCTCGCTTTCAAGGCACCCGAAAAGCGCCTTGCCGACGTGCGCCATCCCCGTGTCGACGAGAAGGCCGTCCACGAGATAGCACGCGGCCCGATAAAGGTCCCGCCCGAGAACGCTGCGGGCCATCACGAACCGGGTGACCCCGGCCGACTTTTCCACCCTGATCAATGGGAACCCCGGCAGCCGCCTGTCAGGCCGATGACGACTCGCCCGCGCTCGGGATGACGTCACCAGGGACGTGTTCCTTGTAGGCCGGCATTCCCTCCCTCGGGTCGGCAAGGGTCTTCCTTGCGACCGACCGGAAGGCGGACTCGACCCGCATCCTCAACAAATCCACGCGTTCCGGGTCGTTCATCAATGACTGTAATGCCTTCTCCTGGAGAAGGTATTCTCCGTCCTTTCCGGCCATGTAGATTTTTTCGGGCAGCAGGACGTCGTTTTCGACCTTGCGGAGCGCTTCGTGGTTAGTGGCGATGCCGCTCCAGATCTGCTTGTAGATC
>JAKALO010000020.1 GCA_021824125.1 Deltaproteobacteria bacterium | reverse complement strand
AGGACGCGTTTTTCCCGCGCTCGACCAGGCTCATCCCCTCGTCGCCCCGCGTGACCAGGATGGCCTTCGCGCCGCACCTGCGCAGGAGGGCCTTCCCGCCTTCAACGATCTCCCTGTCCCCGGACAGCTCACGCCCCCCCAGCGCGGCTTCGGTCTCCGATCGGTTCGGCGTGATCAGTGTGCAGCCGCGGTAGAATGAGAAGTCCGACCTCTTGGGATCCACGAGGACGAAGGCGCCGTGGCGTTTCGCGGCGGCGACGACGTCTTCGACAAGCTCGCGTGACAGTGCGCCCTTCCTGTAATCGGAAAGCACCACCCCGTCTACCGCGCGTATGGACGCGAGCACGGCCTTCCGGAGCGCGTCGATGGCCCGCCGGTCGGGAAGTTCTTTCTTCTCCCGGTCGACGCGGACGACCTGCTGGTTGTGGGCGATCACGCGCGTCTTGGTGGTCGTCGGCCGGTTCCGGTCGACGACGACGCCGGCGGCCCGGATCCGGCACTTCCCAAGCATCCTGAGGAGTTCCCTGCCCGGGTTGTCGGCGCCGACCAGCCCCGCGATCCCGACCCGGGCCCGCAGCGCCGAGGCGTTCATGGCCACGTTCGCCGCGCCCCCGAGGGCCCGCGTTTCCCTCGTCACGGCCACTACGGGGACCGGCGCCTCGGGCGAGATCCTCCCAACGCTTCCCCACACGTACTCGTCCAGCATGATGTCCCCGACCACGAGAATCCTCGCGGACGGGAACTTACCGATGTAGCCGAACGCCCGGGCGGCGAATCCCCCGTCACTCAATGGAGGATGCCTCGTCGATCAGCAAAATGGGGATGCCGTCGTCGATCCGGTAGCTCAATCGGCATTTCTCGCAGCGAAGCTCGGACTCGTCGATGCTCAGGGCAAGACCCCCCTTGCATTTCGGGCACGCAAGGATCTCCAGAAGCTCTTCGTCCATCGCTTCAGCCCCCTTTCTGCGGCACAAGCTCCGCGGTGAGCGTCCACATCTTGATCTTCCTGAACTTCGCGTAGATCTTCACGGGAACGTGCCGGGCGTCGTTGGTCATCCACATCTTGAGGTCCCCCTTGTTCTCCGGGTTCCCGTCCCTCCTGATGACCGGCTGGATCACGACGGTATCAACCGGGCCGCCGGGGGTGTCGATCTTCTCCATGCCGAGGGTCCTGGTGGAGATCTGCCACAGCTTTCGTCCCGCGTAGACGTTCCGGGGACGCCCCTCCTCGCCGAGGTCCCGCGTGCGGAAATAGAAGGCGGCCGAGACCGGGTCGTGGACTCCCTGCGGGACATCGACCCGCTTGCGTACCTCCCCGTTGCTCTTGTATCGGTAGACTATCTTCCCCTTCTCCTCGTCGTAGAAGGCGATGTCGTCCTTCTTCTTACCCTCGCGGGTGTACTCCTGGCGGAGCGGGGCCAGCGTTTTCACGTCAAGATAATAATCGATCGTATCGTTCACCGGGTAGATGACGGAGAGAAAGTCCGAAGTCCACGCCCGCACGTTCAGGTGATAGACCTCCTTCCCGTTGTAAGTCACCTTTCCCTTGAACGCAAACCGGGCATAGCCCATCGTCATCCCGAGGAACTCGACGCGGTAGGCGAGTTCTTCCTTCCCCGACGCCCACGCCGGTTCATTCGGAGCCGCCCCCTCCGGGTCGAGCGCGCTGGCGCCGTTCGTCGACGTCTTTCCGTTGCGGGCCGCTTCGCCCGGGTGCGGTGCAACGGCATTCGCCGGCTCCCTTGGCGTTTTCGTGGCGGAGCGGGGGATCGGAGGCGCAACCGCCTCGGGCGGCCCCGGAAGAACGACGGCCGCCGGCTCCCGGGTCCCGGCCGTGAATTCCGGGGGCGTCGCCGCCGGGGATCCCGCGGAGTCTCCCCGCGGCGCTTCCGGAACCGGGGGTTCCACGGCCGGCATCGCGGCCGGAACGGAAACGGCGGGAGCGGTATCGGCCGCCTTCATCTCCCGCGAACCGGCAACGGCCGGTTCCTTCCCGGCGTGGGGAGGGACGGGCGGCCCGGTCGGCCTGACCCTGTGGCACCCCGTCCACGCAAAAAGAAGCGACGACAACGCCACGACCAGGGCGATGCCCGAAAAAGACGCTTTGCTCCCTGCCTTTAACCTCAACCCGAATCTCCTCCGGACAGGATCCAGTCGGCCGCCTCCCGGATGCTCGGGAGGAACATGTCCGGGCGGACCCCCATTCGTTCGCCCGCCACGCGTTCGCTCTCGCCGTAGCCGGTGGCGACCAGGATCGTGACCGCTCCGATGCGCTTACCCATAAGGATATCCGATATTTTATCGCCGACCACCCATATTCCGCACGAAGCGGGAGCGCCGATCCTTTGAAGAACGGCCAGGGCCATCCCGGGCGCGGGCTTCCTGCATTCGCAGGCCCGGCGGTATCGTTCCACGACGCCTTCCGGGTGGTGGGGGCAATATTCCACCGCGTCGAACGAGACCCCGCGCGCCCGGAAGTGCGCCACGAAGGCATCGTGGACCGCATCCATCTGCTCTTCCCGGAACTTGCCTCTGGCAAGCCCCGCCTGGTTGGACACGACCGCCAGAACGTAGCCGGCAAGGGAGAGCCGCACCAGGGACTCCGAAGCCCCCCCGATCTCGCAAAGGAGTGCGGGGTCGGACAGGTACCCGCTTTCCACGATCAGCGTGCCGTCCCGGTCCAGGAATACGACGCCCTTCATCGCGCCGCCTCCCCGTAGATGTCGGGTTCCCCCGGGGGGCGCGTCTTCCAGCGCCTGTGGAACCATAGCCACTGGGTGGGGTCCTCGCGGATCGCCTTCTCGAGTTCCTCGTTGCACTTCCGCGTCAGCCGGACGACCTCCTCCTCGCGCGGCGCCCCCGGGTCCATCGGGATTGGGGGTCCGAAACGGAACGTGTGGTGGAACTTCCGGCGCGGGTCGCGGAAGATGAAAGTGGGAAGGACCGCTGTCTGCAGCGCGAGGGCCAGGCGGGCGATGCCGAACGTGGTGTACGCCTTGCGCGAGAAGAAATCGACCAGGACGCCCTTGTAGGTGTCCACGTTCTGGTCGATCAGGATGCCGACCAGCGTTTTGTTCCGTACTTCCCGCATCACCAGCTTCGCGGAGTCCTCCTTCCGGATGACACGGTTCCCGGACCATTCCCTCAGCTCGGTCACTATCCGGTCCAGCGCGGGGTCTTTCAGAGGTCGGACGATGAAAGCGGCGCGGCCTATGGCCATCCCGTAGACGTGGGACATGAGTTCCCAGTTGCCGAAATGGCCGGTCATCGCGAGAGGGGCCATCCCCCTTTCCTCCGTCGCCTTCCGGATGTGCTCCACCCCCTCGACCCGGAAGTGGGTCTCGACGTACTTGCGGTCCATCTTCGGCACGTGGATGAATTCGGCGGCGGAAGTCCCCATCCGTGTGTAGCAGAGGCGGATGATCCGGGACGCCTCACGGTCCCCCATGTCGGGAAAAGCGATCCGCAGGTTGATTCGCCCGATCCGCCGGTGCCTCGGGTCGAACGCCCACACGCAAAGCATCACCAGCTCGAAGAGCGCGGCCCGCAGGGGAAGCGGTATCGCTTCGAGGAGGCGAAGCGCTGCGCGAAGCACCTTCTCCTTCATGGCCGCCCGGTACCCTCCAGCCTTTCCATCACCAGTCCGGACACCGCATCCCAGCCGGAGAGGAACTCCACTCCCACGCGAAGCGCCCTCACTTCGAACTCCAGGTCCGCCGGAAGCCGCACCAGGTCCTTTTCGGTGGTCATCACCGGCATGCCGCCGGCCTCCGCGAGGATCCGTCGGACGTCCCCCGGCCGGTACGCGTGGTGGTCCCCGAACCCGACGAACTTGCGCACGACGTAACCCGCCTCCCTCAGGGTATCGGAAAACGGATCGTTCCGCGCGAGGCCGCTGAAGGCCGCCACCTCCTCCACATCGGCCGGAAGGGGGGTTTCCTTTCCCCCCCGGTCCACCACCGAAACCGGCACCAGGCGGGTGCAGGCGCGCGGCCTGCCGGCGGGGAAGGGTATCCCGCCGGCGACGGCCTCCCCTTCCGCAACGGATGCGCACTTGGTGACGACGAGGGCGTCGGCGAAACGGGCGCTTTCGGGCGGTTCTCGCAATGGGCCGAGCGGAAGGGTCCGGCGGTTCCCGAGCCCCCGGCCCGCGTCCACCAGGAGGATGTCCGCATCCCGCCGCAGGGACAGGTGCTGGTAGCCGTCGTCAAGCAGGAAGACATCTACCTGCCGGCGCCGAAGGCACTCCCTTCCCGCTTCCGCGCGGGACTCGCCCACAAGGACAGGGACGCCGGGCAGGGAGGCGGCCATGAGAAACGGTTCGTCCCCTCCCTCACGGGCGGACACCACCGGCCCTTCCCCGTGCGAAACCCACACTACACCCCGACTGCGGCGCCCGTACCCCCGGGAAAGGATCGCCGCCTTCACCCCTTTCCCGGCCAGCCACGAAGCGAGAAACATCACGTGGGGTGTCTTACCCGAGCCGCCTACGGAGAGGTTCCCTATGCTGACCACGGGACGGGGAAGTGATTCGGAACGCAGGATCCCCGACGCGTACAGCGCCCTCCTCGCGCGCGAGATCGCGCCGATCACCCCGCCCTCCCGCGCCTGCGCGACATCTCGCGCACAACGACGCCGGCGTTCCTCTCCGTCGCGCCCCGGAAGGCCGCGAGAAGCTCCCGCGCCCTGCTTCCCATCCCCGACTCGACGGACGGGTCGGCCGCCCAACGTGCGAGTCTCGCCGACAGGTCCTCCGCGTTCCGGACCTGTCCGACCGCGCCCGCCTCGCGAAAGATGTCCGCGATCTCCCGGAAATTCCGCATGTGGGGACCGACGAGCGTGGGAACTCCGAACAGCGCCGGTTCGATGATATTGTGCCCCCCCTTGGGGACGAGGCTTCCGCCCACGAAAGCGATGTCGGCCGCCGCGTACGCGGACAGGAGATCGCCGACCGTGTCGAGGAGGAGAACGTCGGGTACCGCGGCCCCTGGGTTTTCCGCAAGCAGCGTCATACGTACCGTTTTCCACCCCTCGCGCAGGCACAGGCCCTCCACGGCCCCGAACCGCTCGGGGTGGCGCGGCGCCAGCAGCAGCCTCACCGAGGCGTTCGTGGACCTCGCCGCCCCGAAGGCGCGCAACACGGCCTCCTCCTCCCCTTCGTGCGTCGAGCCCGCCACGAGCCAGGCGGCCCCCGCCGCTTTTTCGCGCATCATGAGGGAGTGGACCGCCGACATCCTTCCGGCGGGCGCGGCGACGTCGAATTTCATGTTCCCGGTCACCTCTACGCAAGCCGGATCCGCGCCCAGGGCCAGGAACCGCCCGGCGTCCTCTTCGGTCTGGGTCGTGATCGCGGAGAAACATCCGAGCACCCTCGAAAACAGGGGACGCAGCCGCATGTATCCCCGAAGCGAGCGCCCGGAGATCCTGCCGTTGAGGATGACCGTGGGTATCGCCCTGCCGCGGCACTCCGCCAGGAAGTTCGGCCAGATCTCGGTTTCCAGGATCACCACGATGTCGGGGCTGACGCGGTCGAGGAATTTCCGCGAAATCCCCGGCAGGTCGAACGGGAAATAGAAACAGGCGTCGATGGAGGACCCGAGCGCTTTCTCCGCCGCTTCATGCCCCGTGATCGTCACGGTGGAAAACAGGATCTCCGCGTCCGGCAGTCGCTCCCGAAGAAGGCGGACGAGCGAAGCGGCGGAAAGGGTCTCGCCCACCGACACCGCGTGGATCCAGATCCTGCCCTTCCCGGAAAGCGGGGGGATATCCCTGATCCGAACCCCCAGCCTGTCGGGAAAGTTCTTCCTGCGCTTGCCTGCCATCAGGGTCCACGGGACCCAGGCGGGGGCGGAGATGACCAGTGCGGTCCCCAACGCCAGATTGTAAAGAAAATGAGCCCCGGTCCCGGGGAGGAACATTTTCTTCATTTCCAGGTCAGGACGGCCCGTCCGGGGCGGCGACCCCCGACTTCCGCTCCTCGAACTGTTTCAGGTAGAAGGAACGGTACCGCGTTTCACGCGAAAGGAGCTCCGAGTGGGTCCCCCGTTCCACGATCTTTCCCTCTTCAACCACGAGGAGCAGGTCGGCGTTCCGGACGGTGGAGAGCCTGTGCGCGATCACGAACGTCGTCCTGCCTCGCATGAGCGCGTCGAGCGCCTCCTGGACAACGCCTTCGGACTCCGAGTCGAGGGCGGAGGTCGCCTCGTCCAGTATGAGGATCGGGGCGTCCTTGAGAAGGGCCCGGGCGATGGCCACCCGCTGCCGCTCGCCCCCCGACAGCTTCATCCCCTGTTCCCCCACGACCGTTTCGTACCCTTCCCTGAAACGGACGACGAACCCGTGGGCGTTCGAGCGGCGGGCCGCCTCCTCTATCATTTCGGATGTCGCGTCCTGCATGCCGTAGGCGATATTGGCGCGGATCGTGTCGTTGAACAGGATGGTGTGCTGGCTCACTATGCCGATCTGCGAGCGCAGGGAGGAGAGGGAAACGTCGCGGATATCCGTTCCGTCGATCCGTATCGCCCCGCGCTGCGGGTCGTAGAAGCGGGGGAGCAGGTCGACCAGCGTGGTCTTGCCGGCGCCGCTGGACCCTACTATGGCCACCATCGTCCCGACGGGGACCCGCAACGTGACGTCCTTCAGTATGTAGTCGCCTTCCTCGTCGTAGCGGAAGTCTACGTGGTCGAACTCGATTTCCCCGCCGACGGGGGGAAGGGCCGGGGCGTCCGGCTTCTCCTCCACCTCGGGGAGCGTGTCCAGCACCTCGAAGACCCGGGAGGCGGCCGCGATCCCCTGCTGGATCACGTTGTTGACCCGGGAGAGGCGCTTCACCGGCTCGTAGAGCATGAAGAGCGCGGTCATGAACGAGAAGAAGTTCCCCGGCGTGCTGTGCCCGTTGACCACGCTGTAGCCGCCGTAGAAGATCACGGCGGCGGCCCCGATCCCGGCGAACGTCTCCGACAGCGGGGAAGTGAGCGCCTGCACCTTCACGATCTTCATGCTCAGGCGGAACAGGTCCGCGTTCCGTGCCGCGAACCGGTCCACCTCGTACCCTTCCGCGCCGAACGACTTGACCAGCTTCACCCCGCTGATCGTCTCGTGAAGGTGGGAGGAGAGCCCCCCCGTCACTTCCTGGGACTTGATGCTGGTCCGCCGGAGCTTGCGGCCGAAGCTGGCTATCGGCCAGAACGCCAGCGGGAAAGCCACCATCGCGATGATCGCCAGCTCCCAGTCCCGGTAGAAGACCACGGCTATGAGGAAGATCGCCGTGAAGAAGTCCTTGATGAGCCCGGTGACCGCGTCGGTGATCGCACCCTGCATCAGGGAGACGTCGTTCTGGACGCGCGACATGAGCACTCCCGTCGGGTGCCTCATGAAAAACGACAAGGAGAGCGACTGCATGTGCCGGTAAAGGTGGTCACGGATGTCGCGGATGACCCTCTGGCCGACCCCGCTCATGAGGTATCCCTGCGAGAACTCGAAGACGGCCTTCAGGATGTAGACGGCGAGCACAAGGAAGGGGATGATCGCCAGCCGGGTGGCGTCCTTCTTTATGAATATGTCGTCCAGCGCGGGCTTGACGAGGAAGGCGATCGACCCGTGGAACGCCGAGACGCAGATCATGAACAGCATGGCGAGGAACAGCATCGGCGCGTATGGACGCACGTACTGCAGCATCCGCCGGTAGATCGTCACGCCCATGCGCCACCCCCCGCCTGCGCCAGCATGTCGACTACCGCCTCGGCGGGCCCCGGCCCGGCGAGTTTTCCCCGAAGTGACGCGCACCGGAGGGCCAGCTTCTCCCTGCGATCCGGATCGGACAGGATGGCGCACACCTCCTCCGCGATCCGGCCGGGCCGGCATTCCCCCTGGATCAGCTCGGGCAGGAACGGCTCCCCCGCGACGATGTTGGGCAGGCCGATGGATGAGACCTTGGCCAGCCGTTTTCCGATCCTGTAGGTGACCTCGGACGTCCGGTAGACTATGACGGTCGGGACGCCGAGCAGTGCGAGCTCCAGCGTCGCCGTACCCGACGCCGAGGCCGCGGCGGCCATCCCCCGGAACAGGAGGTGGCGATCGCTCTCCACGACGGTCGCGGGCAGGCCCTTTCCCCGCAGCCCGTCCTCCACCATGCCCCGGAACCCCGGGGACGCGAGCGGGAACGCGAAATGGACGTCCGGGAACCGCCGGAGGATCCCTGCCGCCGCTTCCGCCATCAAGGGTAAATGGGAGCGGATCTCGCCGGGCCTGCTCCCCGGAAGAAGCCCCACGAGCCTTTTTCCCGGCGGTATGCCGAACCGTCCCGGGTCGGGCGGCGCGTCGAGAACCGGGGCCAGCTCGTCCAGAATCGGATGCCCGGCGAATCTCACGTTAACCCCATGCTCTTCCAGGATCGGCTTCTCGAACGGGAACGGCACCACGACCCCGTCCGTGAAACCGGCGAGCTCGCGGGCCCTGCCGCGCCTCCACGCCCAGAGCTGCGGCGGGATGTAGTAGATCACCGGGACGCCTTTCGCATGCGCTTTCCTTCCGACCCTGAAGTTGAAATCCGGGAAATCCACCAGGAGCAGCGCCCCCACGTCGGGACGGGTGACGCGGGAAACGGCCGCCCTGATTCCGGACAGGATCGCCGGCAGGTGCCGCGCGACCTCGGTGATCCCCA
The DNA here is from genome assembly GCA_021824125.1 of Deltaproteobacteria bacterium. Lineage (GTDB taxonomy): Bacteria > Desulfobacterota > Deferrimicrobia > Deferrimicrobiales > Deferrimicrobiaceae > JAKALO01. The sequence goes on along the minus strand of JAKALO010000020.1, from coordinate 14,325 downwards.
CCACGGAGATACCCCCGTAGTCCATCAGTAGACGCACCCCTTCCGCCGCCAGCCGCGCGCCGCCGATCCCCTCCATCGGGGCGTCCGGGAACCTTCCCCGGAAGGTGCGCGCCACGCTCGCGGCGTATGTTTCCCCCGAGGGCTCGCCGCAGACGATGAAAAGCGTCTTGACGCTCCCCGGGATCAACGTCTCCTCATGCCGCGCAGGATGCGGAATGCCACCTCCAGCGCCTCCAGCCCTTCCCGTCCCGACACGAGCGGCGGAACCCCTTCACGGGCGCAATCCACGAAGGCCCGGATCTCGTCCCGGAGCGAATCACCTTTCTGCGTTTCGACGATCTCACCGGAAATCTCCGGGACGCCCTGCGGCCCATGGGGGAACGTCCTCCTGAAGACCTGGATCGAATGCTCGACGAAATCCATCGAGACGTAGGCGTCCTCCTGGAAGATGCGGATCTTCCTCTGCTTGCGCGCCGAAACCCTGCTCGCCGTAACGTTGGCGACGCAGCCGTTCTCGAAGGCGAGGCGCGCGTTGGCGATGTCGACGTTGGCGGAAACGACCGGTACCCCCACGGCCTGTATGCGCGTCACCGGGGAACGGACGAACGAAAGGATCAGGTCGATGTCGTGGATCATAAGGTCGAGCACAACGTCGACGTCAGTCCCGCGGACCCCGAAGGGCCCCAGCCGGTGGCACTCTATGAACCTCGGCTCGGCCAGGACGGAGGCCGCCTGCCGCACCGCGGGATTGAACCTCTCCACGTGGCCGATCTGGAAAACCAGCCCCCGTTTCGAGGACTCGCGAACCAGGGCGCGCGCCTGCCGGAGGTTCGACGTTATCGGCTTCTCGAGGAGGACGTGCACGCCCGACCGCATCGAGTCGATCGCGACCGGGTAATGATCCGTCGTCGGCACCGCGATGGAGACGGCGTCTACCGCCGCAAGCAGCCGGCCGCGGTCATCGAAGTGTTCCGTCGAGAATTCCCGGGCGACGGCATTTCCGCGGGCGGGGTCCGCGTCGCACACCCCGACCAACCGGACGTCGGGAAACGACGCGAGCTTCTCCGCGTGGAGCCTGCCCAGGTAGCCCACGCCGATGACGCCGACCTTCAGGCGGCCTTCTTCAGTCATGACGTCTCACCTCAACACGCCGCGCTTGCTCGAACGGACGAACCCGATGAGGTGCTTCACCTCCGGCGTCTGTTCGACCTCGGACTCGGCCCTGTCCAGCGCTTCGCGCATCGGCATTTCGCTGTTGAACAGGATCCTGTACGCTTTTTTCAGCGTCGCGATCGTTTCCGGGGTCAACCCTGCGCGCCGGAGGCCGACTACGTTCAATCCGAACAGCGACCGGTTGCGCCCCTGGCGCAGCGCGACGGCCTTCACGTAGGGAGGAACGTCCTGGGAAACGCCGGATTGCGCGCCGATCATGGCGAGCGTGCCTATCTTGACGAACTGGTGGACCCCGGTGAGCCCACCTATGAAGGCTCCATCCTCGATTTCGATATGCCCGGCCAGCGTCGCGGCGTTCGCCATGATGACCCGGTTCCCCACCTGGCAATCGTGCGCCACGTGGCAGTAGGCCATGATCATGCAGTTGTTCCCCACGCGCGTGGTTCCGAGACCGGTCGCCGTTCCCCGGTTGATCGTCGCGTATTCCCGGACGACGACGTCGTCTCCGATCTCCACCCACGTTTCCTCTCCCCTGAACTTGAGGTCCTGTGGAGGCGCGCCTACGGAGGCGAACGACGACACCCGGCAGTTTTTACCCATGCGAACGTGCGATTCCACGACGGCGTGCGAGTCGATCCTGGATCCGTCGCCGATCGAGACTTCAGGCCCGACCACCGCGTAAGGGCCCACTTCCACCCCTTCGCCAAGCCGCGCGTCCGGGGATATTATCGCCGTCGAATGGATCATTTTCCCGCTCCTTCCCCTGCCTTGTCGCCGAACCATTCCCGGATCGTCGCGGTCAGGTCCGCTTCGGCCACGAGAGCGCCTTCCACCATCGCCTCCCCGTGCATCTTCCACACCGGCCCCTTGTGCGCGGTGATAGTCACCTTGAGGAGAAGCTGGTCGCCGGGGAACACCGGGCGCCGGAAACGGCAGTTGTCGATCCCCGCGAAGTAGGCGATCTTCTTGCCGCCCCCGAGCGCCTTCAGCGCGAAGATCCCGCCCACCTGCGCCAGCGCCTCCACGATGAGGACCCCGGGCATGACCGGGTGGCCGGGGAAGTGCCCGGCGAAGAACGGCTCGTTGATGGTGACGTTCTTGAGCCCCACGATTTTCCTGTCCTGGTCCACCTCGACGATTCGGTCGACGAGCAGGAATGGGTATCGGTGGGGCAGCAGGTCCATGATCTCCCGGATCGTTATCATCTCATTCCTCTCCTTTCGGATTCTTCCCTTCCTCCAGGCGCTTCACCCTGCGGAACAGGTCCGGCAGCTTCGGCAGCAGCATCGACATCCGTAGCCAGGTCTGGTGCGCCATGACGGGGATCCCGGACCAGACCTTTCCATCCGACGCCCGCAGCGTGTTGGCCACCCCGCACTTGGCCCCCAGCATGATCCCGTCCTCCACCTCGAGGTGCCCCCCGATTCCCGCCTGGCCGCCTATCATCACCCTGTTCCCGATCCTGCAGCTTCCCGCAAGCCCCGCCTGCGCGGCGATAACCGTGTCCGACCCGATGACGACGTTGTGGCCGACCTGGATCAGGTTGTCGAGCTTGGCCCCCCGCAGGATACGTGTAACGCCGAGCGCCGCCCGGTCCACGGTGGTATTGGCACCGATCTCCACGTCGTCCCCGATCTCGACGGTCCCCACCTGTGGGATCTTCCGGTACCCTTCCCGGGAAGGCGCGAAACCGAACCCGTCGCTCCCGATCACGCACCCCGCGTGGAGGATCGCGCGATTCCCGACCCGCACGCCATGGTAGAGGACGACGTTCGGGTACAGCAGGCAATCGTCCCCGACGGAAGCGCCCTCCCCGACGAAAACGCCCGGTTGCAGCGCCGTCCGGTCCCCGACCGCGGCGCCCTCCCCGATGAAAACGAAGGGGGCGACGCTCACGTCTTTGCCGACGCGGGCCCCCGGATGGATGCTCGCCAGGGGAGAGACCCCGGCTGCAGGGCGCACGGGCGGGTGGAAAAGCTCGACCACGCACGCGAAGGTGTAGACCGGGTTGTCGGAAAGCAGGAAGGCCGCCTGCGACCCTTCCAGGCGTTCCTTCGCGACGATCGCGGACGCCCTGGAGCCAAGCGCTGCCCGGTTGTACTTAGGGCTTGCGAGGAAGGTCACCTGGCCGGGCCCGGCATCGTCGATCGGGGCGACGCCGGTGACAAGGGAATCGCCCTCCCCGGAGAGCCGCGCGCCGACGCGCGCCGCCAGGTCGGTCAGGCGGAATTCATTTCCCACCGCTCTTCTCCTTGCCTTCCTTGTCCACCAGCTCCTGCACCTTCGCCGTGATGTCGAGCGCCGGGCTGAAATGGACGACGGCCCCCTGGGTCCTGTCCAGCACCAGGTCGAACTTCTCCTCCGCCACCACCTTCTCGAGCTGGACCTCGACGACCTTGAGCACTTCCCGGGTCTGCTCTCCCTGGCGTGTCTGCATCTCCTTCTCTGCGTCCTGGGTCAGCTTTCGAAGCTCGGCGATCTTTTCGTTGAGCGCATCCTCCTTCTCCTTGAGCTTCTCTTTCCCGAGTAGGATCTTCTGCTTGTCGATCTCATCCTTGATCTTCCGCGCCTCTTCCTGCTTCGCGTCGATCTTGCCCTTCAGCTCCCCGTAGCGTTCCTCCATCTTTTTCTTCGCGGCCTTGCCCGCCTCGGATTCGTTCAGGATCCTGTTCACGTCGATCACCGCCACCTTGATCCCCTCCGCGCGCGCGGCGCCGGCAAAGGCGACCGCCGCGGCAAGAACAGCCGCCATCAACCACTTCCCGCCGTTTCCCATCTTACTCCCCCTTGAATTGAAATCTAGAATACGGTGCCTATCGTGAACTCGGCCACCATCTTCGACTCGCCGGGAGACGGGCGGAGGTTCCATCCCCACTCGAACCGCAGCGGCCCCATGGGGGAATACCACCGCAGTCCCGTCCCCGCGGAATATTTGAGGGAGGGTCCGCTCCACGGCCAGTCGCCCTGGCGGTAAGCGTTCCCCGAGTCGAAGAAAAAGACGGCCTTGAACCCGAATTCGTTGAACAGCGGGACGATGTATTCCACGTTCATGAACAGCTCCTTGTTCCCGCCGATCAGCTCCCCCGTATTGATGTCCTTCGGGGACACGGAGCGCGACCTGAACCCCCTGATGCTGTAAGGGCCGCCCAGGAAGTACCGCTCGAAGATCGGGACACGCCCCCCCACCGTGGAGACCGTGTGCCCCCAGAGGATGTTCCAGGAGAGGACGTTCGGGGCGAACACCGGGTAGTACGCCTTCGCGTTGAGAAAGTACTTGACGAAATCGCTGTCCCCGCCCAAGGGGCCCCCCGCGTATTCCACCGACGCCGACCGGACAGACCCCTTGGAGGGGTCGAGGTACTTGTCCGTCGTGTTCCGGGTGACGTTCACGCCAAGGCTATGGGTCTTCTGCGTCCCCTTGCTGAACTCGTCCTTGAGTATCTGCGAGACGGCCGTCCCGGCGTCGGTGATCTGGGTATCGTCCATGCGATACCAGAGGCTCCCCGTCGTGAACTTGGTGAACTGGTAGCCCAGGCCCACCTTTCCCCCCGTGGATTTCCGCTTGAAGTCGTTGTAGTTCGTGTCGGTTTTATAGGCGTTCAGGAGCAGGCTGTAGTCCGTGTCGAGGAAGTGGGGATCCCGGAAATCCAGGGTGAACACCGTCCTCCTCGCGCCGAACTGCGAGCTGACGGACGACTTCCAGCCCCTCCCGAAGAGATTGTTCTCGCTCAGCTGGATCACGCCGAAGACCTTGTCGAGCGAGCTGTACCCGGCGCCGCCGGACAGGGTGCCCGTGGGCCCCTCCTGCACGTCCACCTTGACGTCCATCAGCCCCGGGGCCGGCGAGGGGGCGGTGGTGATCTTGACGTTCTTGAAGTAGGAAAGCCGGTCCAGGTTCTCCTTGCTTGTCTTCAGGCCCGTCGCCGTGTATAGATGGCCGTCCGAGACCTCGAGGTCCCTGCGGACGACGCGGTCATACGTCTTGGTGTTCCCCGTGACATCCACCCTGCCGAACCGGAATTTCCCGCCCCGCTCCGTCCTGTAGGTGACGTCCGCGACCGGGTACTCCTTCCTCTTCTCCACGACCGGGGAGACGAGCGCCTGCGCGTACCCCTTGTCGTTCTGCAGCGTGGTCAGGTCGAGGAGATCCGACATCAGCGTGTCCCGGTTGAACACGTCCCCGCGCTTGACCTTGACGGCCCTGGAAAGCTCCGCCTCCGGCACATCGCTATCCCCGGAGAAACGCACCTCTCCCACGCGGTACTGCCTCCCCTCGAACACGTGGATCGTGACCTCGAGTCCCTTCGGGCCCTTGCGGGTCTCCGGGTCGAACACCTTGGAGTCGAGGAACCCCTGGTTCTGGTAAAGCGCCTCGATCTTCCGGATGTCGTTCTCCAGGACGTCCTTCTTGAAGGTCCCCGAATCGGTGAGGAACGAAAAGAATCCCTCCTCGTCCGTGTCCATCTCCTTCCTGATCTCTTTTTCCGAAAGGTAAAGGTTCCCGGTGACCCGGATCTTCGCGATCTTCCTCTTTTCACCCTCGACCACGCGGAACGCCACGCGGATCGAGCCGTCCGCATCCTCCTCGACCTTCGTGTCCACCGCGGCCTCGAAGAATCCCTTGTTCCGGTACAGGTCGAGGACCTGGCGTGACGATTCCTTCACCTGTTCTTCCTTGTAGAGGGAGCGCTCCTTGATCGTGATCGCCTGCCGGATGTCGGTCGCGTTCACCTCCTTGTTCCCGTCGATGCGCACGGAGGAAACGATCGGCTTTTCCGTGACGATCACCGTGAGGCGGTAGCCGTCCGGCACCTCTTCCGAGTCGAACTTGACGTCCGTGAAATATCCCATCCGGTAGACCGCCTTGACGTCTTCCCGGACCCTGTCCAGGTCGAATTCCCCCCCCACCTTCGTGGACATCACCTGGCGGATCGTGTCGGGCCCGGCGCGCCGGGCGCCCTCCACCTCGATCGCCACGACGCGGAACCCGGCGGTGTGAACGGTCCCGGAGAACAGCATCGCGAAAACCATGGCCGCCCCGAAAAAGCCTTTCTTCACTGCGTTCCGCGTCAAGAAACGACCCGCCCGTCGTCGATCCGGATCACGCGGTGCAGGCGTCCCGCCATCTCCTCGTTGTGGGTTACCACCATGAGGGTAAGTCCCCGTTTCCTGTTGAGATCCTGCAGCAGCGCCATCACGCCGCCGGCGGTCTCCTTGTCGAGGTTACCCGTGGGTTCGTCGGCCAGGAGCACGTCCGGCCCCATCGCGAGAGCGCGGCAGATCGCGACGCGCTGCTGCTCGCCGCCCGAGATCTCGCCGACGCGGTGCGTGAGGCGCTCCGACAGTCCCACTTCCGCGAGGAGCCCGTCCGCCCTTTTCCCCGCCTCCTGGCGGTCCATCCCGGAAATCAGGCATGGCAGCATCACGTTCTCCCGCGCGTTGAACTCCGGAAGGAGGTTGTGGAACTGGAAGACGAACCCGATCGAACGGTTCCGGAAAGCCGCCAGCTGGTGTTCCGGCATGGACGTCAGGTCGCGCCCTTCGTAGCTGACCGTTCCCGAAGTCGCCTTGTCCAGCGTCCCTATGATCTGCAGGAGCGTGGTTTTCCCGGCCCCCGAGACCCCCACCACGCCCAGCGTCTCCCCGCGGCCGATCGACAGGTCGATCCCCTTCAGGACCTCCAGCGGCCCGCCGCGCATCCGGAAGGACTTCCTGAGGTTTTCGACGCGTATCAAAACGCCGCTATTCATACCGGATCGCCTCGGCCGGGTCGATGCGCGACGCCTGCCCCGACGGATAGAGGGTCGCCAGGAAGCAGATCAGGACCGAGCTCCCGCTCACCAGCAGGAGGTTCACCGGATCCAGCAGCACCGGCAGGGTCGTGATGTAATAGACGTCGCCCGGCAGGCGGATGAACTGGTACCGTCGAAGCAGGTCGCAGAGGATGACGCCCAGCGCCGTGCCGAGGCCCGTCCCGGCGATCCCTATCAGCAGGCCCTCGAGGGCGAACACCCTCCGTATCGTTTTCCTCGTGGCGCCCATCGTCATCAGCACCGCGATGTCCCGCGTCTTCTCCATCACGATCATGATGAGCGTGCTGATGATGTTGAAGGCCGCGACCATCACGATCAGGACGAGTATGATGAACATCACGACCTTCTCCAGCTTGAGCGCCGAGAAGAGGTTCCGGTTGCTCTGCATCCAGTCCTTCGCCCAGTAGGGGTACCCGAGCGTTGAGCGGATCCTGGCGGCGACCTCCCCCGCCGCGTAGATGTCGTCGACCTTCACCTCGATCCCGGTGCCCCTGCCTTCCATCCCCAGCAGCTTCCCCGCCTCCGCCATCGCGACGTAGGCGAAGGTGGCGTCGTACTCGTACATCCCCGATTCGGAGATCCCGCCCACCCGGAACCGCATCACGCGCGGGAACGTACCCAGCGGCGTAAGGTTCCCGCCGGGAACCAGGATCTCGACCACATCCCCGATGGAAACCCCCAGGTTCGACGCCAGCTCCTTCCCGAGTATCGCCCCGGGAATCCCGGCGGGGCTCTTTTCGCGGAGCGCGTCGATGCTCCCCAGTCGAACGTCCCGCGGGAGTCGCGTGACGTCCCCGACCGTGGCGACGTCAACCCCGCGCAGCACGCCCCCGGCCGCCGAGGTCCCCGAGGAGATCATCATCTGCGAGAAGACGTAGGGGCTGGCGCCGCCTACGCCCGGGATGCGCCGGACGCGCGCCGCCAGCGGGAAAGGGTCGGCGACGCTGCCGTCGAGGCTCGTGACGTGCACGTGGGCGGTGGCGCCGAGGATGCGGTCCTTCAGCTCCTTCTCGAACCCGCTCATGACGGCGAGAACGATGATCAGGGCGGTGACCCCGACCGTGACCCCCGCGATGGAGATGATCGTGATTATCGAGATGAACGTCTGCTTGCGCTTGGCCATGAGGTACTTCAGCGCGATGTAATATTCGACGGGCAGCTTCAAGCTTCCGCTACCCCTCTTTCCGGAGCTGCGGGAAGAGGATCACGTCCCGGATGGAGGGGGAATCCGTGAACAGCATCACGAGCCGATCGATACCGATGCCCTCGCCGGCGGCGGGCGGCATGCCGTGCTCCAGGGCGCGGAGGTAGTCCTCGTCCATCGTGTGCGCCTCCTCGTCCCCCCCCTCACGCAGTCCGAGCTGCTCCTCGAACCTGGCCCTCTGGTCGAGCGGGTCGTTCAGCTCCGAGAACGCGTTCGCTATCTCGTGTCCCCGGACGATGAGCTCGAACCGGTCGACTATCCCCGGCCGCAGGTCGTTCCTGCGCGACAGCGGGGAAACCTCGATCGGGTATTCCGTCACGAACGTCGGCCCCAGGATCTTCCTCTCCGCAATCTCCTCGAATATCGCGACCAGGATCCTCCCGCGGGAAGCGTCGTCCTTGACGGGGAGCCCGAGCCCTCGCGCCATCTCCCGTAGAAAGGAAAGGTCGGCGAGCCGCTCCTCCGGTACGTTGCCGTAGCGCGCCACCGCCCCGGCCACGGTGATCCGCTCCCAGGGGGCCGCGAAGTCGACCGTTTCCCCCCGGACCGTGACCGCGGTCGTCCCAAGGAGATGGCGTGCGAGCCCCGATATCATCTCCTCCGTAAGCCGGATAAGGTCCTCGTAGGTCGCGTATGCCTGGTAGAACTCGAGCATCGTGAATTCCGGGTTGTGCTGCGTGGATATCCCCTCGTTCCTGAAGTTCCTGTTGATCTCGAAGACCCGCTCGAACCCCCCGACAAGGAGGCGCTTGAGATAGAGCTCCGGTGCGATCCGGAGGTAGAGGTCCATGTCCAGCGCGTTGTGATGGGTCACGAACGGCTTCGCCGCCGCGCCGCCCGCGACCGGCTGCATCATGGGGGTCTCGACCTCGAGGAAATCGCGTTCCGAGAGAAACGATCGGATGTACGAGATGATCCTGGCGCGCCGCCGGAAAACCTCCTTGACCTCATCGTTGACGATCAGGTCGACGTAGCGCTGCCGGTAGCGGGTCTCCACGTCGACCAGGCCGTGCCACTTCTCGGGAAGGGGGCGGATCGCCTTCGTCAGCAGCCGGAAGCGCTCCGCCTGCACGGTCAGCTCGCCCGTACGGGTGATGAACAGCGTCCCCTGCACCCAGGCGATGTCGCCGACGTCGGTGGTCCTGAGGAAGCGGTCGTACTCCTCCTCCCCCAGCCGGTCCTTCCGGATGTAGGCCTGGAGGCTGCCGGTCCTGTCGGCTACAACCACGAACGCCGCCTTCCCGAATCCGCGCGACGCGACGATGCGCCCGGCGATGTCCACCCGGATGCCGCTTGCGGCCAGCTCCTCGGGCCCCAGGGCCCCGGCGGCCTTGCGGGCGGCCTCCGTGGTCCAGCCGACCTTCTGGTCGTTCGGATAGGGATCCCCGCCGCCACGCCGGATCTCGTCCCCTTTCCGGATCCTGTCGCGGATCAGATCGTTCCACTCCTCTTTCACGCCGCCCCCGATCCCCCGGCCAGCAGGAATTGCCGGATGAATTCCTTGAGGTCGCCGTCCAGGACGCCGTCCACGTTTCCCGTCTCGTGTCCGGTCCTGTGGTCCTTCACGAGGCGGTACGGCGCCAGGACGTAGGAACGGATCTGTGACCCCCACGCGATGTCCTTCTTCGCCTTGTGCGCCTCGGTCGCCTTCTCGGCGCGCTGGCGCATTTCCAGCTCGTAGAGCTTCGACCTCAGTATCTTCATCGCCATCTGGCGGTTCTTGTGCTGTGACCGCTCCTGCTGGCACAGGACGGTTATACCCGTCGGCAGGTGGACGATGCGGACGGCGGATTCCACCTTGTTGACGTGCTGGCCCCCGGCCCCACCCGACCGAAGCGTGTCGACCCGGAGGTCCGACTCGCTGATATTGATCTCCACGTCGTCGTCGATCTCCGGGGAAACGAAGACCGAGGCGAAGGATGTGTGCCTGCGCTTGTTTGCGTCGAACGGGGAGATGCGGACGAGCCGGTGGACCCCCATCTCGGCCTTCAGGTAGCCGTAGGGATGGTCCCCCTTGAGGAGTATCGTCGCGCTCTTGATTCCCGCCTCTTCGCCCTCCTGCCGTTCGATCAGCTCGACCTCGAGCCCGTTCCGGTCGGCGAAGCGCGTGTACATCCTGAGGAGCATCTCCGCCCAGTCCTGGGACTCCGTTCCGCCCGCGCCTCCGTGGATGGTAAGGATCGCGTTGCGCTCGTCGTCGTCGCCCGAGAGCATCCGTTCCAGCTCGATCGCGTCGAGTTCCCCGAAGGCTTTTTCGACGTGGAGTTCGATTTCGGAAGACAGTGACGCGTCTCCCGATTCGTCATACAGGTCGAGGTAGGCCCTCAGGTCCTCAAGGGACCTCTCCAGGCGGTTCCAGCCCGACAGGAAAGTCTCGATTCCCTTCCGCTCCTTGAGGAGCGCTTCGGCGCTCTCGGGGGAATCCCAGAACCCCTCCCGGGCGGCGGCGGCCTCGAGCACGGCCAGCCGGTTTTTCCTGGATTCTACTTCAAAGATAGCCCCGAAGCGCGCGGCAGCGCGAGTCAAGAACTGCGAATTTTTCTTCCAGGATTCCGGATGCCATTACCGCCTCGTAAAAGGACGCCAAGGATTAAAAAAGTTATTATAGTACACGATATTGCAAAGATTTCACCTGTTTTCGCGTACGCCGTTTCCACCTTGGCGGGGAAGATCTCCCCCGTCGCCACCCCCGACCGGAAAAGGCCCAGGCTCGCGACCACCTCCCCGCGGGCGTCGATCAGTGCGCTGATGCCCGAATTCGCCGCGCGGACCATGGGCCGGCGGAACTCCACGCACCGCATGCGGGCCATGGCCAGGTGCTGCCTCGGGGCGACCGTGTCCCCGAACCACGCGTCGTTCGTCACGTTCGCAAGCCACTGCGCCCCTCCCAGGACGCTGTCCCTGATGATCCCGGGGAAGACGGCCTCGTAGCAGACCGACGCCCCCGCGAGCCCTTCACGGACCCGGAACAGCGCCGGACCGGTCCCCGGGGAAAAATCCTCCCCTCCCTCCGTCAGTTTTTTCAAAAAGAACAGCACGGGCCGTAGCGGGATGTATTCGCCGAACGGGACCAGGTGACGCTTGTCGTAGCGGCCTTCCGGCACCCCCTTCCCGTCGAGGAGGAACACGCTGTTGTAATATTTCCCCCCTTCCGAGGGGCTGAACCAGGGTGCTCCGAAAATGAGGGGGAGCCCGTTTTCAGCCGCGATCCGCTCGATTTTCAGGCTCAAGTCCGCTTCCCACCCGTAAAAGAAAGGCGCGGCGGTTTCCGGCCAGACGATCACGGCGACGCCCCGGGACGCGGCCTCCCTCGTAAGCTCTTCATAGATCTTCAGCGTCGCGCTCTGGTAAGCGGGATCCCACTTCCGGTTCTGGTCGATGCCGCCCTGGGCGATCCCGACCCGCAACCCTCGATCGGGGGGATCTGCGCCCAGCTGTCCCAGGCGGAGAGACCCGTACAGAAAGAGGAAGGCGAGGATGACGGAAAATCCGGCGATCGGAAGGGCGGCGGCCCGTCGTTCGCCGGCAGCGAGCCGCTTCAGCGCCGCGTACACGCACACGCCGGTCGCGGAAAGGAGGAAACCGAGGCCGAAAACACCGGCCAGGTCGGCCGCCTGGACAAGGACGGTCCTCCCGGCGAGACTGTACCCCAACAGCATCCAGGGGAACCCCGTAAAAAGAACGGACCGCGCGCATTCCAGGCCTGTCCAGACGACAGGGAAGGCCCAAAGGCCGGACGGGCCGTACCGGTCATGCAGCCGGAAGAGGAAATATCCCGCCACGGAAATGTAGAGCGCCATGTAGGCCGACACCAGGAGGACCGCGAGGCAACCCAGCGGCCATCCGAGCTTGCCCGGTACCCCCACGGTGTATGCGATCCAGTAAAAGAGGAGCACGTTCGCGGCCAGGCCGCTCAGGAAGGCCCGAAGGGCGGCACGACCGGGGGTCCCCGCGGAGACGGAAAGGTGGATGAGGGGGGCCAGGCAAAGGAACGGGAGTCCGGGGACGTCGTACCCCGGCATCCCCGCCGCGTATGCGCCCGCGAAGAGGAGCCCGGCTCCCGTCGCCGACGCGCCTGCCGGCAACCTCACCGGGTTCCCTTGCCGAGGATGGATTCGTAGATCTCCATCTCCTCCTTGCGCATCCTCCGGGACTCCGCGACGCCTCGCTCGTGGTCGCGTCCGCACAGGTGGAGCAACCCGTGGACGACGAAAAAGAAAACCCGCTCCTCCGGCGAGCCTGGCCAGCCCCGCGTCTGCCGCAGGCAGGTGGGCGCCGAGACCAGGATGTCGCCCGCGAGGCGGCCGGGCGGCGACTCGCCGGGCTCGTCCTCGGGGAAGGAGATGACGTTCGTCGTCCGGGGCCTTCCGAGGAACGCGCGGTTCCACCGCTCCATGTCCTCGTCCCCCACCACCAGGACCCGCACGTCCGCGGAGGCGGGACCGATTCGCGTAAGCGCCCTCCGGACCAGCGCCCGGAGGCGGTCTCCGCGCAAAGGCGGCGGCCGGAGGTGCTGCCGGACGCTTACGCGCCGGATCGTGAGTACCGGGAACATTCCTGCTTCTTCATTTTCCGGGCTGCTGGAGAGGAGTATCCCCGCCGGGCGCCGGCGGGCCCTTCCCGCTCTCGGGGTAGTCGATCCGGGCGTGAAGGACCGCCGTCAGGACCTTCCCGAACGCCTGCCCGACCGAGTGGAGGTCGCGCAGCGTCAAGTCGCACTCGTTCAGCTGCCCGTCCAGGTAGGCGCGGTTCACTATACGGGTGACCGTCTCCACGATCTCGTCCTGCCCCGGGCTCTTCATGCTCCGCACGGCCGCCTCGACGGTGTCCGCCAGCATGATGATGGCGGCTTCCCTGGTCCTCGGGCGCGGACCCGGGTAGCGGAAGGTCTCCTCGGACGCCCTGCGGTCCTGGATGAGCGGCTGCGCCTTGTCGAGAAAGTAGTAGAGGATGCTGGTGCCGTGGTGCTGGGAGATGATCTCCGCGATCCGGTCGCCCAGGCGGTGCTCCTGCGCCATCCTGACCCCTTCCTTGACGTGGGAGAGGATCACGACCCGGCTCATCCCCGGGGTGAGGACGTCGTGGACGTTCGCCCCTCCGGCCTGGTTCTCCGAGAAATACTGCGGCTTGACGACCTTCCCGACGTCGTGGAAGAGGGCGGCGACCCGGCAGAGCAAGGGATTGGCGTGGATCGAGGCGGCTCCCGCCTCGGCCAGGGTCCCCACCATCACGCTGTGGTGGAAGGTGCCGGGCGCCTCCAGGATCAGTCGCCGGAGCAGCGGGTGGTTCGTGCTCGCCATTTCCATGAGGCGGATGTCGCTTGCGTAACCGAAGGCGTACTCGGCCACGGGCAGGATGGCAAGGGCGATCGGTCCCGCCGCCAATCCGTTGATCGCCCCGAAAAGACCCGCCCACCAGATCCTTTCCGCCCCGTGGAACGCAAGCTCAAGCGCGATCGCCCCGAGCGCGCAGACGGGCGCCGTCAACACGCCCGCGAGGAGCATCCTGTACCGGTCCTGGATCCGCCCCGACCGCGCGGCGCCGGCGGTCCCCGAAATCAGGAGGAAGAGCAGGGCCGGCCATCTCCCGAACGCCACCGCCGCCGACAGGACGGAGGCGGCCACGGTGAACAGGAGCGCGACCTCGGAATTGAGCAGGATCCGCACGACCATGGCGAACGCGGGGATAGGGATCAGGTAGACGTAGAACCTTGACGGGATCGCCCGGTTCCACGCGGATCCCGCCGGGAGAAGCTCCACGACCCACCTGGCCAGGAAAAGGAGAACGAGGGAAAGCGTGCACAGGAAGAGGAAATCCCTCGCGGCAAGGCGGACCTTCCGGACTTCCCTCCCCGCGAAACCGAACCATTCGGTGAGAAACAGCGCGACCGCCAGCGTGAGTGCGACGGCCCCGACGAACGGGAAGATCTTCCCGAGGCGGCCCCCGGCCCTGGGGAGGAGCTCCTCGCCCCACAGGTAGAAAAGGGCGACGAACACGGCGGCCGAGAAGAGCCCGATGGCGACCTCCCGGAGCCGGTTGTTCCTACCCCCGTTTTTCATATCGCTCGTAGGCCTTGATGATCTCCTGGACGATAGGGTGACGGACGACGTCGATATCGGTGAACCGGCAGAACCG
>JAKALO010000153.1 GCA_021824125.1 Deltaproteobacteria bacterium | reverse complement strand
TCTTCGCGGGTTCGAGCACATTCTGCATGTCGAATCCCTTCCCGTCGTCCTCGATCGTCATCCCTATGCCCGACTCCCCGAATGTAACAGAAACGAGGACTTTGTGGGCCTCCGCGTGCTTGCTGACGTTGATGATGGACTCCTGGGCCACCCGGAACAGGACGAGCTCGATCTTCGGGTAGTCCAGAACGCCCCTGGCGCGGGCCTTCAGATCCTCTCCGCTTCCGCTCGTGTTGAAGGAGTAGAAGATCCCCTTCTCGCCGACGTGCTTCTCGAGGACCCACTTGATCGCGGACTCCAGGCCGAGGTCGTCCAGGATCGGGGGCCGGAGGTCCTTGATCATGTTGTGGAGCCCTTTCAGCATCGACATGCACTGCTCGCGGATCTGCGCAAGCTGCCCCCGGATCGGATCGTACGCGGGGAAATGCACGACGATCGAATCCAGCGAGATCAGGATGGCGTTGAGCGACTGGCTCGTGTCGTCGTGCAGCTCCCGGGCGATCCTCTTCCTCTCCTCCTCCTCGGCGCCGATGATCTCCCGCAGGAGGGTCGCCAGCTTCTCCTTGCTGCGGTTGAGCTCCTTGGTCCTGTCCGCGACCCGGCTCTCCAGCTCCACGCTGTATTTATGGATGCTCTCCAGCGATTCGGCGAGCTTGATCCGCATATCGTCGAAGCTCTGGCTCAAGGTGCCGATCTCGTCCCGGGTCGCGACCTCGACTGGGTCCGAGAGGTTCCCGCGCGCGATCTTCTGGGTCGCGGCGATGAGGGAGCGCACCGGCCTCACGATGCTCCGGGACAGGCCGATGGCCAGGAGCGAAGCCGTGATGATCGAGATCACGCTCAGGACGAGGAACCCCTTGCCCAGGCTGACGGAAGGCAGGAACACCGTTTCCTCGGGGTCCCGCACGATGATCCCCCACGGGGCCATGGAGAGGGGCGCGAAGGCCAGCATGTCCTTCTCCCTCTTGCTGTCGCTCACGGGTTCCTTGCACCGGTGGCAGTTGAGCACCGCCCCTTTCTTTTCGTCGATGAGGCCGCGCATGAACTTGTACCGCTCGCTGCAGGTGAGGATCCGCCTCGGGTCGTTCGACGCGATGATCACCCCGTGGCTGTCGACGAGTTCGATGTAGGTGTCCGTCCCGGTGGGGATCGTCTTTATGATCTGCGCGAGCAGGTAGTTCGTGGGGTCGATCTCCCCTCCCGCGAGGCCGACCACGTCCCCGTCCTTGTTCTTCAGCGGGACCAGGGCCAGGATGATCTTCCGCTGCGTGGGGGTCAGCGTGTAGACGTCCGAGATGGTCGGCTTCAGCTCCGCCAGCGTCCTGCTCACGTACGGTATGCCGGACAGGTTCACCCGCTCCTCCTCGGCGTGCGGGTAGCCGAGCGCCACGTTGCCCTGCCGGTCCATGAGAAATATCCGCTCGGTGAATATCGAATACTCGAAGGCGGCCTTTACGGCTTTCTTCTCGGGCTCCCAGTTCCTGTCCTCCAGGTCGACCTTGCCGGACAGGGAGATGTCGTAGAGCCTCTTCAGGTTGCTCTCGAGGACGTAATCGATGTATTTCCCGATGATGTTCGCGAGGGCGAGCCGGCTTTCCATGGATCTCTTGATGCTGGCGTTGACGCTGAGGTAGCTGATGATCCCGAGGCTTACCAGGATGATGCTCATGTTCAGGATCAGGAGGATGATGATCCTTTTCTTCATCAGACCGATAATCTATAGGTACGGGGCAATCCCCGTCAACCGGTAACGCCGGGGGCGGAGGCAGGGCCGCCTTTCCCGGCGTCCGTCTCCTTTTTCCCGCTTTTCAGCAGTTCCTCCAGGTCCACTCCCTCGATCGCGGCGAGCTCGACCGGGTGCTCCCGAAGCATCCGTTCCCGGGAGATGTACCCCGTGAAGATGCTCGTGTCCAGGGGGAAAACCTCCGGGCTGAAGATCGAGTTGTAGATGTGCCAGATGGCGTTGAGGAGGAAGATCACGAGGGCCTCGTTGGAGTGCAGCGCCTTCGCGGCGGGGATCGTCTCCCCGGGGAGAAACCGGGTGAAGAGGGTCGGCAGCCAAAGGACGACGCCCGTCGCGGTCATCAGGAACCCCCCGACCAGGATCGTCCAGTACTCGAACTTCTCCATGTAATCGTACCGGTCGCAGCGGGCGGCATGGTTTTCCAGGCCGAAGTAATACCTCATGTTGTGGATGGCGTGCCGGAAATCATCCTTCGTTATCATTATCGAAGGGCTCCATTTTCGCTTAAGGACATTGGCGACCGCGACGGAGACGTGCAGGATCAGCCCGAAGGAAAACAGGAGGCCCGCGTAGCGGTGGACCCACCGGACGTTGTCGACCCCCCCCATCTTCAGGATGAACCACTGGGCGGAGTCCATGTGCCAGAACCTCTGGGACAACCCGGTGGCGAAAAGCACCACGGAGGTCAGAATCACCAACCAGTGCTCGTAAATACGGAAAACGCTGAACCTCCGGATCTTCCTCTTCCCCTTCTCCATCTCCGCGCCCGTCCCTTTTCTCATCCCGTCACCGGTTGACCGCATATCGCCAGATATGCAGGAAGATCTGCAGGATCAGCCCGACCACCATGATCGGGATGAAAATCTTGTAGACCGTGTCGACGATGAAGATGAAGGGGTATTTCGACAGCGAGGGCTTGTAGTGGGAAAGCCACGCGTTCGGAAAGTTGTCGCTGGCGTCCTTGTGGCACTTCTGGCACCGTTTCACGAGGTTGGTCTTCACATAGGCGGGATCCGAGCTGGCGGCGCCGGTGATGTTGTGCGTGCCGTGGCAGTCCGTGCAGACGGCGATCGGTCTCGCCGGCTTGTAGAGCCCCCCCTCCCTCTGCTTCCGGTACAGCCCAAGCGTGACCCCGTGGAAATCGGACAGGTAGGCCTTGAGCACGTCCGTGGAGAGCCCGTACTTGCTGACGACCGCCGGGTTCGCGTGGCAGTTCCCGCACATCTGGGGGATCTTCTCGTGGTATTCCAGCGTGAGGGGGTTCTCGGTGCTGTGCGCCGTGTGGCAATCGATGCAGATCGGCACGTCCTGGTTCTGCTCGTTGAAGAGGGCGTTCCCGTGCACGCTCTTCGCGTACACCGCGTAGATCTCCGGGTGGCACTGCCGGCATTTCTGCGTCGTCATGGTCCTTCCCTTGACGCCGCGGGAGATGTGGGGGATCGCGTGGGATCCGTGGCAGTCGTTGCAGACCGGCGCCTTCAGGTTCCCCTGGCTGAGCATGGTGTAGTGGACGCTGTCCAGGGTCTTCGTGTACTTGTCGAAGTGGCACCTGCGGCAGCTCTCCGAGGACGCGATGGTATAATCCCGCCTGCTCCTGAAGTTCCTCTTGGGGTGCTCCTCGGAGGAAAACCCGTAGTGGCAGTCCGAGCACCGCAGCTTCACGTGCGCGTGGGTCTCCGAATGCGAGATCTCCACCTTCAGGGGGACTTTCTCCCCGTTGCGGCACGTAAGGAACAGCTCGTACTGGTGGCACTTCATGCAATTCTGGGTCTCGTTCCGGATGATCGTTCCCCCTGCGGCCGGCGTAACGGAGTGCGCGTCGTGGCAGTCCGTGCACGCGGGCGCCGGTCCCTCGATATCCCTCGACCGCAGGTTCGTGTGGGACGACTTCGACTTGATCTGTTCGTCCGTGTGGCAGCCGCTGCATACCTCGGCGGACTTCAGGCGGTACTGGGCCCTGCTTTTGAACCTCCTGGCCGGATGGTGCTCCGAGGAGAAGTCGCGGTGGCACTGGGAGCAGCCCAGGAAGCCGTGGACGGATATCTTGTACTTCGCCGTGTTGACGTAGACTTCGACGGACTCGTCGTTCTGGAACCTGTGGATCTGGCCCCTCTTCCCGTGGCACACAAGGCATTTCAGGGATTCGCCCGACAGCCCCGCTTCCTCCGCTTGCGCGCCGGGGACGCCGGCGGCAAGCAGGAGAAACGCGAGGCAAAACGCGAGGCCCGTTCCTTTCCTCATGTGGCGCCCCTCTCCAAGGGAACAAGGGGCCGTTCCGGGATCAATGGCCCTCCGGGTAATCGGGATCCTCGCGGAGAACCGGCATCCGGTTCAGGATCCAGCGGAACAGCAGTATGTGGAACGTGATTATC
This sequence comes from Deltaproteobacteria bacterium, assembly GCA_021824125.1. Taxonomy (GTDB): domain Bacteria; phylum Desulfobacterota; class Deferrimicrobia; order Deferrimicrobiales; family Deferrimicrobiaceae; genus JAKALO01. Next base: position 972 of record JAKALO010000153.1, on the reverse strand, counting down.
GACAGCACGATGAACACCTCTCTTATCGGTGGAACTATATCGTGAAAATGGGTCGGCAGGTTCCAGTTGAACATCAGGATCGACAGGTTGAGCCGGTTCAGGATGACCCCCGCGAGGGCGTGGAAGGCGCCGAACCGGACGATGGTCGCGTTGCCCTTCTTCACGCCGACTGTCAGGACGACTATCGGGGCGAGCACGAAGAGAAGGATCTCCACGAGGAACCAGGAACCGTAGCGGGTGCCCAGGAGCGACCAGTTGTCGTCGTGGGCCACCCCGATGACCTTCAGCATGAAGTAGACGAACATGACGATGCACGCCGCCTTGCCGAGGCCGACGGTCAGCTTGTCCAGGTTTCCAAGGAACGCCCGGTCGCACCGCTCCTTCAGGAACCGGGAGCACACGGTGCTGACCGCGATGACCATGCACATGCCGGCGAAGATGCTGGATATGAAGGCGAACACGGGGAGGAACTGGGAATACCAGAGCGGGTGGACTTTCCCGGGCGCGAGGAGGAACAGGGCGCTCAGGGCCGACTGGTGGAGCGTCGAGAGGATCACGCCGGCGATCGTCATGCCGACGGTCATCATGATCGCCCATTTCCGCACCCTCCTCGAACGTATCCATTCGAGGATCGCGGGGCTGAACTCCAGCAGCTGGACCGTGAGGTAGGTTGCGACGTGCCACGCGACGAGGAATAGGACCGAGGTCGGGCCGAAGGAAACCGCCATCGGGTAGTAGATCCTCCAGGGCCGGCCGATGTCGATCAGCAGGTAGATCACGGCGAACAGGTACCCCATGAAGCCGGTCAGCACGCCGAGCCTCACGAGCGAATGGTATTGCTTGTACCCGAGGATGTAGACCGCCGTCGCCATCACGTAGCCGGTCGCGGAGAGCGGCACGCCGGAGAAGAGGCCCCACCCGAGCAGGATGCTCCAGGGATACTCGTTGGAGGCGTGGGTGACAGAGGCGAGG
>JAKALO010000152.1 GCA_021824125.1 Deltaproteobacteria bacterium | reverse complement strand
TTTCCCGAGCGTCAAAAGTTCCACGTCAGTTCCTTCCCCCGCCGGACGGATCGGCCCCCCACAACGCCGCGAAGTCGGACGCCGTAAGGGACCGGTTGTAGACGGCCAGGCGCGTGCGTTCGAACGTTCCACCGAGGAAGACGGCGTTCGGCGCCGCCTGCCCCCGCGACCGGGTGCGGGAAAACCCGAGGCTCGCCGCGAGGCCCACGTCCACCGATCCCCCGTCGCCCAGGCGTAAGATGAAATCCGGCAGCCCGATTTGCCCGGAAACACGCTCCGCGATCCCCGCCTCCGGTCCTCCCGGCGCGCCCCGCCGTGCGGAGAGCCCCCCCCAGTCGCCGTCCGGGGCCCGGGTCCCGCGCACCTGCGCGTCGAACCGCGCCACGTCGACGTGCGCGGCGGCCGAAGCGTATTCCATCTGCTCCCACGTCTTCTCGCACGCCAGGGGTAGCAGGTCCCACGAGTCCTCCCACCCCTTCAAGGGGCCGCAACCCATCAGGAGAAGCGGGTAGGGCCGGCCCAGGGCGTCGCTGCTGTCGCGGAGCACGCCGCACGCCAGCATGTCCCGCCCGGGCCCCCGCGCGAAGAACCGGTATGAAAGGAGAGCGGACATGGCCGGCCTCGCGGCGACCTCGAGCGCCCGGTACCCGCTCCCCACCCATTCCGCGAACCCGTTGATCATCGGTTCCGTCTCTCCAACGCGGAAATAATCCCTCGCCACGGGGTGCTTCCCGACGGCCGTGTATCGCCATCCACGGGAGGACCCTACGGCGCCCAGCATTTACCGATGTTGCGGGGAACGCCGCCTATCGCCCCGCCGCCCCTGCCGCCACCGCCGCCGCCCATCGCGACGACCGGCCTGTCCCCGGTGAACTGGTAGTTCACCCGGATGTACTTGATGCCGTAACGATCCAGGGCGGCCTTCTCCCCCGGGAATTCATTCGGGTAGAAGACCTTCTTGCCGCCCCGGAAATCGCCCAGGAATTCAGGGAACCCCTGGTCGCCCAGGTACTTCTTCACGAGGACGACGTCGCCGACCTCGATCTGGAAGATGACGTCGGTGCAGCTCTCCGGCGCCCACGTGAAGATCTTTTTCACGGGGTAGTTCTGGTTGACGATGGTCTGCGACCCTTCGGCGCACCGCATTTCGAGCCGGGTCGTCTGCGGCTTCATCCGGGCCTCTGGGTTCGTGTCCGTTGGCAGCCCCCTGATCGTCACCGGGTAGTTCTGGGCCCTCCCGCCGCCACCGGCGGCCGCCTGCGCCGCGGCCGCGGCCGCGCCCTTGCCCAGGAACGCGAGGAAGGGCGCCTCGAGCGGGACGCTCCCTCCCAGCGCGTCCTTCGAGTAGTACCCTTTCACCAGCGCCCGTCCCACGAAGGGAGCGAGCGGACCTTTCGCGAACTTCATCACCGAACCATCGGGCCCCAAAAGGATCTGTGAGGCCTGTACGGGCGTGGCGCCCTGGACCTCGGCGAGGACCTTCTCCTCCCATTGGGCCTGGAGGGAGCACGATGTTTCCATGCGGGCGTAGTACCAGAGGAAGTCGACCGGGCCCATGACAAGGCGGCCGACCGGCTCGTCCGAGGGGCGCCCGCCCGAGATCGCCGACCGCAGCTTCCCGCCGGCCGCCTGCGCCATGTAGAAAGGCGACTTGCTGGTGGCGGGGTCCTCGGTGTAGACCAGCGTGGCGAACTGGAACGCCTGGTTCCGGGATTGCGCCACCGGCGCGATCGCCGCGAGGGCGGCCTTGTAGTCCTGGTACGCCTGCCCGGGGAGGTTCTGCGCCGATCCGCCCGCGGAAGTCCCGGCGCCGAGCCTCCTCTCGATCCTCGACAGGAGTTTCTTTCCCCCCTCCGCCGCCTTGGATGCCACCCCCTTGATGCCCGCCGCCTTGGCTACCTGGAATTCGTAAAGCGTCTGGACCCAATCGGGCAGATCCTCCCTGTCGGCGAACGGATCGAAATCCTCGGCCATCCGGAGGAGGAGGGTCTGGTACGGACCCTGCTCGCCCGTCATCCGCACGGCCATCTGCTGCCACTCCTTCGCCCCCCTGAGGTGCTCGGCCCCCTTGGAGAAACCCGTGCCGAACGCCTGCCAGGCGTTGAAGGTGCCAGCGCGGTACCACTTCGCGAATTCCCCCTTCTGCGAGGAGAAGAACGAGGCGTCCCCCAGCGCCGCCTCGAGGTCCGTGACGATGGTCTCCGAGAGTTCCCTCCCCTTGAGCGTGAAGGACGGGGGCACGAAACGCTCCCCCGCCACCGCCTGGCCACCCCAGAAGTCCGCGAGCGTCACGGCGGGCAGACCGCCCTGGCGGTCGATCCACGCGGTCACCCACTGGAGGTTGCGTCCCCTTGCGGAGACGACCTTGCCGAGCCAGGCCTGGAGGACGCCCATCTCCTTTTTGAGGTCGCCCGTGTTCTGCCGCCACGCGAGGTAATAGAGGTACAGGTTCCCGAACTTCTTCTTGACCTCGAGGTCGACGTCCTGCGCGCCCGCGGATATGTAGGGCGGCTGCGCCTGCGACCGGAGGGCGGCCAGCTCGACGCCTTCGATGCGCGACTTCAGCAGGTTGATCCGCCGGGAGAGGTGCACTATGTATTGCCCCACGATCTCGTCGGAGGCGCCGGGGCCGACGGAATTCGCGAAATCCCCCACCTGCCTGTCGAAGGCGGTGAGGAACCCCTCCTGGAATTGCCGGCAATACTTGATCTTGAGCCCTTCCTCGACCTTGTCGCTCTCGTGGAGGCCGAAGCGGGGAATCCACCAGTTCGAGTTCTTCTTCTCTACGGTGAGGATCCCCTCCTTGAACCGGTCCATCGTCATCAGGTCGGAGAGCATCTCGCCCCGCAGCGCGACCGGCTTGTCGAAATCGTGGGAGATGCCGCGGACGATCCGCAGGTTCTTCACGAAAGAGAACGAGAGAAGCCCGCAGACGGCGATCATCAGGACGACCCACGCCGTCACCCCCAGGTTCCGCGTCAGCGTCCGCCACTCGAGGGCCCGCTTCGTCGGCGCGAAGAGCAGCCGGTCGCCGGGCAGGATCCGCGCGTAGAAATCGTGGAGGAAGAGTCCCTTGTTCGTCCCGGGAAGGACGTCCTTCTCGCCGATGAGCCCCAGCGCGCTAAGGAAGTGCGAGAAGGGGCTCCCCTCCTGCCTGCCGCTGCTGAAGTAGAGCCCGCGCAGGATCGGCGTCTCCTGGTACGGGTTCTCCTTGAAGGCGGCCGTCATGAATCTTTTCAGGCCGTTCCCCAGGTTCTCGAACTCCTCCGGGAACAGGAGGAGCGCCGGGTCGACGGTTTTGCCTTCCGGCTTGTGGACGAGCAGGATCCGAAGGTTCCGCAGCCTCTCTCCCAGTCCCGCCATCGCCTTGTCGACGAAGCCCGTCACGTCCGTCGAGAGGTCGTGGTTGACCGCTCCCATCGGCTGATCGAGGCTCTTCTCGGGGACCTGCTCGCAGAACTTCGTCATCCCCTGGACGAGGTCGCACTTGGTCACGAGGACGTATACAGGGAACTTCACCCCCAGGACCCGCATGAGCTCGTCGATCCGCCGCCTTATGTTGCGCCCGTCCTCCTCCATCGCCTCGGGCGTCGCCTGCAGGATCTTGTCGGCCGCCACCGTGACGATCAGGCCGTGGATCGGCTCCTTCTTCCGGTACTTTATGAGGAGGGACAGGAATTTCTGCCACTCCTCCTTGTCCTTCCCCTCGTCGACGGGGATGGCGTAGCGCCCCGCCGTGTCGAGGATGATGGCCTGCTCGAAGAACCACCAGTCGCAGTTCCGCGTCCCGGAGATGCCCGAAATGCGGGAGAGCTCGGCGAACGGGGAAGAGAGCTTCGCGCTGCCGATCGACGTCGTCTTGCCGGACCCGCTTTCCCCCATGACCAGGTACCAGGGAAGGGCGTACAGCGGGTTCCCCCTTTTCCGCAGGTGCGACTTCCGGAGCGCCTCGACCGCCTCCTTCCAGCGGTCCTGCAGCTCCTTCATCTCGTCCTTTTCCTTTTCCGTCAGGGTCTGGATCTTCGCCTCGTCCTGTGCGATCACCTGCGAGACGAACTGCTGCTCGCGGCGCCTCGCGAGTATCTTCCGCATGAAGAGGAACCCGATTCCGGTTCCCAGGAGGATCAGGACCAGGAAGATCGCCACCCACCTCGGCCAGTCGAGGAGTAGGACCAGGCCGACGACCAGGAGGATGGCGAGGGCGGCCCCGCAGACCAGCAGGAAGACCTTCAGGTACTTGAGGAGTTTGTCCGTCATTTAGTAGGGCACCGTCCTCAGGAAGTTTTCTCCGATCCCGCTGAGCGAGAACCGGAAGATGACGTAGAGAACGAGGAAAAGAACGAGCGGCCCGGCGAGTCCGATCACGGTCAGCAGGGAGAACTCGAACTTCTTCCTGTCGGGGCCAGCCTCGATCCTCTGCTCGGGATAGGCCTCCGGGAACAGCTCGGCGCGCTCCAGCGACGGGATGCCCGCCGAGCTCCCGAGGAGGATCTTGAGGTTCGACGTCTTCAGCTGCTCGATCAGGAACTCGTCCCCCTTGTTGCAGTAGCGCCCCATGAAGCCCAGTGCGAGGCAGAGGTAGAAGACCTCGCGTACCTCCCGCTGGTGGAAGCCGAGCGCGTTGAGGCGTTCGAAAAACTCCTCGCCCGCGTCCGTGGTGTTGAAGTGGACCCGCTGCAGCTGCTCCCTCTGCCATAGCCCCCTGTGGGCCCAGTTCGAGGAGAGGATCGCCTCGTCCACCCATGCGCAGACGGCGAATTTGGCCTGGTCGACCTCCTCCGGCGCGAGCTGCCCACGGCGCGAGGACGCCTCCCCCTGGGTCAGCAGGCGCGTTACGTCCGCCTTGACCTGCTCGAAGGACGGCTGCCTTGCGGCCCCCGTCTTCTGGAAATAGACGACGTAGGCGACGAGATCGATGAAGCAGTCGGTCAGGCGCATTGTCTACGACCTCCCCACGACCATGAGTTCGGCCTCAAGGTCCTCCGGTGCGTTGTCCCAGTACCATGCGATGTTGTTGCGCTTGGCGGCCATCGCCCACTGGTCGCTGTGGTGGTCCACGGCGAAGTAGATCGAGTTCGCGCGGCGCGGCAGCTCCTGCGGCGGCACGGGGAGGTGTTCGAGCCCGAT
>JAKALO010000151.1 GCA_021824125.1 Deltaproteobacteria bacterium | reverse complement strand
TTGCCCAATAAAAAGGCATGTCCTGATTACCGATCGGGCACCCATTCTACCACCACCTCCGGCGGAACGCCATCGCCTGCGGCGTGCCATGACGTGGAACCCACCCGAACGACAAGGATTTTCGGGCGTGGCCTCCACGGGAATTCCCGTGGAGGCTGTTTTGGTACGGTCGTTGCTTTCGTTGAAGGGCGAGGAGGTGACCCATGAAGAAGATCGAGGCGATCATCAAGCCGTTCAAGCTCGACGAGGTCAAGGAGTCATTGAACGACATAGGTATCCACGGGATGACCGTGTCGGAGGTCAAGGGGTTCGGACGCCAGAAGGGGCACACCGAGCTCTACCGCGGCGCCGAGTACGTGGTCGATTTCCTCCCCAAGATCAAGCTGGAGATCATCGTGCCCGACAACCTTGTCGCCCAGGTGGTGGAGACCGTCGAGAAGTCGGCGCGCACGGGCCGCATAGGAGACGGAAAGATCTTCGTCACCAACGTGGAGGAAGTGGTGCGTATCCGCACGGGCGAGCGCGGGCACGACGCAATCTGATGGAAAAACCGTTCCGGAAAATACAAAGGAGGAACCGATGACCCCGAAGGAAGCGATGGAGTTCGCAAAGAACAGGAAGATCGAGATGGTGGACCTGAAGTTCATGGATTTCATCGGCACCTGGCAGCACTTCGCCGTGCCTGTTTACGAACTTTCGGAGGACAGCTTCGAGGAAGGGTTCGGATTCGACGGATCGAGCATCCGGGGCTGGCAGCCGATCCACGCGTCCGACATGCTGGTGATCCCCGAATCCGCAACCGCGGTGATCGACCCGTTCATCACCCGGCCGACAATGTCCCTGATCTGCAACATCGTAGACCCCATCACCAAGGAGAACTACTCCCGCGATCCGCGCAACATCGCGCGGAAGGCCGAGGCGTACCTGAAGTCCACCGGCGTCGCCGACACCGCGTTCTTCGGGCCCGAGGCCGAGTTCTTCATTTTCGACGACATCCGCTACGCCACCGCCTCGAACTACGGCTATTACCACATCGACTCGGCGGAGGGGGTCTGGAACAGCGGCCGGGAGGAGAAGCCGAACCTCGGCTACAAGCCGCGCCACAAGGAAGGGTACTTCCCCGTCCCACCCACCGATTCCCAGCACGACCTGCGGGACGAGATGGTGCGGGTGATGGAGTCGATCGGGCTGAAGGTCGAGGCGCAGCACCACGAGGTCGCCACGGCCGGGCAGGCGGAGATCGACCTTCACTTCGACACGCTGGTCAAGGTCGCCGACGCGCTGCAGTGGTACAAGTACATCGTCAAGAACGTCGCCCGGAAGTTCGGGAAGACGGTCACGTTCATGCCCAAGCCGCTTTACGGCGACAACGGGAGCGGGATGCACTGCCACCAGTCGCTTTGGAAGAACGGCAAGCCGCTCTTCGCGGGCGAGGAGTACGGCGGGCTCTCCAAGATGGCGCTCCACTACATAGGCGGGATACTGAAGCACGCCCCCGCCATCTGCGCCTTCTCCAACCCGACGATGAACTCCTACAAGCGGCTGGTGCCGGGCTTCGAGGCGCCCGTGAACCTGGCGTACTCGAGCCGGAACCGGTCCGCCTCCGTCCGGATCCCGATGTACTCGCCCTCGCCGAAGGCGAAGCGGCTGGAGTTCCGGACGCCCGACCCGTCCTGCAACGGCTACATCGCCTTCGCGGCCATGCTGATGGCGGGGCTGGACGGCATCCAGAACAAGATCCACCCGGGCGAGCCGCTCGACAAGGACATCTACGCACTCTCCCCCGAGGAGCTCTCCAGCGTCCCGACGACTCCGGGGTCGCTGGAGGAGTCGCTGAAGGCCCTGGAGGCCGACAACGACTTCCTGCTAAAGGGGGACGTATTCACGCCGGATGTAATAGAGAAGTGGATCGAGTACAAGATCGACGCGGAGGTCAACCCGGTCAAGATGCGGCCGACCCCGCACGAGTTCTTCCTCTATTTCGACTGCTGAAGCCCTCTCCCATGCGGGGGCCCCTTCGGGGGCCCCCTAAAAAACAGGGACGTTCTTAAAAACTCTGCCGCGAACGGAAGGCGCTGCGCCTCCGCAACTCACCCTTCGGCTGCGGCGACTCCGCCTGCCCACCGAAGCGCAAAGCGCGGAGGCGGGCCGGACCCTCTCGTTGCGTGCGGCAGATCGGGGATACTTACCTCTTTCCTTCCCGGGGAGTTCTGAATATCCTGTTACTCATGCGTTATCGATTTGCCTGTTTGTCTATTCCTGTTTTCCTGGTGCTGTTCCTTCCCGCACTGGCCGTGGCCGGGGCGGAAGGGGCCGACAACGCCGCCCTGTCGACGACGGTCACCTTCGAGGAGGCGGTACGGGCGGCCCTTTCGAGAGGACGGGACGTGCGCATCGCCGCCAGGGACGTCCGGATCGCGGCCGAGGGGAAGACCCGGGCGGCGGCCGGGAGGCTCCCCCGGATCGACGCCGGGGCCGACTTCACCTCCCTGTCGGAGCAGCCGGCCATCATCATGCAGGGAAACGAGGTCAACACGGCCGATCAGAACATCTTCAGGGCCAGGGTCACCGCCGAGCAGACGATCTACGACTTCGGAAAGACCGGCTCACGGGTGGACCAGGCGGAGGCAAGATACGAGGGCGCGGAGCGGCAGGAGGGGCTTACGCGGGAGCGGCAGGCGCTCGAGGCGGTTTCGGCGTTCCTGTCGGCCCTGCGCGCATGGGAGATCCGGAAGGTGGCGGAGGAGTCGCTCGCCGCGGCGAGGGAACACCGCCGCGTGGCGGGGGACCGGTACGAGCTCGGCGTGGTGGCGAAAAACGACGTCCTCGCCGCGGACGTGCAGGTGGCTAACGCGGAAGGCGCGCTTATCACCGCGGAAAACCAGGTCGAGATCTCCCGCTCCCGGCTCGCGCTGCGGATGGGGTACCCCGGCGACCGGTCGGTGACCCCCGCCCCGGGCCCCTTCCCCGTGCCCCCTGGGGACGTGCCGCCGTTCGACGAGAGCCTCCGGGCGGCCCTGGCCAGGCGGAACGAGCTCCGGGCGCAGGCCGCCTTCATCCGGGAAGGGGAGGCCCAGCTGTCCGGCGCGAAATCGGAGTTCGCCCCGACCCTCTTCGGCCAGGGCGGATATTCGTACGAGAACAACTCGTTCAATCCGAACCAGAACGTGTTCTCGCTTCTCATCGGGGGCAAGGTCAACCTGTTCTCGGGATTTTCCGACGAGGGGGCAAGGCGCCAGGCGCTGGTCTCAGTCGAGCGGCGCAGGGAGGGGATGGAGAAGCTGCGGGACGAGATCTCTCTGGAGGTCAAGGCGGCCCACCTGGCCGTTGGCGAGGCGGAGAAGAAGAGGGCGATCGCGGAGGTCGCCGTCGCCCGCGCGGAGGAGAACCTGCGGATACAGAACGACCGGTACAGGGAAGGGCTTGCCATATCCACCGAGGCGCTGGACGCGCAGACGCTGCTGACCCGCGCGCGGGTCGAACTTCAGAACTCCGGATTCGACCTTTCCGAGTCCCGGTTCCGCCTGCTCGCGGCGCGGGGCGAGCTTCTGGATTTCCTGACCCCCCTGGCCGGCCTCGCGCGGTAATCCGTTGGCGGCCCGGAACGTTTTCCGCGGCGCGGCCGCGCTTCTCCTCGCGCTGATCCTCTCCTCCTGCTCCGTCGTCGGCGACGCAACCGTCTCCGTCAGGCTGCACTACCCGGATGACAATTCCTACATCGTCATCACGGCCGGCTCGCAGGCGCCGGCGGCGAGGCCCCGCTACGCACACGACCCCGGCAACCGCATCCTGATCCGCGTGCTCGCCCCCCACATCGCGGTCCCCATCGAATCGTGGTTCGACCGGTCGGAGGGCAGGGGAGATATCGCCGGAATTCCGCCGGGTACCAGGATCGCGGTCGAGGTGGACGAGTACGACAACACGGCGACGACCCTGCTCGGGCGCGGCTGGAGCCAGGGGATCGCGCTCTCCGCCGGGCAGTACCGGGAAGTCCCGGTCATGATGTACGACAGGGGGACGATCGTCCGCGTCTGCGGCGCGGCGCCCGACAACGTGAGCGGAGCCGGCACGTCGGGCGACTCCGGCGACGACGGCCTGGCTGCGGACGCGCTCCTGGACAACCCGCTCGCCGTCAAGGTCGGCCCCGGCGACGAGGTCTTCGTCTCCTCGTCACAGTACAACCGGGTCCGGAAGATCGACCGGTACGGGTACGTCTCGCATTACGCGGGTGATGGAACGATCGGCACGCTGTCGGATGGGCAACCGGCGGCAACCGCCCCGATCGGCGCGGTTTATGATCTCGATATCGGTCCATCCGGCGACCTTTTCCTGATCACCGGCGACCAGCAGATCGTCAAGATCGGCAGGACGACCGGCCTTATCTCCATCAAGTACGACGAACAGAAAGGTAACTTTAATATATCGGCCAAGCCCGACCTCGCCGTGGCGAACGACAACGAGATCTACTACACCAACGGGATGGACCCCAAGGTCTACCTCGTCCAGTCCGGCGCCCGCTCCGACTACGTCTGGGACAACGGCGCCTCGTCGACCGCCGAGGGGGCATACGTAAACACCTACCCGCTGCTTTACCCGTCGAGCATCACATATAAACCAAGTGGCCCGTATCTTTACTTTGCCGAACGCGACAGGGGCAGGATCAAGTCCGTGTCAATGGGCGTTGGAAGAATCTACACGATTGCGGGGGCTACACCTGGCACTGCTTTCTCTGAAGGCATCGACCCCACCGTGATGACCCTGTCGTGGCCTGTGATGATCGAAGGCGACCAAATTTTCGGGAATTATTTTATTCGTGAGAGATATGTTCAGAGGGTTTTTATTTATCGGCCGACCAACAGTGTTTACACACTTGCTGGATCGGACACGCCGACCGGGGGCTACTCCGGCGACGGATCCGCCGCCACTTCCGCGGCGCTCAACAACCCCTCCGCCGTGGCCGTCGACTCCCGCGGCAATGTCTACATCGCCGACTCCGGCAACCACGCACTCCGGATGGTCATCGGCGGCGCCCTTCCGTAAATCAGGGAGGGAGGAGAAGATTATGAGCCGACCTGATATATCGCGGGTTTGAATTTCGGGCGTGGAACCGGTTTGCCCAAGCTGCGCGCGGTT
>JAKALO010000150.1 GCA_021824125.1 Deltaproteobacteria bacterium | reverse complement strand
CAATGGAATTCCCGTACCCCCTCAACCGCATCACCCGTGCTTCCGCTGTCGCGTTGGCATCGATCGGTGCGCCCGGATCGCCGCCTCGCACCATTCCTTTGGAAGGCCCTGCAACCAGCGGGAATGTGCCGGGTTCAACTGGTCGCCATTTCCCGTCCCGGCAGGGGATCCAGGCGGCGTCTCGCCAGAAGCCGTTGACCGGACCAGGCCGCCCATCAGTAACTCGTTCTTCCTCTTTCCTCCCCGGCTGGTCTGCCCACCGGACATCGTGTTCGGAGTCGGCCAGGCGGCCAGTCCCGCCTGCCGAGGAAGCTGGTCGAGCCGGGTACGCTTCGTCCCGTCCGGGTTCGTCCCCGTTTCGGCCATCCCCGGCGTGTCCTTCCAGTCGCGGGAGGAGGGCATCGCCCAGGGCGACACCAATCTGCTCTGCGCCGTCAGGGTGTCCGCCACACCCCGGGAATGTCTCATCCCCGAACTTTCCCCGTCCTCGGAGCGAGGGGTTGCCCAGGACGACAACAGGGCCACCGCCTGTAGATCCCCGCCGCCACTCTCCGTCCGACCGAGTTCCTGCTTCCGCTCCCCGCTCTCCGGTCCACCTGTCGGCGTCCGGGGCGTCGGCCACGAAGTACAACCGTTGCCGGATGTGCGGCGCACCGAAGCCCGCAGCGCACAGATCCGTAACCCCCACGGCGTGACCCTCTCCTTCCAGATCAGTCCGAACATGGTTGAGCCAAGCAAGGCCGTCGTTCGAGCTAACCTGTTCGCCAAAGACCGTCCGAGGGCGGCAGACGCGGACGAGGTGGAAGAACGCCGGCCATAGGTGCCGCTCGTCAGCAAACCCCGCTCCTTTGCCTGCCGCGCTGAAAGGCTGGCAAGGGCAGGAACCGGTCCACACGGGCCGGTCGTCGGACCAGCCGGCGCATCGGAGGGCGTAGGACCAGACGCCGGTCCCGGCGAAGAAGTGGCACTGGACATACCCGGTAAGGTCGCCTGGTCGGACATCCTCGATACTCCTTTCGTCCACGTCCCCGGGGGCGATGATTCCGGCCCGGATCAGCTCCCGGAGAGACGCCGCTCCCCGCGGGTCGATCTCGTTGTAGTAGGCAGCTATTTCCCCCTCCGCAATTCGGTCACGGTCGACATGGCGCCCCGCATCAGGTCCAGCGTGTCGGCGTACCGCTCGAGGATGTCCTCCGCCTAGGCGAGCTTCTCCGCGGGGGTCAGGAGGAATTCATTGACCAGCCACCGCACGATGATCTTCCCGGGGTCCCCGAGGACCCGGAGCAGGTCGGGGAGCCACGACAGTGGGAAGTGCCGCTTGCCCTCGTATTCTCCGAGCATCATGGACAGCCGGTTTTCCTTGACCCCGAGGCCGATCGCGATCTCCTTGCTGGACTTCCCCGACAACGTGATCGCGTAATCGACCACTTCCTTAAAGTTTTTGAAGGGTTTCAAGTCGAAACTGAGGGTGGTACTCACGTGGATCACGACGGGCGGGGGCGCGGTATTCCGCAATGTTTTCACCGATTTACCAGAGCGCGTGACAAGTATTCACGCTCCTTCACCAACCCACCGGGTGTACAAAGTGGGCATGGGAGCATCAAGAGGCGATCTTCTCGCGGCGGTAATCCTGGATCGCGTTCCGGTCGAGGCCGGGGAACACCTCGCTCAACGCCCGGGACCGGGCCTTGTCCGGACTCTTCCACCCGAGCTCGTACTGGCGGAGGGTGGAAAGGGCCAGCGGGATCCGCTTCTTGCTCTTGCGAAGGCGGCGGTGAAATTCCTTGTGGAAGTCCTCGAGGCTCAACCCGAGGCCCACCCGGAATTTCCTCAATGGGGAGTCGCTCATGCTCGACACCTCCTTTCGGGTTCCCACGTTACCGATATGGGAAAAACCTGTCAAACAATATTTTTACCGAGAGGGGGAATGGAATGGAACTTACCGCCGTGGTAAACCTTACGGGAATGGACAAGACGCGGACCATCAACGCGATCCTGGCGGAAAACATCGACCGCTTCATGGCCGAGGCGAGACTCTCCGACCGCGACGTCGCCTCCAAATATGGATGCGAAGAGAACTTCATCTACCGGCTCCGCACCGGCTCGAAGCCCGCCGGCAAGGAGTCGATCGTCAAGCTGGCCGGGATTCTCCAGAGGCAGGAGACCGACTTCTACATCCCACGGGAACTCGAGGGAAAGACGCGGGTGGTCCAGCGCGGAAGGTATATCCCGGTGTTCAACGCGATCACGGGGCAACCGAAGGATTACACCGACAAGGGATACCCAGTGGGGATTTCCGACCGACAGGAACTGGCCGAGACGCGAGACCCGAACGCCTTCTATGTCGAGGCGGAGGGCGACTCGATGATCGGAGACGATATCCGCGAGGGAGATCTACTCTTGGTGGAGCCGAACAAGGAGGTCCGGGAGGGAGATATCGTCTTCTGTAGGAATGATGTGGGCGTGACGGTGAAGCGGTTCTTTCGCGGCCCCGACCATATCGAGCTTCGACCGATGAATCCCGCATACCCCTCCATCTTCATCCGCGGCGGGAACGTCGTGCTGTTCCCCGTCACGAAGATCGTCCGGGATCCCCGCGCGAAACGGACCCGGAAACGCAAGTAAGGCGCTATTCCCAACTCCCCAATTAATCCTCCGCAAAAACGCGCAGTTCCAATCCTCCCTCTTTTTTTCACTTTATTTTTACCGTTTCGGGAAGATTTCTCTTGACGCTGTATTACCAACACGGTAAATTGCGCTCGACCCCCGGGGATCCGGGGCAACCGAAAGGAGACGAGACGATGGGCTGCCTGGAACTTACCTTCAAAGGTGAAATGGCGATGCTCGATTCCCTTGAAGTCAAAGCGCGGGCAATCCTCGCGGAAGCGGAAAAGAGTCTCGGGTATCCCCTACGCGACCAACTGCACGACCTGTTGGCCGACAACACGAACCTCCACAGCGCCACGATCGCCATCCTCGTACAGCGAATCAAGGAAAAGCCGTAGCACCACCGATGCAGGGGGCGCGCACCCTACCACGCGCAGGAAGGAACGAGCCATGAAGAAGAACGCGAAGTCGGAGACGCGGCACCTGTCGCACCCCCACAACAAGGCGGCGACGGTTTGCGGCCGCGAGATCGGGAAGATCCTGCTGTGGGCGAAGAAGGGCGCTCCGAAGGCGGACGACGCCACGGTGTGCGGCCGGTGCCGGAAGCTGGCGGCGGGCCAAGCGGCGAAGATCGAGAAGGCGCACCAGGAGATCCGGAAGGCGACGAAGGCGATGGCCACCGAGGCCATTGAGGGCGCCGCGAAGGTCGTCCGCTCCGCCGGCAAGCGCCAGCCCGCCCTCCTGATCCTGGGCGACCGGATGCCGCGGGTCCTCGAGGTCCTCTTCAAGGGCAAGACGCACCAGGCGGAAGTGATCCAGGAAGAGGGTGTGGCGACCGGCGCGGTCCGCGGGACCATCCGGATCGACGGCCAGCTTTTCAACAGCCCTTCCCGCGCGGGCAAGTCGGTCGCCGGCCGCGAGGTCGACGGGTGGACGTTCTGGAGCTACGCGACCCCGGAAGGCGGCCTCGAGAAGCTCGACGCGCTGCGGAAGGCGGTGGCGTGATGAAGGAAGCAACGCTCGATCGCTCCGTGCTCGACTGCATCACCCGCGACCTGCACATCGCCCGGTCCTTCGAAGACTTGCTCAATTCCTCGGTGCAATACCGCCCCACCATCGACGTCCGGAACGCTGCGGGCCTGATGCTGGCCGATGCGTACGACGCCGCGCAGGAAGCCCGCAGCGATCAGCGCCGGGCGTTCCGCCGGACCTGAAAGGAGAAGGCGATGACGAAAATTCGATTCGACGTGAACCGTGAGGATGCCCTGCTCATCGACAAGATCGTGGACCGCGCCGTCGAAGCGGCCCAGGGTGCGGGATGGGAGTATGACGCGCTTGACGCCCGCATGGACATCGCGGCCTGCCACCGGAACGGAACTCCGCTGAACCTCGCAGACCTGCTGGCCGCCGATGATTTCAATTTCAGCCATGACGTGTTCGGCATCCGGAGGCACATCGACCGGCGAACAGGGAAGCTGCTGAACCATTTCTGGCCCCGTTGCGCCATGAAGGTGGCGGCCTGACATGCCCTCCCCATTTTGCCCCGGATGTAGAAGGCCGAACGAACGTTGCGCCTGCGACGATCCCGCAGAACCGCGTGGATCTCGCGCTCCCGAGGGCCATGTCGCCATCGACCCCGCGTTCCGAGAAGCCTCCGCACGGGGATTCGAGCCGCTGACGGACGAGGCCAGAGAGTCCTACCGCGAGAAGGCGGAGATATTCACAAAGGTGATCGACAAAGAAAGGAGAGCGTCATGAAGATCGAGTCCCTGATCCAGACCCCGGAGTCGCGCCGCGAACAGCGGCGCCTCTCCTTCACCAAGGCGCAGTTCTTCTGCCTGGGCGTTGCCGGTGCGGCACTGGCCGGATCCGTCGACGCCTGGTGGAAGTCCGGCCACGTCGCCGGGCTGTTCCTCGCGCTGGCGCTGATCCTCGGGGCCTGCAAGGTCGGATCGTGCCGGAAGCGGAGAACGTACATCGCGCATCCGCTCCCGCTGCCGGCGGCGAAGTAGGGATGCCTGCTCGGACGCCCGCTTTTTGGGAGTCAGTTATCCCCCAAGAGCAGCCGACCTGCGAAGGTTGCGGGTGGTCGCTGCCGTTCTGCACCTGCATCGACGAACTGAAATTCGAGAAGGAGGAAGACGATGGACCGCGCGACATGGCTTGAAGAACGAAAGAAGGGCATCGCCTGTTCCGAACTCGCCGCGATCCTTGGTGTCTCCCCGTGGCAGTCGGAGATGGACATCTGGGCGAACAAGCGGAACCTCGCGCCCGACGCGCCCGACAACATCATCTTCAAGACGGGCCGCGAACTGGAGCCGCTCGTGGCGCGGGAATACGCCGAGATGGAGAAGGTCGAACTGATCGAGGGGGAGCTGATCCGGCACGCGACCGCTCCCCTGCTCGGCACTCCCGACCGCCTCATCAAGGGAATGAGCCGTGGACTGGAAATCAAGACGGTCCAGAGTCCCTACGCGCTCGACAAGTGGGGCGAACCGGGCACGGACCAGGTGCCGTTGTTTTATGCGACTCAGGTCGCCGGATACATGGCGATCACCGGGTTCGATTCCTGGGACATCGCCGCTCTGTTCGTCGGATCGGACATCCGGATCTACCGGGTCCATCGGGACCTTGAACTCGAAGCGGAGATCCTGCGCCGGGTGTCGGACTGGTGGACGCGCT
>JAKALO010000019.1 GCA_021824125.1 Deltaproteobacteria bacterium | reverse complement strand
TATTTCGCGGCCGCAATCTCTTCCTCGACGATCTTTTTCAGGTATTCATAGGGCCTGTCCCCGACGACCTTCCTCCCGTTGAAGAAGAAGGTAGGGGTGTTGTAGAGGTCCAGGGACACGGCAAGCTGCTTGTCCCGCTCTATGACCGCGGAGTGCTTCATCCCGTCAAGGGATTCCGTAAACTTCCTTACGTCCAGGCCGATCTCCTTCGCGTACTCCAGTAGGCTGCTCCGGTCGAGGGCGGGCGATTTCCGCAGCAGGAGGTGGTGCATCTCGGGAAACTTCCCCTGGTCACCCGCGGCAAGCGCCGCTTCGGCGGCGATGTGTGAGAAGTCCCGGTATTTATAGGGATTGTTTTTTACGACGAGCCGGATTTTCCCCGGGTAGCTCTTCAGGAGTTTTTCGACGGTCGGACCGGCCGCCACGCAGTGCGGTCACTGGTAGTCGATGAACTCGACCAGGGTGACAGGGGCGTTTTTCGGCCCTATGGCCGGGGAATCCCCGGCCGGCACCGGGAACCGCTGATCCGCCGCGACTGCGGCCGTTGCGGCGAGAAGAAAGAACAGGAATAAACGGTTTGCCCCTGCCTGCACATTGCCGAACGTCTTTCGCATGGGTTCCTCCCTTGGGTTGCTATTTCCCCGACTCCGCGCCGCCGACGGGACTCCCGCCGTCGCGGAAGTGGAAATAGTCATCCGGGGTGTTGATGTTGCGGAAGGACTGAAACGAGGGGTCGAACCGGGCGACCTCTTCCCGGCCGACCTTCCGGACCCGCACCTTGTCGAAGAAGGAGACGATCCTGCCCTTGCCCGCCTGGAGGGCCTCCTCCATGAACGGCAACGCGGTCCTGCCGTAGACGGCGTGCAGCGGCTCCAGCCCCTTCTCGCTTTCGGGGACGACCACGTCGTTCCCTTCGGAAAGCGATGCGAGGTGCCGGATCAGGGCGGGATTGAGGTACGGCATGTCGCAGGCGACCGCGAACACGCGGGGGGTTTCGCAGTGGCGGAGGCCGGAGTGGATCCCGGAAAGCGCGCCCATCCCCGGGATGACGTCCGTGACCTTCCGGCAGGGAAGGAAGTCGAACGCCTCGGGCGTGTTCGTGACGACGAGGACCTCCTGGAAGAGCCCGGCCATCCGCCGGTGGATCGCCTCGATGAACCGGCCGTCCTGGTAGGGGAGGAGGGCCTTGTTGCTTCCCATGCGGCTGGAGGACCCGCCCGCCAGTATGACGCAGGTGATCCCGGCGATCTTTTCCTTTTCGCAGGGGATGGAAATCCGCCACGGATGGGTGTACACGTTGAACCGGCCGCCGCGTGCGTATCCGATAAGAGTGATCCCCGAGTCCTCGCATATCCTGACCGCCATATCCGTGGGGGAGGTGCGGGAGGCGATGAGGGCGATTCCCAGGTGGGCCGCCTTGGCGGCCATCTCCGATGACACCCGGCCGGACGTGGCCAGGATCTTCCCCGAGAGGTCGATGTTCTTGAGCATCGCCTCCCCGGCGATCCGGTCCAGCGTGTTGTGGCGGCCGATGTCTTCCGCATGAAGGAGGATCGACCGCCCGTCTCCGACGGCGGCGGAGTGGATCCCGCCGTGTTTTTTATACCCTTCCGCGCGGGTGGCCATTTCGCCCATCATCCGGGACACGTCTTCCGGCGCGAAGGCAAGCTCCGCCGCGGTTTTCGTTCCCGTCACGCGGGAAGCACGGGGGAGGTTGAACGTGATACCCGTCCCGCACCCGGAGGTGAGCGTGGGCTTCAGCCGCGGAGGAACCTCTCCGCGGATGCGCACGCTGGCCGCGCCGAATTCCGGGCAGACGCTCAGCGTGAGGAGGTCGTCGGCCCTTTCCACCAGGCCCTGCATCCTCAGGAATCCCGCGACCAGGGTTGCGAGGTCATGTGGGGAGGCGATCAACGTCGCAAGGTCGACGCCGTTGACGGTGAGCGAAAGGGGAAACTCGCGGACGGGTTGGTGCTCCACGGGGGTGAGCAGGCGCCCTTCGTAACGAAGAACGGGGGGTTTCCCGTCCGCCTCGTCCCGATCCTTACCCAAGGCTCATTTCCCTCTCTCGAACCCTTCCTTTCCCGCCAGGAGGTCCAGGTGGATCGTCGCCAGGTCCTCCGCCTCCAGGGGGACGTCGGCGTTTCCTTTCCGGGAATCACGGGTCTTGATGTACCGGCTGCATTTCCGGCAGACGCCGACCCGCGTGGGCCCGTCGCCCGCGAGGAAGTAGGACAGGGTTTCCGGGTCCTGGTTGCCGCAGTAGGGGCACCCGAGTCGCCGGAAGGGCCAGCGGAAGAAGCAGGCGGAGCAGCAGAGGTGCCGTTTCCCCTCCTCGCCCACCAGCTCGTCCATCCCCGCCCTGGAGCCGCAGACCGGGCAGTACCCTTCCTTCCACCCCATCATCGTCGCCGGATCGATAGATTCCGCGACGCGCTCCAGGGCGGTTTTCAGCGGAATTTCCAGGATGAACGCAAGGAGCGCCGGACGGACGGAAACCGCTTTCGCGGCCTCCTCCAGGTGCCCCCTGTCCCGGCGCAGGCACGCGGTGAAAAGGGGCTTAAGGTCGAGCGAGCCGTCCGCGAGGGCCGCCCCGATCTTGTCCAGCTCCTCCACCCCCGCCGCGTCCCGGCTCACGGCGCGCATGACGTCGAGAATCCCCGAAAGGAAGGCCGCCACCCTGCCCCTGTCGAGTGAAACGCTCTCCGGCGAGAGGAGGGGAAGACCGCCGCTCACGCGCTCCGGACCATGCGCGTCGGGAAGGGTGAAGGAGACGCCCGTGGCGTCTTCCCTCCCCTCTATGTGGGCGAAGAGACCCTGGAACAGGGAAAGGATCTCCCGGTATTCGGGGTGTTCCCGGGCGGTTCGCTCGAGATGTTCAAGTTTTTTCCCGGTCTGCGGCATTTCCCTCCTTGTCGTCAGGAAGCTTTTTCCTGTCCCGTGATCTCCTTATACCATTTTACATGATGTTTCCTAGCCCAGATCCGGGACACCCTTCCCCAGAGCATCCCGTCGAGGGTGCCCGGGTTGCCGATGGTGGCCAGGTATATGTGGACGATGACGAACATGATGAACAGGACGAAGATGAGGCCGTGCACGAGCAGGGAGACCTGGACGAGGCTTCGGGGGAGCAGGACCGGGAACCAGATGACGAAGCCGGTGATCCCCAGGATGACCGTGGACGCTCCCATGAATATGCCGAACAGTTTCTGGCCCGCGTTGAACTTGCCGTTGTTCTCCTCGTAAGTGTCGCGGGAGAGATACCCGCCCAGCTTGGAGAGCCACACCCGGTCGTCGTCGTCCAGTGTGCTGATCTCCTTCCGGTGGTTCAGGAAGAGCAGGAGCGAGCTGGCGAGAAAGAGGATCCCCGCGTACTTGTGCACCATGATGGCCCCCTGGCCGCCCCCGAAGAGATCCAGGTACCCCACGAAGAGCCGGGAGAAAAGGCCGAGCCCCGACAGGAGCTGGGTGAAGAACGTCACGGTTACGAACCAGTGGAGCACCCGCTCGCGCGTGTTGAACCGCTCCACGTATTTACTCATGGCGGTCACCTCCCGTCTTCTGATTCTCCTCCTCTATCTGCTTGGGGCCGGTCGTCACGTAGTGGAAGAGCACCGCGGCGATGCTGCCCCAGAATCCCAGGATCCCGAGCGGCTTGACCACGTCCTTCCAGAGGAATATGGCGGTGGGGATCGAGGGATTGGCGGGGAGGCCGTAGACCTCCGGCTTGTCGTCGAGCACGTACAGGACGCCGAGTCCGGAGAGGTCCGCTTCCCCGTAAACCGTCTTCTTCGCAGCCTTCACCTTCGCGATGAGCCCGTTCCTCGGCCCGTACTGCAGCGTCTGCGTCGGGCAGGCCTTTGCGCACGCGGGGGGCTTCCCCACCCCGAGACGATCGTAGCAGAGATGGCACTTGGAGACTTTGTCGTCGGCCCCGTAGCGGGGGACGCCGAACGGACAGGCGGAGACGCAGTACTTGCAGGCGATGCACTTCTCCTTGTTGTGGACGATAAACCCCTCGTTCGTCCGGTAGAGGGCCCCGGGAGCGGGGCATACCTTCATGCAGCCGGCGTCGCCGCAGTGCACACACCGCTCGTTCATGAAGAGCCACTTCATGCTCCCGCCGTCCGCCTTCTCGATGAACCGGATCCGGTTGTAGAGGTTCGGCGTCAGGTCTCCGGGGTTTTCGTAGCTCCCGTGGTTAGCGGTCGTGTCGGCTTCGAGCTTGTTCCACTGCTTGCAGGCCACCTGGCAGGAGCGGCACGCGATGCAGCGCGACGTATCGATCAGGAATCCCATTCTCGATTCGGCCATGGCTTGTCTCACCCCCTGCCCTTGATATTGACCATGAACGCCTTCGTTTCAGGGATCATGGTGTTGGCGTCCCCGACGGTCGGCGTCAGGAGGTTCGCGGAGTCGCCGACGGCGGGTGTGAACCATCCGAAGCACCAGGGCATCCCCACCTGGTGGACGGTGGAGTTGGCCACCTTGAACGGCTTGATGCGGGAAGTGACGACAGCCACCGCCTCGATCTTCCCCCGCGCCGAGGAGACTTCCAGGAGGTCTCCGTTCTTGATCTTCTTCTCTTTTGCCAGCTCTTCGGAGATCTCCACGAACTGCCTTGGCTGGAGCTCCATGAGCCACGGGACGTTGCGCGAGAGGACGCCGGTCTGCCAGTGCTCGGTGACGCGGTAGGTCGTGGCGACGAAAGGATACCTCGTGTCGCAGGAGGCGAAGATGTCCTCGGGCATTCCCGCGTCGGAAAAGATCTTCGTCGCCGGGTTTACCCGCTGCTTGGACAGCAGGTTCTCCTGGACCGGGCACTCCAGGGGCTCGTAGTGTTCGGGGAAGGGGCCGTCCTTCAGGCCCGGCCCGAAGATCGCGGCCATCCCGTCGGCCCTCATGATGTACGGCTTCTTCCCCTCCTTCTCGTTCCCCATCGGGGGCCACGGGCCGTCGGGGACGTCCCCCTCCCACTTGCCGAACTTGCCGTCCGGCATGGGGGCGGCGGGGTTCCAGAAGATGACGGCTTTCTTCGGGTTGAACGGCTTCCCGTCGAGGTCCACCGATGCGCGGTTATAGATGATCCGGCGGTTTACCGGCCAGGCCCACGCCCACTCGGGGAAGAGCCCCAGGCCAGTGGGATCCTTCTTCACCCGCCGCGCCATCATGTTCCCCTTCTCGTTGTAGCTCTGGCAGTAGAGCCAGTTGCCGCTGTTGGTGGTGCCGTCGGCCTGGAGCAGCGCGAATCCGCCGACCAGCTCCCCCTTCTTGCCGAGGAGCTTCTCCTTTGGCGGCGGCTGGCCGGGCTTCGGCTTGTTCGGCACGTCGGCGAGGAAGGCGCCGTTGATCTCCTTCGCGACCGCGTGGATGTCGACGCCCTTTACGGTGCCGTCGGCCCGCTTGAAGCCGTATCCCCAGGTGAGGTTCATCAGCGGTTCGGGGAAGGCCCCCTTCTCCCTGGCGTAGAGCCCCTTGATCCGGTAGAACAGGTCGTTCATGATCTCCGAATCGGGCTTCGACTGCCCCAGGGGCTTCACGGCCACGGCGCGCCACTGCGCCATGCGGCCCGAATTGGTGATGCTGCCTTCCTTTTCGAAGGAGGCGGCGGCCGGCAGGAAGAAGACCTCCGTCTTCACCTTGGCCGGGTCGACCCCGGGCCCCTTCCAGAACGACGCCGTCTCGTTGTCGAAGAGGTTGACCGCCACCATCCACTCGAGGTTGGAAAGCGCCTTGCGGACCTTGCCCGCATTGGTGCCGGAACAGGCGGGGTTCTGACCCCAGGCGAAGAACCCCTTGTATTTTCCGCGGGCCATGTTGTCGAAGAGCATTATCCAGGAAGCGTTCATGCCGGGATCGAGCTTGGGTAGCCAGTGGTATCCGAAGTCGTTGTTCTTCGTCGCCTTGGCCCCGTAGATCGCCTTCAGGTAGGATACGATGTACTTGTTCCTGTTCCCCCACCAGTTCGCGCTCGCGGGGTCCTTCGTCTTCGGGGTGAACTTCTCGATATAGGCGTTCAGGTCGGCAAGGTTCGCCGGGGGCACCGGGAGGTATCCGGGGAGGATGTGGAAGAGAAGCCCGTGGTCGGTCGACCCCTGGACGTTGGATTCCCCGCGCAGGGCGTTCACGCCGCCTCCCGCCATCCCCATGTTCCCCAGCAGGAGCTGGACGATCACCATGGCGCGGATGTTCTGCGTCCCCACGGTGTGCTGCGTCCATCCCATCGCGTAGAGGGAGGTCCCGGACCTGTCCGGCTTGCCGGTCGAGGCGTACGTCTCGTAGACCTTGAGGAGCACGTCCTTCGGGGTGCCGGTGATGGAGGAAACCATCTCCGGCGTGTACCGGGAGTAGTGCTTCTTCATAAGCTGGAACACGCAACGGGGGTCCTTCAGTGTCTCGTCCTTCAGAATCTTGTCGTCCTTGTCCTTCTGGAAAGACCAGGTCTTGGCGTCGTACGCGCGTTTTTTAGGGTCGTAGCCGGAGAAGAGGCCGGCAAGCTCCCCGGGGCCCTTGTAGTCCGGCCCCACGAGGTAACTGGCGTTCGTGTACTTTTTTACCGCCAGCTCCTGGTACAGCTTGTTCTGGAGGATGTAATTGATCATCCCGCCGAGGAAAGCGATATCGGTCCCGGAGCGCAGGGGCGCGTAGATGTCGGCCTTCGCCGCGCTGCGGGTGAAGCGGGGGTCCACGCAGATGACCTTGCCGCCGCCGTCCTTCGCCTTGAGGATCCACCGGAAGGCGACCGGGTGGTTCTCCGCGGGGTTCGCCCCCATGATGAGCACTACGTCAGCGTTCTTTACGTCGATCCAGTGATTCGTCATCGCGCCGCGTCCGAACGACTCTGCCAGAGCCGCTACAGTGGCGCTGTGTCATATTCGCGCCTGGTGCTCGATGGCGACCAGGCCCAACCCCCTCATCATCTTCTGGAGGAGATAGCACTCCTCGTTGTCCAGGGCGGCGCTCCCTACGTGGGCGATCCCCATCGTCCGGTTGACGACCGCTTCGATCTCCTTTTCCACTTCCTTGTCGCCCACCTTTTCCTTGACCTTGATTTTGCTTTTCGCCTGGAAGGTCGTGTCCCGGGTCTTCTTCACCTTTTTGGCGATCTCGTCGAGCGCCCAGTCCCAGGTGACCTCCTTCCACTCCTTCTCTCCCGGGGCCCGGTAGAGCGGTTTCGTCACCCGTTTGTCGTTGTCCCGCAGCTGGATGACCGAGGAGCCCTTCGGGCAGAGCGAACCCTCGTTGATCGGGTGGTCTGGATCCCCCTCGACGTTGATGACGACCCCGTTGAAGGTGTGGAGGATCATCCCGCAGCCGACCGAGCAGTAGGGGCAGATGGTCGTCGACTCCTTCGCATGCTTGATCGGCAGTTCCTCGGCCTTCGCCTCGATCGGCTTGAGGGACAGGCCGAGCGTGCTCGCGGCGAGCCCTGCGCCGGAGAGCCTGAAAAAATCCCTCCTGGAAATTCCCATGCGGTGCACCTCCTTTTGCGAAGCAGGATAAGAAATGAAGAGAATCTTTCTGAAAGCAGAGATGGCGCGGGATGTGGAATCGAAGATGCGAGATAATAATATAAATGCGTTTTATATAATGCAATATAAAAATCTACATATGACGATAAGCGCTGATAATCCCCTGGAACGAATGCAGGGGATACATCCATTGGGACAAACGTGACGTGCTCGTCGGGAAGGCCAATGGAAAGCGAACAACAAACCTTATCACGGTATATATAAATACATTGTTATTGTTGTCTCGTTTCTGAAATCTTCACGGGTAGGCCAAGGCAGGCGGGAGACGTTCGGACAGGGGATGTCCTTAATGTCAAACAGTGGTTTAATGTGGAATATCCTTATCGAAATATTATGATATAAATATGTATGGAATCCAGTCCCCGCCCGGAGGAGGGGACCGTGAAAATGGGGATCGGTCCCGCCGCAGGAATATTGCCGCGAGGGCGTATTGGGTGTTGACTCGACCGTTATATCTCTTACTATATAACGCCTGGGGCCCTTACCGACAGGGGGGAAGACATGAAAAGGGGAATCGCTCTTGCCGTTGCGTTTTTCGCGTTATTCACTGCCGGCGCCGCGTCGGCGAAAACGCTCGAGGAACTCCTCAAGGAGAAGGGAGTGATCACGGAGGAGGATTTCAGGGCGGTGACCCGAAGCAGGCCGGTCTCGTACAAGCCGGGGGAAGGGTTCGTGTTCCTGTCGCAGGACGAGAAGTTCCGGCTCTCGGCCGGGGGCAGCATGCAGTTCCGATACACCTTTACCGACAAGGACGACGTCAACGGCACGCAGCAGGACACGAGCGAGTGGCGGATGCGTAGGGTCAAGCTTTCCCTCGGAGGGCATGCCTACACGAAGGAGTTGACCTATAAACTGGTGATGAATTTCGTCGAGGCGAATACCGGTAAACTGATGGAAGATGCGTACGCGTCTTACAGGTTCCGGGACGAGTTCCAGGTGCTAGCCGGGCAGGGCAAGGTGCCTTTTTCCCGCCAGGAGCTGACCTCCACGAACGGCCTCCAGTTCGTGGACCGGTCCGTCGCGGTGGATGCCTTCAAGCCCAGCTACGATATCGGAGTCCTTCTCCACGGAAACGCCCTCGGCGGGACCGTCGCCTACCACGCCGGCGTGTTCGGCGGAGTCGGACAGAACACCCTCCGCACCACCACCAACAACCTGCTGGCGGCCCGGTTCTCCTTCAGCCCGTTCGGCGAGGTGAAGTACGTGGAAGGGGATTTCGACGAGTCTCCGAAACCGCTGTTCTCGGTCGGCATCGACTACTTTCGGGACGCCCTCAAGCTTACGAAGGGGACGACGGACGTCCTGGAGACCAACAACCTGAGTTTCGCCGGTTCGAGCGGATGGCTGGGGAAGGGGCTCGGCACGTTCCAGGTGTCGGAGAAACTGGATATCGACAGCGGGAGCGTCGACGCTGTCTTCAAGTGGAAGGGATTCTCGCTCCAGGGGGAATTCCTCGCGGCGCAGGCGGAGGGCCAGGCGTCGGGAATCTTGTTGCGGGCCCAGGCTTTCTACGTGGAGGCGGGATTCATGGTGCTCCCCAGGCAGTTGGAGGCCGCGGTGCGCTATTCGTATCTCGACCCGAACCGCGGCCGGGCGAACGACCTCCAGGTCGATTCCCAGGGGGTTTTGTCATACTTCTTCAGCGGGCATAACCTCAAGTTGCAGGGGGATTACACCAACGTCCACAAGCAGGTCGCCGGCAAGCAGAGCACCGATGACCGGCAGGTACGCCTGCAGGCGCAAATCCTGTTCTGATGGGAGGCCGGACCGCCGTGACGCGAAGGAAGAAAGTACCGCTGGAAGTCTCGGGTGCGATCTGGATCGGGAAGACGGACGCCGTCTTCCTCGGAAGCGACCGGATCGGGCTGCTGGAGAAGATCGAAGAGCACGGCTCAATCACGAAGGCAGCCCGCGCTGCGGGGATCAGCTACAAGACCGCGTGGGATGCTGTGAGCGCCATGAATAACCTCTCTGACAAGCCGCTCGTCGAGCGCACGACGGGCGGCAGGGGGGGAGGGGGGACCGTACTCACCGGGGAGGGGAAAGAGGTCGTTCGAAGATACCGGATTCTTCAACGGGAGCATCAAAGTTTCGTGGGGGGACTTTCGGAGAGAATCGGGGACTTCCACAATTTTTATCGGTTTCTGAGGAGGATCTCCATGAAGGTGAGCGCGAGGAACACGTTTGCAGGCAAGGTGTCAAGTGTCCGGAAGGGGGTCGTCAGCGCGGAGGTTATGCTCTCGCTTAAGGGGGGAGACACGGTCGTCGCGGTCATTACGAAGGAGAGCGCGGAGAACCTGGGTCTCAGGAAAGGGAGCGAAGTGTACGCCATCATCAAGGCGAGCTCGGTCATGCTGGGCAAGGATCTCCACGATACGAGAATCAGCGCCCGCAACCTCTTGTGTGGCACCGTGGAGAAGCTCGCGGAAGGCCCGGTGAACGAGGACGTGACCGTGAGACTCTCCGGGGGAAACCTGTTGACCTCCGTGATCACGCGGGAAAGCGCGGGAAAGCTCGAGCTCAAGCCGGGCGACCACGTCTGCGCCGTCATAAAGGCTTCCAGCGTCATCCTGGGGGTGAGCGAATGAGGCAGCAGGGAACGAATAAGGGCGACGATCGTATTTCCGGAATCCCTGCACGGGGAGTGCTACTGCTTCTTGCCCTCGCGATCTGGGTCGCGCCGGGCTCCGCCGCCCTGGCGGCCGAGCGGCTGCGGATGTCCACCACCACGTCCACGGAAAACTCGGGTCTTTTGCGCGTGCTGCTCCCCCCCTTCGAGGCGAAGTTCGGCTGCAAGATGGACGTGATCGCCGTGGGGACCGGAAAATCCCTTAAACTGGGCGAGACCGGCGACGTGGATCTGGTGTTCGTCCACGCCCGGAGTCTCGAGGACAAGTTCGTCGCCGCCGGTTTCGGGGTGAACCGGAGGGACGTCATGTACAACGACTTCGTGATACTGGGGTCCACGGACGACCCGGCGGGGGTCCGTGGCGCGGGTAGCGCGACCGACGCGTTCGCCCGGATCGCGGCGGCGGGGGCCCGCTTTGTCTCCAGGGGGGACGAGTCCGGCACCCACCAGAAGGAAAAGGAGCTCTGGAAGGCCGCCGGGACGACGCCAAGGGGAAAATGGTACCTCGAGGCCGGCCAGGGCATGGGGGAAGTCATCCGGATGGCCACCGAGATGCGCGGGTATACGCTTGCCGACCGGGGGACCTACATCGCGTACCGGAAAAAAACCGACCTCGTCATCCTCCGGCAAGGGGACAAGGGGCTTTGGAACCCGTACGGAATCATCGCGGTGAATCCCGCGCGGCATCCCCACGTGAAATACGGCCTGGCCATTAAGTTCATCGAGTTCGTGACGGGAGAGGAAGGCAGGGGGATCATCGCGAATTTCAATGTCGACGGAGAGCCGCTCTTCTTCCCGTCCAGCCGGGAAGGGCCCTGAGTGGATTATCTCGTCGAGTCCCTGAAGGTTTCGCTGTCGCTCATCCTTGCGCTGGACCCCGAGCTTTGCCAGGCGGTCCGGACTTCCCTGTACGTCTCAGCCTGGTCGGTCGTCCTCGCGTCGCTCATGGGGATTCCCATCGGCCTGGCGGTGGGATTGACCGAGTTCCCGTTCAAGCGGTCCGTCATCACCCTGCTCAACAGCATGATGGCCGTTCCGACGGTGCTGATCGGGCTTCTCGTCTACGGGTTCGTCAGCCGCCAGGGACCGTTCGGCGGTCTGGGCCTTCTCTTCACCCCGGCCGCGATCATAATCGGGGATGCGCTTCTCGCCACTCCGATCGTCGCCAACCTCGCCTTGAGCTCGGTGCGGGGGGCGAACACCGCGATTCTCCCGACGGCGATGACGCTGGGCGGAACCCGTTTCCAGAGCGTCCTGAGGCTCCTCTCCG
Organism: Deltaproteobacteria bacterium; assembly: GCA_021824125.1. Classification (GTDB taxonomy): domain Bacteria; phylum Desulfobacterota; class Deferrimicrobia; order Deferrimicrobiales; family Deferrimicrobiaceae; genus JAKALO01. Next base: position 12,771 of record JAKALO010000019.1, on the reverse strand, counting down.
AGATCCGCTTCGGCATAATGGCGGCCGTGATATCGGGCTTCGGCCGCGTCGTCTCCGAGGTCGGGGTGGCGATGATGCTCGGCGGCAACATCCTGGGGTCCACGAGAACGATGACAACCGTGATCGCGCTTGAGACGAGCAAGGGGGAGTTCGCGCTCGGGATAGCCCTGGGTCTCATCCTGATGGCGGTGGCGCTGGCGGTGAACATCGTCTTCCAGATCCTCCAGAGGAGGTAGGGCGTGGCGCCTATCTTCCGGCTGGAATCGGTGACGAGACACTACGGTGAACGGCTGGCGCTCGAGATTCCGGAACTCGTTATCGAAGAGGGAGGAATCCGCTCCCTTTCCGGACCGAACGGCTCGGGAAAGAGCACGCTCCTTGGAATCCTCGCGTTCCTGTCGCCCCCGACTTCCGGGGTGCTGTATTATGACGGGAAGAGGGTCGAATGGAAGGAACGTTCCCTCGTCGCGCTCCGCCGGGAGGTGACGCTCCTCCACCAGTCGCCGTACCTTTTCGAGGGGAGCGTGCACGCCAACATCGCCTTCGGCCTCGGGATCCGGGGTATGAGGGGGGAGGAAAAGCACGGGCGGATCGAAGAATCCCTGGAAACGGTCGGACTCGGCGGGTTCGGGCACCGAAGGGCCAGGGCGCTTTCGGGGGGGGAGACGCAGCGGGTCGCCCTCGCGAGGGCTCTCGCGCTGGCACCGCGCGTGCTTCTCCTCGACGAGCCGCTGGCCAACGTCGACCGGGATTCCGCCGTTGTGATACGGGCCGTCATCGCGGGGCTGCCCGCCCGGGGGACCACCGTGATCATGACCACGCACGACCCGGACGTGCCGGGCTGTAGCAATGGCGAAGTCATCCGCCTCGAGGAAGGCAGGCTCTCCCGCTCGCGCGACGAGGTCGCGACGGGGCGGACGTAAAGAACGAAGGAGGCGCTGATGCCCACGTTTGAGGAAGCCAGGAGCCTGATCCTGGACAGCGTCGCCCCCCTGGGGCGCGAGCGCGTTCCGATCGTCGCGGCCGCGGGCAGGGTCCTTTCCGAAGACATCCGGTCCCCGTGGAACATGCCGCTCTGGGACAACTCGGCGATGGACGGCTACGCGGTCCGGAGCGCGGATTGCAGGGCTCCCTCGACGCTCGAGCTCACCGGGTACCAGGCGGCCGGGGGGACGGTCGCACCCCGGGTGACGCCCGGCTGCGCCGTCAAGATCATGACCGGCTCACCGATCCCCGAAGGGTGCGACGCGGTGGTCCCCTTCGAGCAGACCGTCGAGGAGGCGGGCTTCGTCAAGATCCTGGCGGCGGTCAGGCCCCGTGAACACATCCGCTTCCGGGGGGAGGACGTGAAGGCCGGCGACCTGATCGTCCCCGCCGGGACGGTCCTGCGTCCCCCGGAAATCAGCATGCTGGCTTCCTTCGGCAGGGCGTTCGTCCCCGTCTACATGAAGGTGCGCGTCGCGGTGCTGTCGACCGGAGACGAGCTTGTCGAACTGGGCTCGCCGCTTCCCCCCGGCAAGATCATAAACAGCAACACGGTGTCGCTTGCGGCGGCGGTCGAGGAGGCCGGGGCGGTCCCGGTCCTGTTGGGGATCGCGGCCGACGACAAGGACGGTTTGAGGGAGAAAATAGGGGAAGGCCTTCGCGCGGACGTTCTCGTCACCTCGGCGGGCGTCTCCGCGGGCGACCGGGATTTCGTTCGCGAGGTGCTGGCCGACCTTTCGGTGGAGGAGGTCTTCTGGAAACTGGACATCAAGCCGGGCCGCCCCACGGCGTTCGGGATGAAAGACGGAAAGCCCGTGTTCTCCCTGCCGGGGAACCCCGTCTCCTCGCTGGTGACGTTCGAGGTGTTCGTGCGTCCGGCGCTTCTGAAGATGATGGGGCACCCCGATCCCCTGAAGCCGATGGTTAAGGCCCTGCTCAAGGAGCCGATCCGCAAGAAGGCCGGCAAGGTGCACTTCTTCCGGGTGAAGATCGACGTGGAGGACGGGGAATACGTCGCCTGGACCTCGGGCGACCAGAACACCGGAATATTGAGAACCATGGTCCTGGCCAACGGGATCGCCGTCCTGCCTTCGGAGCGGACGGCCTTCAACGCCGGCGAGAAGGTGGACGTCTACCTCCTTTACCAGTCCGCGACCCCGAAGTAGCAAAGGGGAGCGCGCACGCGCTTCCCGGGCGAATTCCCACACTTTTTCCTGTCGGAACAATTCCCATTACCAATCAATTGTTTCCGGATATATCCAGGCGAAACCCCCGTTGCATATAGACAAACTGAATTTTAAACCACCCTTACGGCATTAACAAAACTAAGCGGAAACCAGGGTTACTGGAGGCGCCTGGGGGTGAAATAGGGAGACTATGCGGGCACCGGTCGCATGGTTAGGGGAATCCCGGCGTCCGGTTTCGGAAGCACACGGCGTTTGATTGTAAAACAATACATATGAATATTTATATTGACATATTAAATACATCCAAATATAAAGATTAAAATCTCAACATTGGAAGTGGAGGAAAAACAATAACGATTAAGAATTCAACACGGGGAAATGATCTTTATTGAAGGGGGGTATCGATGGGCGAATCTCGAAAAGGATTGACGCGAAGGGATCTGCTGAAGGTTGCAGGCGGCACGGCGCTTGCGGGGACGGCCCTTGCCCTTCCCGCGAAGGATGCCGACGCCAGGGAACGTGAAAACCGCATACGGGGGGCGAAGACCACGACGAGCATATGCCCGTACTGCGCGGTCGGGTGCGGACTGCTCGTCCACACGCGGGACTCCAAGGTAATCCACATAGAGGGCGACCCGGATCATCCCATCAACCAGGGGGCGCTCTGCCCCAAGGGGGCTTCTCTCTTCCAGCTGGTCGACAACCCGACGCGCGTCCCCCGGCCGTTGTACCGCGCCCCGGGCGCAACCTCGTGGAAAGAGGTGGAGTGGGACTGGGCCTTCGACGAAATCGCCGCTCGGGTCAAGAAGACCCGGGACGCGACCTTCCAGGCCAAGAGCAGGATCAAGGTCAAGGAGAAAGTCGGCGACAAGGAGGTGGAGAAGGAGGTCGAGGCTGTCGTCAACCGGACGATGGGGATCGCCCACGTCGGGAGCGCCGCCCTGGACAACGAGGAGTGCTACCTGCTCCAGAAGTGGCTGCGCTCGCTGGGGCTTGTCTACATAGAACACCAGGCACGCATATGACACAGCGCCACTGTAGCGGCTCTGGCAGAGTCGTTCGGACGCGGCGCGATGACGAATCACTGGATAGATTTCAAGAACGCGGACGTCATTCTCATCATGGGGAGCAATGCGGCGGAGAACCACCCGATCTCCTTCCAGTGGATCACGGAAGCCAAGGACCGGGGCGCCACCATAATCAGCGTTGACCCGCGCTTCACCCGCACTTCCTCCAAGGCGGACATCTACGCCCCGCTGCGCTCGGGGACGGACATCGCCTTCATGGGCGGTATGATCAACTACATCCTCCGTAACAACCTCTACCAGAAGGAGTACGTCCGCCTCTACACCAACGCCTCCTTCCTGGTGAACAAGGAGTTCCAGTCGCCCGGCAAGCTGGACGGCATCTTCTCGGGATACGACGCGGAAGCCCGCAAGTACAACAAGACGGCATGGGCTTTCCAGGCCGGCCCCGACGGGGTCGTGAAGAAAGACCCCACGCTGACCGATCCCTCCTGCGTCTTCCAGCTCCTGAAGAAGCATTATGCCCGCTACACTCCGGACCTGGTCTCCTCCATCACGGGCACCCCGAAGGACGCGCTCCTCAAGGTCTACGAGGCGTTCGCCTCCACCGGCCGGAAGGACCGCGTGGGCACCGTCCTCTACGCCATGGGGCTGACGCAGCACACCGTCGGGACGCAGAACATCGTCGCCATGGCCATCACCCAGCTGCTCCTCGGAAACGTCGGCATGGCGGGAGGCGGGATCAACGCCCTGCGCGGGGAAAGCAACGTGCAGGGGTCCACCGACCAGGGGCTGCTCTTCCACATCCTGCCCGGCTACCTGCCAGTGCCCTCCGCGGACCTGGCGGACCTCAAAGCCTACATCGAAAAGAACACCCCCAAGACCAAGGAGCCGATGAGCGCCAACTGGTGGGGGAATCGTCCCAAGTACATAACCAGCTATCTCAAGGCGATCTACGGGTCGAAGGCGACGAAGGAAAACGACTTCGGGTATGCCTGGCTGCCCAAGACCGACCCGGGGATGAACGCGTCGTGGATCATGCTCTTCGACCAGATGCTCCAGGGCAAGTTCAAGGGGTTCTTCGCCTGGGGACAGAACCCGGCCTGCTCCAGCACGAACGCCAACAAGACGCGCAAGGCCCTCGCGAAGCTGGACTGGATGGTGAACGTCAACCTCTTCGACAACGAGACGGCTTCATTCTGGCGGGGTCCGGGCGTCAAGCCCGCGGAGGTGAAGACCGAGGTCTTCTTGCTCCCCTGCGTTTCCTCGGTGGAGAAGGAGGGGAGCATAACCAACTCGGGGCGATGGGCGCAGTGGCGCTACAAGGCCATAGAACCTCTCGGCAAGGCGCTTCCCGACGCGGAGATCATCAACGAGCTCCAGGGACGGGTGCGGAAGCTGTACGCGAAAGGCGGCGCATACCCCGATCCGATCCTCAATCTCGACTGGAATTACGGGCCCGGGAAGAAGGTCGACATCACCCTGGTCGCCAGGGAGATCAACGGGACCTGGATGCAGGACAAGGAGATCAAGGACGCGAAGACAGGCGCTGTCACACCTTACAAAAAGGGGACCCAGGTTCCCGGCTTCGCCCTCTTACAGGACGACGGCACGACTTCCAGCGGCAACTGGATCTACTGCAACTCCTACGCGGACAAGGGCAACATGATGGTCCGGAGGAAGAAGGACGACCCCACGGGGCTGGGTCTCTTCCCCGAGTGGGCGTGGGCCTGGCCGGTGAACCGGCGGATCATCTACAACCGCGCCTCGGTGGACGAGTACGGAAACCCCTGGGATCCGAAGCGCCCGGTAATCAAGTGGGACCCCGCGGCGAGCGAGGGGAAGGGTGGCTGGGTAGGGGACGTCCCGGACGGCGCATGGCCGCCCCTCAAGACCGCGGACGGGAAGGCCAATCCGGCCTCCAAGCTCCCCTTCATCATGAAGCCGGCGGGAGTGAGTTCGCTCTTCGGCCCGGGGCTCAACGACGGGCCTTTCCCCGAGCATTACGAACCGCTGGAATGCCCGATCGAGAAAAACCCGATGTCGAAGGCGCACCGTGTCAACCCCGCCGCCAAGCTCTTCTACGCGGAGGGTAAGGGTAAGCCGGAAGACATATTCGCATCCGGAAGCGCCAGCTATCCCATCATCGCGACGACCTACCGGGTGACCGAACACTGGCAAACCGGCGTCATGACCCGCCACGAGCCGTGGCTGCTGGAGATGGTGCCCCAGATGTTCATCGAGATGAGCGAGGAGCTCGCCGCGAAGAAGGGGGTCCGGAACGGCGACCGGGTGCGGGTGAGCTCGGCCCGCGGCGAGGTCATGGCTGCGGCGGTCGTGACGGCGAGGTTCAAGCCGTTCCAGGTCATGGGCTCCACCGTGCACCAGGTGGGGATGCCCTGGTGCTTCGGCTGGCAATATCCCGAGGACGGCAGCGGAGGGGACAGCAGCAACCTTCTCACGCCTACCGTCGGGGACGCGAACACCATGATCCCGGAGACGAAGGCCTTCATGGTCAACGTCGAGAAGGCGTAGGGGGTGGCGAAAATGGCGAAAACGGCGAACAGCGTACTCGTGGACATGACGCGGTGCATCGGCTGCAGGGGTTGCCAGATCGCGTGCAAGGCATGGAACGAGCGGTCGGCGAGAAAGACCGTGATGTACGGCAACTTCACCAATCCGACCGACTTGAACTCGGACTGTTTCACCAACGTCAGGTTCGTGGAGAACGGCAACGGAAAAACGCCGGTCTGGAGCTTCGTCAAGAACCAGTGCCTCCACTGCCAGGACCCGTCCTGCGCCTCGGTCTGCCCGGTGGCGGCCTTCCGGAAAAGCGACGAGGGGCCGGTCACGTACGACTACGAGCGGTGCATCGGCTGCCGCTACTGCATGCTGGCCTGTCCGTTCGAGGTCCCCAAATACGAGTGGGAGAAACTGCTGCCCGCGGTGCAGAAGTGCACATTCTGCGCCGAGCGCATCCAGGACGGCCTCCTGCCGTCCTGCATCAAGACCTGCCCGACGAAGACCATGTTCTTCGGAAAGCGGGAAGATGTCGTTGCCGAGGCGAAGCGTCGCATCGCCTCGGCCCCGGGCAAGTACGTGAATCACGTCTACGGCATTGAAGAGGCCGGGGGGACTTCCTGGCTCTACATTTCCAGCGTTCCGTTCGGGGAACTGGGGTTCAACATGGACGTGCCGAAAGTCCAGCTTCCGGGACTCACCTGGTCGTACATCTCCAGCATCCCGGCGGTCATCGGCGTGGTCCTCGTCGCCGGGGTCGGCAGCTGGGTCGTCACCCGGCGCAACGAGGTCAAGGAAAAAGAAGGTGGCAAGGAGGACAGGCCATGAAGACGAACAACACCGGCAACGACATAAGGATGTGGACCCCGGCCACCGCCGCGATGGTCCTGGTCATGCTGGCCGGGCTGGGGGTGATGGTCTACCGCCTGATATCGGGCCTGGGGGCTTCCACCCACCTGAACGACAACTTCCCCTGGGGGATCTGGCTGGCCGTCGACGTCCTCGGCGGGGTGGCCATGGCGGCCGGGGGCTTCATCATCGCCAGCATGGTCTACCTGTTCAACATGAAGAAGTACAAGCCGATCACCAGGCCGGCGATCCTGACGGCGTTCATCGGCTACCTCCTGGCGATCGTGGCCATCATCATGGACATCGGGCAGCCGCACCGGATCTGGCACCCGGCGGTGATGTGGCAGATCCGTTCGGTGATGTGGGTCGTGGCGATCCACGTTATGCTCTACACCACCACCCTGGCCCTCGAGTTCAGCCCGATGCTCTTCGAGCGGCTCGGATGGCACGGCGCCGTGAAAACCGTCCAGAAGATCATGGTCCCGGTGGTGCTCTTCGGCGCGCTGCTCTCGGTCCTCCACCAGTCGTCGCTCGGGGCCGTGTTCCTCATAGTGCCGGGCAAGCTCTCCCCGTTCTGGTACAACTCGAAGCTGCCGTTCCTCTTCCTGGTGTCGGCGGTGATGATGGGGCTCTCGATGGTGAGCCTGGAGACGATCCTCAGCGCCCGGATCTTCCGTCACCCGGTGGACATGGGGATCTTCACGGGGCTGGCCCGGGCCCTGGCCGGGGTCGCCCTGTTCTATTTCGTTCTCAAGATGTATTTCCTCGTCACCGGGCCCGGCGTCGCGGCCGTCTTCAGCGGCAGCATGGAAGCGAACATGTACCTGATCGAAATGGCGCTGAGCGTGATCCTCCCGCTGGCTCTCCTGCTGGGGACGAAAATGAAGGAAAGCCTCAGCGGCCTCCTCTTCATAGATGTGTTGGTTATCGCGGGCGTGCTGATCAATCGCCTGAACGTGGGGATCTTCGGCCTGTACCGGCATAACGCCACGAACGGTCAGACTTACTTCCCCTCCTGGATGGAGTTCGCAGTGACTTTCGCCCTGATCGCGCTGGCCTTCTTCATCTTCAAGATGGCGGCCAGGCATTTGCCGCTCCTGTCGTCGGAAACCGCTTCGGAGCACTAAAGGGGCGGTCGAAAGTCCGGACGGCGGGCGGGGTTTCCACCCCGTCCGCCGTTCGCGTTTAGCCCGCATTTCTCTCCTTGTTCCGTCTCCCGGAAGAGCGCATCCAGGGGAGGATCCTCTTGCGGTCCGGCCCCGGCCGATTTAGATTGGGCATTCATGCGGGTCCTGATCCAGAGAGTGAAGAGCGCCTCGGTCGCCGTCGGGGGGACGGTCCGCGGGAGAATCGGCTACGGACTGCTGGCCTTCGTCGGGATCACGCACGCAGACGACGAGTCCCACGTTCGATGGATGTGCGAGAAGATCCTCCGGCTCCGGATCTTCGAGGACGAGGCGGGGAAGATGAACCGCTCGGTCGTGGACGTTGGGGGAAGCATCTTGGTGGTTTCGCAGTTCACCCTGTACGGGGACGCGGCGAAAGGAAACCGTCCGGGCTTCACCGAAGCCGCCCCTCCCGAAAAGGCGGAGCGCCTCTACGACGAGATGGTCCGCCGCCTGAGGGAGACCCAGGGCGTCCCGGTGGAAACCGGTTCGTTCGGCGCGGAAATGGAAGTTTCCCTCGTGAACGACGGCCCCGTCACGATCCTGCTCGAAAGATAGGGCCGTTTCCACGATTTCATTGCAGGCCGGCATTGTGGACTGCGAAAGGCTTGGGTCGATGCGTCCCGCGCTTCCCGTGATATTGAGGACGGTCCTTTTTTCCTTCCTGCTGCTGTCCTCCTGCGCCATCGTCTACACCACGGTCCTGAACGCCCGTACGGCGCAATCCCTTGCCGACAGCTCGCTGGAGAGCACCGCGCTGTCGCTCTCCACGTCCGCGGAGAACGCCCTGCGGATCGGCGGGGAACGGATGAACGAGGAGATCCGGGAGATCCTCTCCGACCGGGTGGTGGCATACGCGCTGATCGCCGGATCCGAGGGGACGGTCCTGTTCCACACCAATCCCCGGCTGGTGGGAACCCGGATCGCGGAGGAGGGACTTAAGGAATGGTTGCGTGCCGGCCGGACGTCCGGACGCCGGGTGACGCTCGGGACCGGTCTTTCCGCCTACGAGTTCAACTACGTCCTTCACCGGCCCGATGGGGACTCCGAGATCCTTCGCCTGGTCCTCCACACCGCGCAGGCGGACCGCATCGTCGCGGGCGCCCGTCACCTGTGGTGGACCGTCGGCCTCGCGCTGATCCTGTTGTGGACGGTCGGGATCCTGCTGGAGCGGGTGTTCGCCAGGCATCTGCGGCTCCAGGCCGAATCCGACCGGCGCGAGCACCTGGCCCTGGTCGGCCAGATGACGGCCACGCTCGCCCACGAGATCCGCAACGCCCTGGGGAGCGTCAAGGGATACACCCAGTGGGTAAGCGAGAAGGTCGGGGAGTCGGATCCGAAGAAGCAGGGTCTGGCGGCCGTCCTCCGGGGGACGGAGCGGATCGAGTCGCTGGTGAACGACCTCCTGCTGTTCTCCCGGGAGGAAACGTATTCCGTCGAATCCGTCGACCTGGAGTCGCTGGTGCGGGATACGGTGGAAACGGAAACATCGTCATGGACGGGAAAGCTGGAACAGGAGACGGCACACGGTATACGCGCGATGGCGGACTTCGAGAAACTGCGCCGCGTCCTGTCGAACGGAATCCGGAATGCGATACAGGCGATGGGTCCGGGGGGGACGTTGCGGGTTTCCGCGCGCGCCGAAGGGGCCCGGGCGGTCATCCGGATAGAGGACGACGGTCCGGGAATTTCGCAGGAGGAGCTTCCCCGTCTGTTCACCCCGTTCCATACCACCAGGGCGGACGGCACCGGGCTGGGGCTGGCATACTCGAAAAAAGCGATCGAGGGGATGAAAGGCGTCATCGAGCTTTCCAACCGTCCGGAGGGACGCGGAGCCGCCCTTGTAATCCGGATTCCGAAGGGAGGATAGCGGGAAATGGCGAAAAACATCCTGGTCGTCGACGATGACGAGATGATGCGCTCCTTCCTTTCCACGGTCCTCAGGGAAGCCGGGTACGCGGTGGAGGAGTCGAGGAACGGCGCGGATGGGCTCGGAAAGCTCGCGGGCTCGGATTTCGACCTCGTCGTCACGGACCTGCGGATGCCCGATCTTTCCGGGCTGGAGGTGATGCGGCAGGGGAAGGCCCTCCGTCCCGACGCCCGCTGGGTCATCATCACCGCCTACGGCTCGATCGGGAACGCCGTGGAGGCGATGAAGGCGGGGGCATCCGATTACCTCGCAAAGCCGTTGCGCGACCCCGAGGAGCTTCGCCATGTGATCGACCGCGTCCTGCGGGAAGCCGACGCGGAGGCGAGGGTCGCCCTGCTGTCGGAAGAGCTGGGCCGGCAGTTCCCTCCGCCGGAGATGATCTTCCTCGGAGAGAGAATGGGGCAGGTGCACCGGCTGGTCAGGGATGTCGCGCCCACGACAGCGACGGTGCTGATTGCCGGAGCCAGCGGGACAGGGAAAGAGCTTGTCGCCCGCGTGATCCACGGGCTGAGCCCGCGGCGCAGCGGGCCGTTCGTCGCCGTCCACTGCGCGGCGCTTGCGGAGACGCTCCTGGAAAGCGAACTGTTCGGGCATGAGCGGGGGGCGTTCACCGGCGCCATGGCGGCGAGGAAGGGACGGTTCGAGCTCGCCGACGGCGGGACGGTTTTTCTCGACGAGATCTCCGATATTTCCCCGGCGGTGCAGGTGAAGCTGCTCCGGGTCCTCCAGGAGCGGGAGTTCGAGCGCGTGGGAGGCGCGAAGACGATCTCGGTGGATGTCCGGGTCGTCGCGGCTACGAACAGGGACCTCAAGGCGGAGGTTTCCGCGGGGCGGTTCCGCGAGGATCTCTATTACCGGCTCAACGTCTTCCCGGTCGTCCTTCCCTCCCTGGTCGAGCGCAGGGAAGCGATCCTCCCGCTGGCGGAGTATTTCGTCGGGAAGTTCGCCGCCGCCTTCGGTAAAAGGATCTCCGGCTTCACGGCCGCGGCCAGGTCGGCCCTCGACGCTTACACATGGCCGGGTAACGTCCGGGAGCTGCAGAACGTGATGGAGCGGTCGGTGATCCTTGCGCATGGGGAGATCGACCTGAAACACCTGAACCTGGAGCCGGTCCGGGAGGTCGTCCCGTCGTCCAAGGGCGCCCTCCGGGAAACCGAGCGCGAGACCATCCGGAGAGTTCTCGCGGAAGCCGGAGGGAACCGGAAGCAGGCCGCCAGGATCCTTGGGATCTCCCTGCGGACCCTGCAATACCGGATCAAGGATTACGGCTTCTGAAGGGATGCGCAGATTTTGCGCGTCGGAGTGCAGCCTTTGCACTTCCGGAGGTGGAGAAACCAGGGCCCGGTGTCGAAAAAATACGAAATCGCTTTATGTTACGGCGAGAAACGGCAATGCGGGGCGGCCGGCATCCCTTTTGCTCCTTCCTTGGGCGGAAGCAACTCCCAGCAAGGAGGAAGGAATGATGAAAGAGAAACTCGGTGCGGCATTATTGGCGGGCGTTTTTCTCGTGTCAACCGCACTTCCGGCGACGGTCCTGGCGGGGCCCGGACAGATGAGGGCAAAAAGACAGGCGCTCCGTTCCCGGACCCAGGCCCGGACCTGGAACATGGCCATGACCCAGGACCGGTTGCGGGATCAGGTTCGGCTGAGAGACGGGTCGTGCAATGACCTGGTGGAGACGAGCGCGGCGACGATGAATCCGAAGAAAGGGAACACGTATGGACCTGGTGATGGCAACGGTGACGGGATCCCGAATCTGGACGGCACCGGGTACGGCCCCGGCCTCCCCGGGTACGGCGCCGGCACCCTTGATTGAAGCGGTGAATCCCGGGTACGGCAGGGCGGCCAGGGCCGCCCTGCTGCTCAATTTCTTCTTCCTGGCGCTCCTCCTGGCGGCGGTGCCGGCCCGGGCGGAAGAGAAGGATGCGGCGCTGGAAGGAAGCGGGATCCATTACCCAGGCGGCTTCGACCCGAACACGGTGGGCGAGGTGAAGGGAAAGGCCTACGGCCTTTTCCGGCCGGACCGCGGCCCCGTCCGGTTTCGCCTCGAAACGGGGAGGGAGACGTACACTGTTCTGACCTCACCCGCGTGGTTCTGGAACGATTTGCAGGCAGGGCTTTCCGACGGGACGGAGGTTCGCGTCCTCGGCTCCAAGTCTCTCGGCAAGGACATGAACCTGTACATCGTCGCCCAGGAGATCCGCCTCGCGTTATCGGGGCAGTCCTTCGTCCTGCGCGACGAGGAAGGATTTCCTCTCTGGAAGGGCGCGGGTTCGGGGCAGGCGGGATCACGGGGCGGATTCGGGTCCCCGATGCGCGGAGGAGGCGGAACGGGGTCCAGGCCCGGAGGCATGGGCGGCGGCCGTCGGTAGAATTCAACCCGGAAACGGCAAGGGGATGCGCATGTTCCTTCGGCGAATATGGATGGTGTTCCTTTTCGCCGGAGCGATCCTGCTTGGGATCGGGCGTGCGTCGGCGGGATGGGAAACCGGGGTCGGGGCGGGTTTCGATACGAACGTCGACCAGGCGGTCGACGGCGGGGAGAGCGACACGTTCCTGTCGGGCCACGTGGCTTTCGGCAGGGAACCGGACGGCGAATCCCGGCTGGACTGGACCGCCACTGTTGTCGCCGAGGGGGCCGCCTACGCCAGCGTGACCTGGCTGGATTACGCGGCGATCACGTTCTCGCCCGGCATGGTGTATGTACCCCGCCCGGGTTTGAGCGTCGCCGCCTCTGCGTTTCTCCAGGCGAAAGGCGTGAAGGACGACGACCAGTCCGCATGGGCCTTCGGAGGCAGATTCGAATGCGGGCAGCGGCTGGCGGGCAATATCCGGCTCGGCGGGCATTATGCGTACACCGACAGCCGTGCCAACGTCGAGACCTTCTCCTACACGGAGCACGCGGTCGGGGCTTCTCTCGGGGTGAACTGGACGCGGACCGTCTCCACGGAATTCGGTTATGAATTCTCCCGCGGGGACGCGTTTCGTTCCATGCCGTTTTCCGCAACGGTCTCGTCGGGAGGCGGCGGCTTCGGCAGGTGGAGGGATCGCGTCTACTCCGAGGCCCTGGGAGTCGAAGTGGCCAAGGACCGCGTCGACCGGCACGCGGT
>JAKALO010000018.1 GCA_021824125.1 Deltaproteobacteria bacterium | reverse complement strand
TGGTGACCTCGATCCGGACCTCGACCTCGTCCATGCTGCCCTGGCGGTCGACCACTACCATGTAGTGCGGCGACACGCCCTGGCGCTTGAGGATTATCGACTCTATCTGGGAGGGGAAGAAGTTGACCCCGCGTATGATCAGCATGTCGTCGGTGCGGCCGGATATCCTGTCCATCCGCACCAGGGTGCGCCCGCAGGCGCAAGGCACGGGATTCAGCCGGGTGATGTCCCGGGTCCGGTACCGCAGCAACGGCATCCCCTCGTTGCCGATGGTGGTGAGGGCCAGCTCGCCCTCCTCGCCCAGGGGGAGCGGTTCGCACGTCTCCGGGTGGATTACCTCGGGGTAGAAGAAGTCCTCGTTCACGTGCAGCCCGTCACGGACCTCGTGGCACTCGAAGGAGACGCCGGGACCGATCATCTCCGTGAGGCCGTACATGTCGCACGCCTTGAGCCCGAACTTCTCCTCGATCGCCCGTCGCATCGACTCGCTCCACGGTTCGGCGCCGAAAAGGCCGACCCGGAGCTTCAGCTTCCTGAAGTCCACCCCCATCTGCAACCCGACCTCGTGGAGATGCATCAGGAACGACGGCGTCGCGGTGACCACCGTGCTGCCCAGGTCCTGCATCAGCATGATCTGCCTCTGGGAGTTCCCGCCGGACATGGGAAGCACCGTCGCCCCGACGCGGATGGCCCCGTAGTGGGTGCCCAGGCCGCCCGTGAACAGGCCGTAGCCGTAGATGTTCTGCACGACGTCGCTCTTCGTGATGCCGGCGCCGGTGCAGGCACGCGCCATGACCTCGGTCCACAGCTCGATGTCGTTCCTGGTGTAGGGTACGACGACCGGTTTCCCCGTGGTCCCCGAGGTGGCGTGGAACTCGACGATTTCCTCCATGGAGGCGGTGAAGAGGCCGAACGGATACTGGTCCCGTATATCCTGCTTCACGGTAAAGGGGAGTTTACTGATATCGTCCAGCGACTTTATGTCGCCAGGCTTCACGTTCGCCTCGTCCAGCCGCTTCCTGTATACCGCGTTTTTCCCGTACACGTAGCCGACCGTCTTCTGCAGCTTGCCGAGCTGGATTCGCCGCATCTCGTCGCGGCCGATCGTCTCTTCCCTGCTCCAGGCCATGGCCTCGTATCTTCCTTTCGCTTGATGTCGGCCGGAAACCGGAAACGGCCTATTTCTTTTCCGAATAGTCGTAGAATCCCCTGCCGGTCTTGCGACCCAGGTACCCCGCGCTCACCATGTTCCTGAGCAACCCCGGGGAAGCGAACCGTGCCTCTTTCGTATACCCGTAGAATATCTCTCCGACAAGGTGGGAAATCTCGACGCCGGTGAAGTCCATGAGCTCGAACGGACCCATCGGCATGCCGGCGCCCAGCTTCATGGCGGTGTCGATGTCCTCGGCCGACGCGACTCCGGCCTCCAGGAGACGGACGGCGTCGAGTATGTACGGTATGAGCAGGCGGTTGACGACGAACCCCGGCGTATCCTTGCAGGTTATGGGGGTCTTGCCCAGCTTCACGGCCATCGCCAGGGCCAGGTCGGTGACGGCTTTTTCCGTCTGCATCGCGGGGATCACCTCGACGAGGCGCATCATCGGGACCGGGTTGAAGAAGTGCATCCCGACGAACCGGGCGGGGCGCTTCACCAGGGAGGCCATTTCGGTGATGGCGATGGAGGATGTGTTGGTGGCGTAGACCGTGTCGTCCCCGCAGACCGCGTCCAGCTTCCCGAAGATCTCCTTCTTGACGCCGATGTCCTCGAAGACGGCCTCGAAGACGAAGGGGACGCCGGCCAGCGTCCCTACGTCGGTTGAGAAGCTCAATAGCTCCAGGGCCTCCTTCATCTGCTCCCCGGTGATTTTCTCCTTGGCGACCATCCGCTCCAGGCTCTTGGCGATCGTCTTCCGGGCCCGGGCCCAGGCCGCGTCGCCGACGTCCACCACCTTGACCTTTAGCCCCGCCTGGGCGGCCGCCTGGGCGATCCCGGCCCCCATGCTGCCGGCGCCCACGATCCCTACTGTTCCGATATTCCCGATGTTCATCGTGTCCCCTCCTTGATTATATGGCAATCGATCGAGTTAAGAGAAAGCGTCGAAGGGCCCCCGCCCTATCCGACCTTGAGCACGAGCGAGGCCGCCGTGTCGCCCGCGGCGCAGCCGGAGAAGAGGAGGTAGCCGCCCCCCTTCAGGGCAAGTTCCTCGATCCCCTCGATGACGAGGCGCGCCCCGGTGGGGCCCTGCGGATGCCCGAAGATCAGGGAGGAACCGAAGTTGTTCATGGCGTTCAGGTCCAGGCCCATTACCCTGGACATTACCACGTCGTTAGACGCGAACGGGTTGTGCGTCTTGATCGCGCCCAGGTCCGTCGCCTTTATCCCGGCATTGTCGAGGGCCATCCGGGCGGAAGGCGCCACTGCCGCCGCCATGAACCCCTTCTTTGTCCGGGCGTAACCGAAGGATACGATCCGGATCTCGACGCCCGGGTCGGCGCTTTGCGCCCTGGCGTTTTCCCGGGTGGTCACCCGAACGCCGCAGTTTCCGTCCGCCGGGTAGGTCTGGGAACCGAACGTGTGCACGCCGTCTGGCAGGATGGGCTTCAATCCCGCAAGTCCTTCCTTCGTGCTGGACGTGACCCCCTCGTCGGCCTCGACGATCACGGTCTTCTTCCTGGAAACCTGGACTTCCACCGGGAACATGTAGCGCTTCTGGAATTCACGGTCGTTGGCCAGGGAGTCCCGGTACTGCTCCTGCCGCCGCAGCGTGACGGCGTCGCACTCCTCTCGTGTCAGGCCGTGCTCCCTGCAAACGTTTTCCGCGGTCTGGATCATTGCCCCCCCCGCCCACGGGTCCTTGCCGAAGTTGTCCATGACCCAGTCCTCCGCGATCACCTGGCCTCCGGGCCCGCCGGGATTCGGCCAGACTGCGTGGGGCCCGTTGGAGCAGCGGTCGGCCAGCAGGCACCAGCTGTCCGCGAACAGGCCGGTCTCGACGCCCATGCCCGCCTGGTATAGGGAAAACGTGGACGTGGAGCAGGCCTGGCTGACGAGGAGGCCTGGAGCGCCGACGGCTCCCATCAGCGCGGAGGCCCATGGGCCGCTGTAGAACCACTGTTTCTGGTAAACGGTGCTGCCGACGATCACGTAATCCAATTTCGTGGGGTCCCACTTCCTCGACTCGAAGAAGCGCCTGGATGTATTCGCCCCGAGGACGATCGAGTGCTCGTTGGCAAGGGTCCCCTGCCACCGGACGAACGGGGTGCTGTAGTAGCCCTTGTAGGGGATGAACGCTTTCGTCAGCATGGTCACGTCTCCTTTTCTCGGCACAAACTTGACGAACCGATTTGTCGGTATATCGCTTCCGGGCTCAGATCCGGATCCTGCCGTCGACGGCGACGACGGAGTCCTCGAAAGCCATGACGGGGTTAAGGTCCATTTCCCTGATCTCCGGCAGGTCGGCGAGCAGTTGGGAAATGCGCTGGATCAGTTCGACGACCTTGTCCTTGTCCACGCCCTTCTGTCCGCGGACTCCGTCGAGCAACGTCTTCGCACGGATGGAATCGAGCATCTCACACGCCTCCACCCGGGTGACGGGAGCGATCTTGAAGACGACGTCCTTCAGGACCTCGACGTGTATCCCTCCGAGCCCGAACATGACCAGGTGCCCCAGTCCCCTCTCGGCGCTGGCGCCGACGATCAATTCGCGGCCTCCGGGATGAAACTTCTGCACGAGGAATTTCAGATCGCCGTGCGATCCCAGGCGCCGCCGCATCCCTTCAGCCGCGGAGCGCACCGCCGCCGGGTCCTTCAGGTCGACGGCGACCCCTCCCATGTCGCTCTTGTGGTCGATCGCCTCCGAGTCGACCTTGAGCACGACGGGGCAGCCGATCGCCTCCGCGGCCGCCGCCGCCTCGTCGGGGGTCCCGGCCGCCTTCCAGCGGGCAACGGGTATCCCGTACGACTCGAGGATCGTGTAGACGTCCGCGGCGGACAGGACCGAGCGGCCGGTTTCCCGCGCGCTCAGGACGACCGACCGGGCCCTTGCGGCATCCGCGCCGGCAAAGGTCTCGGGCCGGCCGATATCGCGCCTCCGCAGGCGGCCGTACCGTGCAAGGGCGCCCAGCGCCCTCGCGGCGGCGGTGGGAGTGGCGTAGAAGGGGATCCCCCCGTCCTTCAGGATCTCCATGGTGATCCGGTAGCGCTCCTGGGTCAGGTCGGTCATGAAATTGCAGACGACCGGCTTCTTCCCCTTGCGGCTCGCCTCGACGATCTGCCGCGCAACCTCGTGGGTGTCGGTGAACGGGGCGGTGACGAAGTTGATGAAGATGCTGTCCACCCCTTCCTCTTCCAGGAGCACTTCCACGGCGGCCCGGAACTGGTCGCCTCCGGCGGTGGCCACCACGTCGATCGGGTTCTCGAGGGCCGCCTGGGGAAGCTGGGTCGCCTTGAGCCGGGAGATCGACGCATCGGAGAGTTTCGGCACCTCCAGCCCCGCGGCCACCAGGACGTCGGTGGCGATGACGGCGGGGCCGCCGGTATTCGTTATGATCCCGACGCGGTTTCCCGCCGGGACCGGCTGCGTGGCGAACGCCTTGGCCGCCCGCACCATGTCTTCCTCGTCCTGGAAGGAGAGGATGCCGGTCTTGCCGAATATCAGCTCGGTGGCGATGTCCACCCCGGCAAGGGACCCGGTGTGGGAGGAAGCCGCCTTTGCGCCCTGCTCGGTGCGCCCGGCCTTCATGGCCAGCACCGGTTTCCTGGCCGCCACCTCGCGGGCCGTCTCGAGGAACTCCATCGGGTCGGAGAATCCCTCGGTGTAGAGGAGGATCGCCTTGCACCCGGGATCGTCCGCCCAGTAGCGCAGGATCTCCGGGATGGATAGATCGCAGGCGTTGCCGTTCGAGGCGTACATCCGCATCCCGATCCCCTCGTCGAAGAGCGCCTGCATGATCAGGGCGCCGACCCCTCCGCTCAGGGCGACCACGGAAACGGAGCCGGGCTCCGGGTAGGTGAAGGTGAAGTTGCAGTAGGCCTTCAGCGAAGGATCGGTGTTGATGATCCCCTGGCAGTTCGGGCCGAAGACTCTCACGCCGTGCCTTTTCGCGTTCGCCAGGAAGGCCTCCTGGAGCCTTGCCCCCTCCTCACCCATCTCGCTGAACCCGGCGGAATTGATGATGACCGCCTTGACCCCCTTTTTGCCGCACTCCTCGATTGCCTGGGGAACGAGCTTCGCGGGGATGATGATGTGGGCCACGTCGATCTCGCCCGGGACCTCCCCCAGCGACTTGTAGGCCTTGATGCCGCGCACGTCGGGTGCGGTGGGGTTGATAGGGTAGATGTTTCCCTTGTAGCCGTACGTCTGGAGATTCCTGATTATGACGTTGCCGATGGACAGCTCCTTGGTTGAGGCGCCGATGATCGCGACCCCCCGGGGCCTGAAGAGTGCATCCAGCATCGCTATCTCCCCTCCATGATCTGTTCGATGAAGGCTTCGACGTTGGTCTTGGTCTGCTCGTCGGACACGCATCGAAGGTCGTTGAGGTCGCCGGATATGACCAGGGCGGGGACGCCGGTTTCGGCCTCGAGCCGCTGGGGCATTCCGTAGCGGTTGTTGGAGTTGTACGGACAGGTCTTGGCGTCGTGGTAGACGATCCCGTCGATCCGGAACTTCTCGAGCATCCCCTTGATGTACGTTTCCTTGTACGCGTCCGACCGGACGATGAAGAGCTCCAGGTAGGCCTTGGCCATGCTCCGGAAGGGATCCCGCGCGTCGAAGGCCTGGAAGATCCAGCTGCTGCAGTAGGTCGAGGCCAGGACGCTCGTCTTCAGCTGGAGGAAGAGCTCCGAGTGCTGCCTCAGGCGTCCCCAGATGGGCATCCCTTCCCAGTAGATGCGGCAGGTCTCGTCGTCGACCGCCCCCACACCGTCGCGGATCCTCTGCTCCAGCTCCGCGAGCAGGACTTCGTAGTAGCCGATGGCCTGCCGTGTCCCCCGTAGAACCACGGCCGGCCCCATGTGTATGGTGCCGTCGAAGAACGTGAGGGGGGCGGGGACCGCCGTCGCCGTCTCCAGGACCTTCTTCCAGAGCTCGGTGCATTCCCGTGACAGGGAGACCGCCTCGCGCAGCCGGTCAATGTCCAACCTGTTCCCCGTGATCCCCTCGAGCGTCGGGACCAGGGCCTCTATCTGCCGGGATACGTCGTCGATGTGGGCGTCGGTCACTTCGTTCACGTTCCTGGGGGAGGTGACGCCGACGGAGGGGACGCCCAGCTTCCTGGAGTACCAGGCCATCCAGTCCTGGACGTCGCGGCACTGGTTGGTGTTGTAGACCAGGACATCCGGTTTGGGTACGGACTCGATCCCCTTGTAGGCCTTGGACAGGGGTGTGATCCCTTTCAGGCAGGCCCCGATGTCGGCCGTCAGGTAGGAGCATATGTCCGGGGAATAACCGATGGCGTTCGCCGCCGGGATCAGGTCGGTGGACATGCGCGTGGCGCCGAGCATGGCCGCGTGGTTCTCCGGGAAGTGGACCGCGTACCCCATGGCCCGGAGCAGTTCCGCCGGGCCGACGCTGGTGCACCAGGCGACCTTCCGCTTCCCGTTGACGGCGGCATCGTTGAGGTCGTGGAAGTAGTCCGCCATTATCCTGTTCATCGTGTCGGCGGCCTGGATCTTCTTTCTCGTCGTCTTCTTTTCTTCAGCCATCGGCTTCTCCCTTCTCCTCCAGTGCGTATAGGGCGGCCCCGATCGCGCCGGCGAGTTGGGGAAACTCGGGTACCATGACCGGCCTTCCGATCATTTCCCCGGCCATCTCGACGATATAGGGGTTGTGGGCCACCACTCCCCCCGTCATGACGACGCGTTCCGTGGGGGAGTCCATTTCCAGCACCCTCTTGATGACCGAGTAGAACAGTCCCTTGACGATGTCGGTCACCTTCTTGCCGTGGCGGATGTTCTCGAGGACCTCCGTTGCGGAAAAGACCGTGCAGTAGCTTCCGAGCCTGACCATATCCCCGGATTGGCGCGCCAATCCGTCCATCTCGTCCAGGGGGATGTCGAGGCGTGCGGACATCTCCTCGAGAAAGGCCCCGGTGCCGGCCGCGCACTTGCGGTTCATCTTGAAGCCGCTGCGGCGCCCGCCGGCGTCGAGCTTGACGATCTTGTTGTCCTGGCCGCCGATGTCGATGACGGTGATCGCCTCGGGAAAACTGTGGCGGCACCCCTTGGCGAGGCAACCGATCTCGGTCTTGCTCCGCCCGGTCACGAAAGCGACGTTGGCCCGGCCATAGCCGGTGGAAACGGCGTTGACGATCTCGTGACGGGTGGCCCCGGCCATCGCAAGCGAGTCGTCCAGGCACGTGGCGGCGGTTGCGGAGAAGTCCGTCCCGGATTTCCTGACGGCGTTGCCGAGCAGCCGTCCTTCGGCGTCCACGACGGCGACCTTGGTTCTCGACGACCCGACGTCCAGGCCGACATAAACCGTTTTTGACATCCCTGCCCCTGCCCCCTCAGCGGTCCTGCCAGTTCGCGTGGCGCTTTTCGATGAAGGCGTTCAACCCTTCCACGGCATCGCGGGTTACCATGAGGTCTTCGAGATACAGACGTTCCACCTCGGCGAGCTTCGCAGCGACCCGAGAAACGAAGCCGGCGCGGGCGGCGCGCACGGCAAAACGCAGGGAACTCGCGCTCAGCGGGGCCAGGAACCGCTCGAAATAGTCCAGCGCTGCGCCTTCCGGGTCGTCGGCCAGCGAGCTTACAAGACCGATCCGGTGGGCTTCATCGGCCCCCATGCTGCGGCCGGAAAACAGCAGGTCCTCGGCCCGGGCCTGGCCGATGCGCTCCGGAAGCAGGCAGGAGGCCGCGGGCGCGAAAACCGCCAGCTTGATCTCGGGCTGCCCCATCTTCGCGTCGGGAGCGGCGAAGATCAGGTGCCCCGCGGCCGCGACCTCGAGACCGCCCCCCAGGCACTGGCCGCGCACCGCCACCAGGACGGGGACCGGGCTTTCCAGGAGCTGCAGGATGAGTGCGTGAAGCTGCCGGAGCATCCAGGCGCACGATTCAGGCAGGTGCTCCTCCACGCTTGCCCCGAAGCTGAAGTGCGGGCCTTCCGCGTCCAGGAGCACGGCCCGCAGCCGCGCGCCGGACAGGTGCCCGCCGAGGGCCGACTGGAGCGATGCGATCATGGCGGCGTCCACGATATTGGCCTTGGGACGGGCCAGGCGCAGGCGCAGAAGCATGCCATCCTTTTCCAGCCACGCCTTTACGGGGCTTGCGCTCATGTTCGGGACCTCCCCGTGCAATCCTGACTCAGGGGTTGGGGACCAGGATCGCGCGCCGGGCCAGCTTGTGCGCATGGGCGGCGGCGAAGACCTCGTTGATGTCGCTCAGCGGATACCGCTCGACGAGCGGGCCAAGGGCTATCCTGCGATCAAGCACCAGGTCGAGCGCCCGGGGATAGAGCTCGGTCAGGCATCCCCAGTTGCCCAGCGCCCGGGCGTGGAAGGCCATCAGGTTGGAAAGGCGCAGCTCCACCTTGTCCATGGTGAAGCCGACCACCGACAGCGTCGCTCCATATGTCAGCAGTCCGAAAGCGGTGTCCTGGCCCGCTGCGGTCCCGGAGCACTCGAAGATCTTCCATCCGGTGTCGGGATGGCCGTTCTTTCCGGCGAATTCCAGGATCGCTTTTTTCAGGTCACGGCCCTTGACCTGGCCGACGTTTATGGCCAGCGCGGCACCGTATCCGGCCATGGCGTCCAGCTTCGCCTGGTCCACGTCGAGCGCCACGACGGCGGCCCCGAAGGCGCGGGCGATCTGGACCGCGTACCCGCCGACCCCGCCGGTCCCGACCACGATGGCCAGGTCGCCGGGCCGCACCTCCGCCTCCGTCGCCGCCTGGTAGGGCGTGGTAACCGCATCGGCCACCACCGAGACGTCGGCCAGCGCAAGCCCTGCCGCCGCAAGCCGCTCCTCGTCGACGAGGCACAGGCCGCGGGCCGGGATGCGTATGTGGGACGCGAAACCTCCGTGGATGTCGTTCCCGGGCATCTTCTGCAGGCGGCAGATGGTGCCGCGCCCGGAGGCGCAGAGCGCGCACTCGCCGCATGGGATCACCGAGGGGATGATCACGGCCTTGCCCTGCCACTCCGAAGCCCCCGCCCCGGCGGCGACCACCCTGCCGCTGATTTCGTGTCCGAGAGTCAACGGAAGCGCGTGCTTGACGCGTACGCCGCCATAGTAGAAACCCAGGTCCGTGTGACAAACCCCGCAACCGGCCACCTTGACCACCACCTCGCCGTCGGACGGCGGAAACGGGTCGAAATCGGCTTTGATCATCGGCTCGCCGGATGCAGCCATGAGCCAGCGATGCGGCACCTGTGTCATCGCTCTTCCTCCTGATATTTTCCTGGAGTCGGACCGTGGAGAGCGTGGAATCGAAAATCATGTCAATATTTCGTAAAACAGTACTACAATACTTCTTAACTGTCAACGTAATATAGATACGGCGTTTTATGAAAAATTCGCGGGGGCCGGTCGTTTGACGGCGAAAATGTCTCACTCCATCGCCGCGCGCGGAAAATCTGCTATACTGTTGCGAAATTCGCATCGGGGGACATTGCCATGAAAATCGGGGTGTTGACGGGCGGGGGGGACTGCCCGGGCCTGAACGCGGTCATCCGGGCGGTGGTGCGAAAATCCGACGCCTACGACTCCCGCGTGGTGGGCATCCGGAACGGCTGGAAGGGACTGCTCGAACTCATACACATGGACCTGGACCTGAAGATGGTTTCCGGCATCCTGCACATCGGCGGCACGATCGTCGGCACGTCCCGTACCAATCCGCTGAAAGACCCTTCCGGCCCGGACAAGGTGCTTCGCAACTTCCGGCTGCTGGGCCTGGACGCCCTGATCGCCATCGGCGGGGAAGACACGCTCGGCGCGGCGAGCAAGCTCTTCGACAAGGGGCTGCCGGTCGTCGGCGTCCCCAAGACGATCGACAACGACCTCTTCGGAACGGATTTCACCTTCGGGTTCGACACGGCGGTGAGCATCGCCACCGAGGCCATCGACCGGATCCACACCACGGCAGAATCGCACAACCGGGTCATGGTGGTCGAGGTGATGGGACGGAACGCCGGGTGGATCGCCACCTTCTCGGGAATCGCGGGCGGCGCGGACGTAGTCCTCATCCCTGAGAAGCCGATCGACCCGGACGAAGTGTGCGACCTGATCCTGCGGCGGCACAGCCGCGGCAAGAGCTACAGCATCGTCGTCGTCGCCGAGGGGGCGAAGTTCGCGGACAAGCCGGGTGTGAACGGCAAGCTCATCGTACAGGAGACACGGACCGACGAGTTCGGCCACGTCCGGCTGGGTGGGATCTCGCAGCTTCTGGCGCAGGAGATCGAGAAGAGGACGAAGTTCGAGACGCGCTACGTGGTGCTGGGGCACATCCAGCGCGGCGGCTCCCCGACGGCCCACGACAGGGTCCTGGCGACGCGCTACGGGGTCTTCGCCACCGAGATGGCCCACCGTGGCGACTTCGGGAAGATGGCCGCCCTCCAGGGGAACAAGATCGTCGCCGTCCCCCTGTCGGAGGCGACCTCGAAGATCAAGACGGTCGACATGGACCTTTACGGGATCGCCGAGGAGTTCTTCGGCTAAATCGGTTTTCCGCGGGCGTCGAAGGCGCCCGGGTAGTGCCGTATTACGCGATTTGGCGCCGATCCGGTGACGGCGACGACGTCGAAGCGGGCCTCCTTCCAGGAGGAAGGCGGGACGCGGCGCAGGTATTCTTTCGCAGCGGTTATCACCCTCCGCCGTTTCACGATCCCCACCGATTCTTCGGGGCCGCCGAACTCCTCGTCCTCGCGGAAGCGCACTTCCGCAAAGACGAGGACATCGCCTTGCCGCGCGACGATGTCGATCTCGCCCCCCCGCACGCGGAAGTTTCGCTCCACCACCCGAAGCCCCAGGCCCTCGAGGAAGGCGCAGGCCGCTTCTTCCGCCGCGGCCCCGGCCTTGCTTCTATCGTCCGGGAGAAGAATCAGGGAGAACTCCGCGAAACGATTTCCGGTGGATCGGGCAGGGGCCCAGCCGGCGAAGGGCGGCGAGGTGCTCCCGGGTCGGGTACCCCTTGTGGGCGGAGAAGCCGTAGCCGGGGTACACCCGGTCGTACTCCTCCATCATCCCGTCCCTCTCGACCTTCGCGAGGATGGACGCCGCCGCGACCGAGAGGCAGCGGCTGTCGCCCCGGACGAGCGTCTCCTGGAAGACGGGGCACGGAACCGGGAAGGTCCCGTCGACGTACAGGAAATCGGGTGGATGTGAAAGCCGCTCGACGGCCCGCCGCATGGCAAGCAGGGAGGCCTGGAGGATGTTGATCTCGTCGATCTCTTCCGGCGTGGAAAGCGCGATAGCGAAGGAAACCGCCTCGGCCGCGACCAGCGAGAAGGCCTTTTTCCTCGCGGCGGGGGCGAGGGCCTTCGAATCCTTTATCCGTTCGCTGTGAAACCCTTCGGGGAGGATGACGGCCGCCGCGACGACCGGCCCCGCCAGCGGCCCCCGTCCGGCCTCGTCGACCCCGGCGACCGCGCGGTACCCCTTTGCGCGGGCCCTGGCCTCGAAACCGTCCAAGGCGGGAAAGTCCCTACTCTTTGGGTTCTGCAGTCTCCGGGGCAGGTGAAGCCGGCAGCTCCGGGGTCCCCTCGACGGGCACGGCGATCCCCTTCTTTCCGATCCAGTCCTTCTTCTCGCGTATGCGCGCCTTCTTGCCTGACACTTCGCGCAGGAAGAAGAGCTTCGCCCGGCGGACGTCGCCTCTCTTTTTAACGACTATCTTCTCGAGGAGCGGGGAGTGCAGGGGGTAGGTCTTCTCGACGCCAACGCCGTAGGATTCCTTCCGGACCTTGAACGTGGTGGAGACGGCATTGCGGTGAAAGCCGATGACGATCCCCTCGAAGTACTGGACGCGCTCCTTCTCGCCTTCCTTGATGCGCGAGTAGACCCGGACGGTGTCCCCGGCCTTGAACGGCGGGAGGTCGGTGCGAAGTTGCGCTTTTTCCAGTTCCTGGAGAAGATTCATGGCGGTACCCCTTCCTTCCGTCGGTTCCCGATGGGGAACAAGACTGTACAATCTATCCCCTGCCGGGCATCGCTGTCAACTGTTTGTTGGACGCCCGCATACACGCCTTCGGCTGCGCCGCCTCGGAGGGGGGACTCCGTTCGTGGCTCGCCGTGCGGTGTACCTGCACGGCTGCGCTTTACCTCACTGCGCCCCCCCCTCCTGCGGCCGCTTCGCCGAACTTCGTGTGCCTTCCATCATCAGTCGAGCAGGTCGGGGCGTTTGAGCCGGGTCCGGCGAAGCGCCTCTTCGCGCCGCCACCGCCCGATCGCGGCGTGGTCGCCCGAGAGGAGGACCTCCGGGACCGTGTACCCCCGGAACTCGCGAGGGCGGGTGTACTGCGGGGCCTCGAGCAGCCCCTCCTCGAAGGAGTCGCGGGAGGAGGCCTGCGGGTCCCCCAGCACGCCGGGGAGAAACCGCGCCACCGAGTCGATCAGCACCAGGGCGGGAAGTTCCCCCCCGGTCAGGACGTAGTCCCCGATGGACACCTCGAGGTCGGCCAGGTGGTCCGCCACCCGCTGGTCCACCCCCTCGTACCGCCCGCAGACCAGGATCAGGTGCGATACCTCCGCCAGCTGCCGCGCGAGCGCGGAGGTGAGCCTTTCCCCCTGCGGGGATAGCAGGATCACCTTGCCGGGCCCAAACCTTCCTTTAAGGCTCTCGACCCCCGCGAAGACCGGCTCCGGTTTCATCACCATCCCGCCGCCGCCGCCGAAGGGCGGCTCGTCGGTGACCCGGTGCTTCCCCTCGGCGAACTCCCTCAGGTCGTGCACCTCGACCGACATCAGCCCTGCCTCGCGCGCCTTGAGGAGGATGCTCTGGTCGAGGGGTCCGTCGAAGATCCCCGGGAAGAGGGTCAGGACGTCAACTCGCATGCGGCCAGCCCTCCGGGGGCGTCACGACGATCCGGCGTCCGCCCATGTCCACCTCCCGGATGAACTCCGAAACGAACGGCAGCAGGGCTTCCTCCTTCCCGGCGCCGCGGATATCGAGCCAGTCGTGGGCGGGGCCGTGCACGACGTTCAACACCTTCCCGACCGGGCTGCCGTCGGCGGCAACGACTTCGCTGCCGACCAGGTCGGCGAAATAGTATTCGTCCTCCCCGGGCGGTGGCAGGTCCTTGCGGGCCACGAAGACCCGCGCGCCCGCAAGGTCCCGCGCCGCCTCCACGGTTTCCACCCCGATCAACGAAAAAACGGCACAGCCGCCCGACCGCTGTGCCGCCCTCACCTCGTATTCACGATCCTCCGGGATACCCTTGCCGCCCTTCCCGTAAAGGCGTAAAACGCGCGCCGCCAGAAGCCCCGCCGGGTCTCCCGAGAGCGCCTTAACCTTCAGCATGCCCGCCGTCCCGTGGGCGGCGACCACCTGCCCCGCTTCGATGTAGGCGTCCGTCGAGTCGCGCATCAGGTCAGGCGACTGCCGGCTTCTCCCGCTTCCCGTCCAGGTATTTCTTCCAGGCGCCCGTCTTCTTGAGCAGGCTCTTGATGGTCTCCGTGGGCTGGGCCCCCTTTCGCAGCCACCGCAGTACCAGCGCCTCGTCGACCAGGAACCGGGGGGGGTTCTCCTTCGGGTCGTAGGTCCCGACCCTCTGGATGAACCTGCCGTCCCGGGGAGCCTCGGAATCCGCTACCACCACGCGGTAGGAGGGAG
Organism: Deltaproteobacteria bacterium; assembly: GCA_021824125.1. Classification (GTDB taxonomy): domain Bacteria; phylum Desulfobacterota; class Deferrimicrobia; order Deferrimicrobiales; family Deferrimicrobiaceae; genus JAKALO01. The sequence continues at coordinate 10,641 of JAKALO010000018.1, read as the reverse complement.
ACTTCTTCCTGCCCGTCCGCGTAAGCCGAATCTTTACCGCCATCTCTAAAACCTCCCGCTTCGTTGTGTGTATCTCAATCTATCATGGATCCTACCGGGAAAACGGCAGGTTCCTTCCCATCTTCCGTCCGCCGGGCTGCGCGAACCGCTTGAGCATCCCCTCGGCCTGCTGGAAGTTCTTCAGCAGACGGTTGACCTCCTGGACCGTGGTCCCGCTCCCGAGCGCGATCCTCTTGCGTCGGCTGCCGTTCAGGATCTTGACGTTGCGCCTCTCCGCGGGGGTCATCGAATCTATGATCGCCAGGGTCCGCTTCAACTCGGATTCGTCCGGGGCCGCGCCCTTGAGCTCCTTGAGCTTCCCCCCCATCCCCGGGATCATCCCCAGGAGGTCATCCATCGACCCCATCTTGCTGACCTTCGCAAGCTGCTCCCGGAAATCCTCCAGGGTGAACTGGTTTTTCCGGAGCTTTCTTTCCAGCTCCCTCGCCTGCTTCTCGTCGACGCCCTCCTGCGCCTTCTCGACGAGCGTCAGGATGTCCCCCATCCCCAGGATGCGGGACGCCATCCGGTCCGGGAAGAAAGGCTCGAGGGCGTCGAGCTTCTCTCCCACCCCCACGAACTTGATCGGGGCCCCGGTGACCGAGCGGATGGAGAGCGCCGCGCCGCCGCGGGCGTCGCCGTCCATCTTCGTGAGGATGACGCCGGTAAGCGCCAGCTTCTGGTGAAACGCCTTCGCCACGTTGACCGCGTCCTGCCCCGTCATGGCGTCCGCGACGAGGAGGATGTCCCCCGGGTCGACCGCCGCCTTGATCCGGCGCAGCTCCTCCATCAGCCCCTCGTCGATGTGGAGCCTTCCGGCGGTGTCGAGGATGACGGTGTCGAACCCGTTCAGGTCGGCGTATTTGTTCGCTTCCCTGCATATGTCGACGGGGTCGGCGCCTGGGTCGCTGTCGAAGACCGGGATACCGATCTGCCCCCCGAGAACCTTGAGCTGCTCGATGGCCGCCGGGCGATAAACGTCCGCCGGAACCAGGAACGGCCTCCGCTTCCTCTTCTCCAGGAGCAGGGCGAGTTTCCCGCAGGTGGTCGTCTTGCCCGAACCCTGCAGGCCGACGAGCATGACCGGGACGGGCGGGCGCCTCGCGAGATTCAGCTCTTCCGCCTGCCCCCCCATCATCCTCGTGATCTCGGCGTGGACGATCTTGATGAAGTGCTGGTCGGGGGAGAGGGACGAGAGCACTTCCGCGCCCAGGGCCTTCTCCTTGACCGCCGCGGTGAATTCCTTCACCACGTTGTAGTTGACGTCGGCCTCCAGGAGCGCCATCCGTACCTCGCGCAGGGCCCCCTCGATGTTCCCCTCCGAGATGCGGCCGTGCCCGCGAAGCGTCTTTAAAACGTCCTGGAATTTCTCTGTCAGGTTCTCGAACATGGACGAGCCGATACCCCTCGATCCGGATAAATAGTCGAAACAGGTAATCTACGGGAATCGCACCACTTCCGTCAATTCGAAAATCCACTCGAAAATCCGGGACGAAGACGGAAGCGCCACGGATTTAGTGGGATATTCAAGGGACATCCCCGTTTTTCGTTTTTCCGGAGTTTTTAAGAACGTCCCTGTTTTTGAGATTAAAAAGTTTAAGAACGTCCCCGGGGTAAAGTAAAAACCCCCGGGGGAGGTCCCCCGGGGGTCGGTGTCGCGGTGTTGCCGCTCGCCTTGCTTTAGAACGCGTAGTTCAGGCGGGCGTGGAGGTCGTACAGGTCGTCCGGGTTCTTCTCGCCGGCCGCCCTGTCATAGAAGCCTCCCAGCATGCAGTAGGCGCCGTACACGCCGAAGTCAAGTCCCTTGGTGATGTTGTAGTTGACGTTGGCGTTGATTTCCGTACCCATGTCCTTGCCCTTGGCTTCCGTGGAGGTCGACGACTTGCGCTTCTTGTCGGCCGCAAGGTAACCCAGGCCGAGCTTTCCGCTGACCTTGTCGCTGAACTTCTGGCTGTAGCCCGCCGCCAACAGTATCACGCCGCGGCCGCTGTTGCTCGGGCTGAGGGTAAGCGCCGCCGCCGAGTTGATCATGTCGAGGTTGGGGAACAGGATCAACAAGTCCGGCGAGAAGTAATACGAGGTGAGAGCGGCAAAGTCGGAGCCTACGATGACGCTCTTGTACTTGGTCGTGGAGGACGTGTCGTCGTCGCCGCTCACGTAGAGCCCTTCGAGGAACGCGTTCCCCGGGCCCAGCTTCGCATCCGCGCGCAGGCGAGCCGCGTAGCCGGCGATCTTCACGTCGGCGGCCGTCCCGCCGTCATCCTCGAACGTCCCGAAGTTGTAGAGGAAGAATCCGGTCACTTTCGCCGGACCGGCATTGAACGTCGCGTTGGCGCCGAGATAGTACGCTTTCAGGATCTCGAGGGCCGCCGCTTCGGTGGGCTGACCGATCCAACTGCCGCTGTCACGAAGGAACCCGAAGTGACCCGTTACCTGGACATCCTTCGCCGGAGCGAACTTCGCGTCGAGGGCATAGTAATCGGCGTCGGAGTCGCCGGGGGGGTTGTTGGACCACTTGAAATTGATCGTGGTATCGGCTGTGGTCGAGCTGGTGACGTTGTCCCGGATCTTCAGCCAGGTCAAGCGGAGCGCCACCGGCTCGAGCTTGAAGTTCGCCACGACGCCCGCCTGGTCGGAGTAGCCGAAGAGGAGCCCGCCGAACTCGTCCAGATAGCCCTGGAGGCCGACCGTGAAGCTAAGGCCCGTATCGGGGACCTTGAACCACACGTACGCGTTCTTCGTCTCGAGGTTGATGGAGTCGCCGTTGGCGGCGAATCCCTGGTTCCGGCCGACCGTCCCGCCGGTGTCGCCGAAGTTCCCGTCGAGCTCGAAAAAGGTGACGCCCTTCACGTTCTCGTCGCCGATCTCAAAGCGGAGACGGTTCCGCATCTCGGTGAAGTTTCTCGACCGGGCCGTGTCGATGCCCGAGCCGCTTCCGGATTCCTTGACGAGAGAAGTGGCGGCTGCGGTTTCCATGCCGGGGACATTCGCTGAAATGTTCCCCGCGCCGATCAGGTTGCTCATCGTCGGTTTCACACGATAGAAGCCATTCAACTTCATCTCGGCGGACGCAGGTACGGCAAGTGCCACCACGAGCGCCATCGCCAGAAGAACCATCCATCCCTTCCTCATAATTCCCCTCCTTGAATAGATGAGTGCCGCTCTCACAACAAATTAAAAAAAACGGGCAAAACCGAGGGTTTCCTTTGCTCGCCCTCCCTCATCACCTCCTCCCGCTTGATATATATTCCACTCCCTCTGCATCCTTCCCGAATGAAACATAGGAAAAAAACCGTGTTTTTTTCTTGATTGAATATCATCCCACCCCGGCCTTGTCAAGGAAATTTCCCCCTTAATCCATCCGGTACAACTGAATCCGGGAAACCGCGCCGGACGCGTAGGAAGCGTTGGACTCGATCGTTGTCACCGCCACCCTGGTCCCCGGTCCCGGTCTCCCGCTCCCTAAAACCGTGAAATCGGTCATCAGGTTGTCGATCCGGTCCGAGGCGCCTTTCTCGGCAAATCCATCCCCTGCCCAGGAAACATATAACAGCCGGCTCCACTCGAATGTCCTCGTATCCCTGAACAGGACATTCCCTTTCGATTGGCGGATCAGGAACAAGGGGGATTTCCCCTCCGTGGTCACGGGAACGATTCTACCGCGGATATAGTGCCGGTCGGGACCGATATTGCTTCGTGTTTCGGTGCCCCAGGTAAAAAGATGAACAGCCCCGCTGTAATACTCCTTGGTTTTATATGCGGTTTTCCCATTCGGGTTAAGGATGCGCAGGTGCTCGTCCTCGTCGATGTACAGGAACCGGTTTTCGGCGTCCCCGGGGAAAGCCGCCAGACCGAAGATCCCCGCCGCCACCTTGACGGGGACGTCCCCGTCCGGAACGAGCGTCTTGCCGTCCCACTTCAGGTACGTGATTTCCCGCAGGAATGGTTCCGAGATCCCTCTCCGCTGGCCGGCGAGACGCCGTCCCCCCTTCCCGTCCTCGAGGGAAATGATATAGAAGGGTATCTCCTGGGCAACGGGCTCCAGCACATCGCCCTTGTACTTCAAGACGAAGGAGTTCACCCGGTCCCCGACAAGGTCCGTGACGACAATCTCCGCCCTGCCGTCGCCGTCTATGTCGACCGTCTCGACGCTCAGGAAGAGGTGGGAGTTGTTCCACTCATGCTTGCGAAACGGGGCGACGGTGTCCCCGCTCACCTTGTAGACCCAGAGCTTCCGGCTGCCGATGGCCGCCACCTCCGGGTTCCCGTCCCCGTCCACGTCCCCGCTGCTTACCCGGAAAATCTCGTCGGATATCTTGTCGGAGAAGGCCACCTTGACTATGGATCGTGGCTCCCAGGGGCCGGAGGGCGCTGCGGGAGCGGCGGCAAGAGGTGCGACGGAAGGCCCGGCCGATGGACCGGCGGGCGAAACGGGGGGCGATGGTGCGGCCGGCGCAGCGACTGCCGGCTGGACCGCCGAAGGTCTTACGGCCGTTTTAATCCCGAACAGTTTTTCCGAGATTTCCCCGGCCAGGAACCCGATCTGCGGGATGATCTCGTCCTCGGTGGAGGCGGCCGTGAAAAAGGCCCCCGCCGTCTTCCCGGTTTCGAGGTCCAGGGCGGTCACGTCGACGCTGTAACCTTTGCCGAGCTTCGTCACCGTCCCCTGGATCAGGAGCGGGACGCCGGCTCCCCTTGCCTGCTCCGCCGGGGACTTCTCCCCCGAGGCGAGCAGGAGGACCTCGGCGCCGGCCTGCGCCATCAGGCGGGACGACAGGAGGCGCGGGAGGACCGCCACGGTAGAGGCGATATTGTCCTGGGAAAGCGACACGAAGGGGGCAATGGCGACCCTGCGGGGATAATCCGCGGACACCCCCGTCGAAGCAAGCCCGCAGGATAGAACCGCAAGGATCACAAAGGCCAGGCCGGCCCGGCAAACCTGTTTCCCCGTCCCTGTCCCCATCGGCGCGAATCTACCAGACGGCTCCGAAACCGTCAAACATAAAAACATGAACTTGAAAACAGTCAAAAACAGGGACGTTCTTAAAAAGTCGGGGGAGGAGGGAAATATCCTCAAGAAAATAACCAGGACAAACCCTTTACACCGACCGTGAAGAGAGCATTCCGACCAGTTTTCCCTGGATCCCGCCGAAGCCGCCGTTCGACATGACGAGGATGAGGTCCCCGGGGCGCGACGTCGCGGACAGCCATTCCACTATCCCGTCGACCTCCGGGATGTGGACCGCCTCCCGGCCAAAGGCCCGTACAGCCGCCGCCACTTCCTCGGGATCCAGTCTTTCCGCAGCCGGGATCTTATCCGCTCCGAACACCCCCGCCACGACGACGGAGTCGGCCCGGGCAAGCGCCTCCGCGAACTCCTTCCGGAAAATTCTCCTGCGGCTGGTGTTCGACCTCGGCTCGAAGACCGCCGTAATCCGGCGTCCCGGGTAACGGGCCCGCACGGCGTCGATCGTTTCCCGGACGGCGGTCGGGTGGTGCGCGAAGTCGTCGATGACCAGGACGCCCCCGAACTCCCCCACCACCTCCTGGCGCCGGCGAACCCCCGTGAAACCCGAGAGTGCCTCCGCCACCCGGTCGAACCCGTAACCCAGGTGCAGGAGGGCGATCGCAGCGGCCGCCGCGTTGGCCGCGTTGTGGCGCCCCGGAAGCCTCAGGGCCAGTTCGTGCTCCCCGGTCCCCCTCCGCACCGGGAAACGTGTGAAATCCCCGTCTTCGCGGGCGACCCCGACCTCCCAGGCGTCGCCGGGAAGCCCGGACGGCGAGGGGGGGCTTCCGGCGTAGTACGCAACCGGGCAAGCCGCCCCGGACGCCACGGAAACCACGTCCGGGTAGTCCGCGCAGGCGATCAGCAACCCGTCCTTCGGAATGATGCGCACTAGTTCGCGGAACGACTCCTTGAGGTGATGAAGGTCCCGGTAGATGTCGGCGTGGTCGAACTCGATGCTCGTCAGCAGGACGATCCTTGGCCGGTAGTGGAGGAACTTCGGCCCCTTGTCGAAGTACGCCGTGTCGTACTCGTCCCCCTCTATGACGAAACGGGGCCCCGCCCCGAGCCGGTAGCTCACCGGGAAGTTCCCAGGGACCCCTCCCACCAGGAACGACGGGTCCTCGCCGAGCGCGAACAGGCACCAGGCCAGGAGAGAAGTCGTCGTGGTCTTCCCGTGGGTGCCGGCAACCACGATCGAATCCTTACCCCGGATGAAATATTCCGCAACGGCCTGCGGCATCGACAGGACGGGGACCCCGCGCCGGACCGCCTCGACGCACTCCGGGTTGTCCCGGGACACCGCATTTCCGACGATTACCAGGTCGGCGTCCGCGGGTATGTTCCCCGCCGCGTAGGGGGAGGACAACGGGATACCCAGTTCATCCAACTGCGTGCTCATCGGCGGGTAGACGTTGACGTCCGACCCCGTGACCCGGAACCCCTTATCCTTGAACATACCGGCGAGGGAAGCCATCCCGACCCCGCACGCGGCGATCAGGTGAACGTTTTTCACGAAAAGAGCGCCTCCATGGCCGCGTCGTGGATGCACGGCCTGAGAATTTTCAAACCATCGTTTTGTTTGCCGTGGAAAGTCCGGTTCGCGAGAAGGACCACGACCGCTTCCCGGGACGGGTCGATCCAGATGGAGCACCCCGTGTACCCCAGGTGCCCGAACGATCCCTCCTGAAAATGTTTCCCCGCCTGGGAGCCGCCGCCGGGGTCGGGCGTGTCCCACCCCAAAGTCCTCGGGCAGCCGGGGGGCTCCGCGACCCTCGTCGTCATCCGCAGGGCGGACTGCCGGGTGAGGATCCTGCCCTCCCCGCGCCTGGCCCCCAGGATTTCGCGCGCAAACAGGTACAGGTCGTGCGCGGTGGAAAAGATCCCCGCGTGTCCCGCCACGCCGCCCATCGCCGCCGCATTTTCGTCGTCCACTTCCCCCAGTTTCTCCCGCTCCCGCTCCTCGGAATAGCCGGTGGACACAAGCCTCCCGGTCTCGCACTCGCTCATGGCCGAGAGGGGAAGGTAACCCGTGTCCCTCATCCGCAGCGGTTCGGTAAGGAGGCGCTTCGTCAGCCGGTCGAGCGGCTGAAACGCGGCCAGCTCGATCGCCCGTCCGAGGAGGATGAAGCCCGGGTCGCTGTACACGCAGTTGGTGCCCGGCGCCGCATCGAGAGGAAGCGACAGGACGGCGTCGACGATGCGGTCGTGCCCCTCGGAAGTTCCCAGGAGCCGCCTCCCTTCCTTTTCCTCGGCGTCCCGGATCTCCGCGTGGAACGGTTTCCAGGCTGGGAGGCCGGAGGTGTGGGAGAGGAGGTGGGCGAACCGTATTTCTCCGGCGGCCTGATCGGGGGATTTGAGGTGAAAGACTTCCGTCAGCTTCCCCCCCGGCGAAAGCTTTCCCTCCTGCGCCATGACGAAGAAAAGGGCGGATACCAGCGGCTTGGTGAGCGACGCGACGTCGAAGACCGAGGAGAGATGCGCTTCCCCGGCCGCCGCGTGGCATGCGATCTCATCTCCCCTTGCGACGAGGAGGACGGCGGCGGTGTATGCTTTTCCGCCGACTCCTTCCCGTAGCAGCTCCTCCGCCTTCCGGAAGCGTCCTCCTTCTCCCGACGCCGGTGGAACCATCAACCGGCCACCGGCGATTCGAGGAGGCGCAGGTTCCCGCGTGCGTCGATTCGCGCGCGGACCCCGAACGGCAAGGCGTGGTTCGGCCCCGAATGGCCGGCGGGAAATCCGTACCAGACCGGCACGGACAGGCGGTGCCCCGTTGCGGCGAACACCTTCCGGAGGTCATCCTCCGTTTCGCCGTCCACGGGGGCCATTTTCCCCGCCAGGATCCCGGCGATACGGCGGAGCCGGCCGGACTGTACCCACTGGTTGAGCATCCGGTCGACCCGGTAGCAGGGCTCGCCGACGTCCTCGATAAACAGGAGTGCGCCCCGGAAGTCTGGCTCGTAGGGGGTGCCTAAAAGGGAAGTCAGGACGGAGAGGCAGCCGCCGGAAAGGACCCCATCCGCCGCGCCGCCGCGCAACCGCTCGCATCGCGTCCCCCACGGCTCCTTCGGGGACACCTCGCCACCCGCCAGCCGGGCGAACGCGGAAAGCGCTTCCCTGGACGACCGTGCCGCCAGGTCGGCCGCCGCCATCGGCCCGTGGATCGCCGGGATCCCGAGCCGTGTGGAGAGCCAGGCCAGGATCGCGGTGACGTCGCTGTAGCCGACCACCAGCCTCGGGCGCCTCGCCGCCTTTTTCCAGTCGATGAGCGGCAGGATCCGGGTCGTCCCGTACCCGCCCCGGGCCGCCATAACGGCGCGCGCCTCGGGCAGGGAGAACGCCCAGGAGGCCTGCGCGGCGCGGTGAGCGTCGGTCCCGGCGAGGTATCCGTCCGTTTCGAGAAGACCGTCCGCCACCTCGGGGACGAAGCCCGCCGATGCAATGCGGGCTATCCCCCGGGAGAGTTTCTTCGGGTCGACCGGACCCCCTGGGGCGAAGATCGCGATCACGTCCCCCTTCCTTAATGGAAGGGGCTTCGTCGTTTTACCCATCTTCCCTCCTTGCGGGAAACAGGTAGATGAGGTTGGCCAGCGTGAACAGGAGCGAGGAGGCGAGAACTAACGTCGCCCCGGGATCACGGTTGGCGTCGAAGACGGCATACGGCGCCCCCCACGGGGTCGCGCCGAAGTTCTTGATGTAGATGCCGTACCCCTCGTGGAAGAGCGGCTCGTTCGAGCGCACGACCCCGCGGGCCACCGGCGACATGCCGCGGTAGAGCGTCACCGCCGCCGAGAAATCCTTCGGGTACCCTTCCGGCGCCATCAAGGCGTCGAATCGGTCCAGCGAGAGGACCCACCCCGTGTTCCCCACCGGCGCGAACCCTCCCTGTGGAACGGCCACCCCGGGGATGCGGTCCCCGTATATGCTGCTGACCAGGTGGGACAGGACAACGCCGAGGAACGCAAGGTGCATCACGTGCGGCATCAAGCGGCGCAGGGTCGCCTTCCCCCTGAAAATCTGCACGAGCCGCTCGAACGTGCAGCAGGCGGCGTTCACGACGAGCAGGCCGGTGGAAAGCAGCAGGCCGTACAGCCAGAGCGTCGGCACCGGGGAGATCAAACCTTTCCGGGCGAACCATCCGGCCAGTACCTGCGCATCCATGTCGGAGAACAGCTCCGGATATCGCCCCATAACAACGGAGCCGACCGCCCCGGCCGCGCAGAAGGCGAGCCCGGCCCACGCGCACGTCTTCAATGACGTGAGGAACCGCCAGAGCGCTCTCATCGGTTCATATTCCCCCTCAGAACGAATGCGAGCTTCGCAGAAGGAGGCTCACCCCGAGAAAGGTCGCCAGCATCACGAAGTAGCCGGCCCCCGTGGCTCCCATCTCCATCCGCCTGCTCCAGCCGGGCCACCCCGGCCCCGGGGTGATGAACTTGAGGTGGGTGAGGACCGCGAAGTAGAGCCAGAGGACGACCGACCAGATCTCCTTCGGCGTCCAGATCCAGTACGAGCCCCATGCGTAGAACGCCCAGATCCCCCCGCACACCATCCCCGCCGAGAAGGCCGAAAACCCGTAGAGCGCCGACCGCGCACCGGCCCGGTAGACCTCCTCCCCGCCCTTCCTCATGTACACCCAGGCGAGCGCGAGGCCCGCTGCGAAGATCCCGTAGCCGAGGAAGGAAAACCCGACGTGGGTCGCGAACCAGGGCGTGTCCAGCGCCGGATAGAGGGGGGTGAGTTGCTTCCCGACCAGGGCCGCCCCCGCCTGCGGGAACGCCACCAGGAGGGACAGGGGCTTCCAGGCGAGCCTCGTCTCCCCGGAGCGGCAGAAAAGGAACGCCGCGAGCGCGGAGCAGAAGGAGAACACGGTCAGCGACTCGAACAGCCCCGCCATCGGCGCGTGGCCGGAGAGCGCCCAGCGCAGGCCGAGGAATAGGGCGTGCAGGACGAGCCCCGCGAAAAGCGCGGACCGGAAAACCGGCTTCGAGGGTACGCCCCCGATCTGCAGCCCCGCCTCCAAGCAGTACGCAAAGAGGGAAAGCCAGAAAAGCACCAGGTGCAGGCCGAACAAGTGGGAAGCGCCTCCTCATTGGGGAGAATAGCCATTAATGCTACCACGATCCCGCTATAATGGACCCGGAACCGGGGACCACAAAACTGGGACTCAAAAACAGGACTCAAAAACAGGGACGTTCTTAAAAACTCGTCTTTTCTTTGACGAACATCCTTGTTTTTGTTGCTTCTTGAGTTTTTAAGAACGTCCCTGTTTTTGAGTCCCAGTTTTTGAGGGGGAGGTCGATTGGAAGGGACCGCGTGGGAGGCGGCGCTGGCCGCGCTGGAATGGGGAAAGGTGGTCTCGCGGCTCCGCTCGCACGCCTGTTCCGAACCGGGGCGTGACAAGTGCGCCGCGCTCATGCCGGGGACCGACCTCGACGCCATCCGGGTCTCCCTCGAGGAGAACCGGGACGGGCGGCGCATGCTGGCCGTGGACGGGCCGCTGCCGCTCGAGGGCCTGAAAGAGATCGCGGCCGAGGTGGAGAAGGCGACGAAGGGCGGCTCCCTCGCCCCCGCGGAACTTCTCCTAGTCGGCCGGA
>JAKALO010000149.1 GCA_021824125.1 Deltaproteobacteria bacterium | reverse complement strand
GGCGGCGTCGATCCTTTCCGAGTTCGGCGCCTGCGTCATCAAGGTGGAGCCCCCGGGAGGAGACCCGGCGCGGAAATACGCGCCGGAGGGGATTTCGATCGGGGGGACCGGCCTGCCTTTTTTATCCGAGGCGCGAAACCGTAAGTTCGTCACTCTTTCCCTGGACGGGGAGGAGGGCCGCGCCCTTTTCCGCCGCATGGCGCGGGGGGCGGACGTGGTCGTGACCTCGGAGGGCGAGGACCGGATGGAGGAGATGGGCATCGGCTACGTCGGCCTGTCGCGGGAGAATCCCGGGCTGGTGTATCTCGCCCTTTCCGCCTATGGGTCGTTCGGTCCCGACGCGGCGCGACCCGTGAAAGACTCCGACATAGTCTGCCAGGCGCTCTCCGGCGCTCCGTACATCGTCGGCGAGCCGGAAGGCGATGGAGACGGCCCGCCGGAGCCGCACCAGGCGCCCACGAGGCTCGGAAACTGGCACGGCTGGTTCGTCGAAGGACTATGGGGCGCCTTCGGGGTGCTGGCGGCGCTCCACTTCCGGGCGGAGACGGGGAAAGGACAGTTCGTCGACGTCTCGGGCGCGGAGGGCCTGATGAAGTACGTCGACTACAACATCACCTGGATGCACACCGCGGGAAAGGAACGGGGGCGGATGGGAAACCTGGATCCGGCGGTCTTCCCCTACACCTACATCCGGTGCAGGGACGGACACACCTTCATCGCGGCGTACAACGACGAGGCGTTCGAGTCGCTGATGACGATCATCGGCAGGCCCTCGCTCGCGCGGGACCCCCGTTTTTCCAACCCGGCCGCCCGCGTGCGGATGGAAAACGAGAATGCGCTCCTGTCGATCCTCGAAGAGTGGTCGGGGAACCTCACCGCCGACGAGATCCTCCGCGCCGTGGAGGACTACACCTCGAAAAAGAGCGGACCGGGGGCCGCCGTGGTGACCGGGAGGGTCAACCGCCCGCTTGAGACGCTGGCCGAGGAAAACTGGCGGGAGCGGGGCTGCTTCACGCGCGTCGCGGACCCGGCGTACGGCGACCTGCTCCTGGCCTCGCCCCCGTGGAAGATGAGCGGGACCCCGGCGCGCATCAAGTCCGCCTGCAGGCCTCCAGGCTCGGACAACGGGGAGGTCTACCGGGATACCCTCGGCCTGACCCGTGAAGAGATGGAGTCGCTGTCCCGACGCGGGATTATTTGATCGGATCCCGCGGGTTGGTGCGGACCGTCTTCGTCATCGCCCGGGATAGCCGTTCCCGGTTTCTGGAGAGGAGGGCGCCGAAATCCTCCGCCGGGACGGGTTTGCTGAAGAAGTATCCCTGGCCCATGTCGCATCCCTGGTTTTTCAGGAAACCCAGCTGACCGGCGGTCTCGACGCCCTCCGCGATCACTTCCATTTTCAGGGTATGGGCCATGGCGATGATCGTCTTCACGATCGCCTGGTCCTCGGGGTTCTCGATGAGGTCCTTGATGAAGGCCTGGTCGATCTTCAGGAGATGGATCGGGAATTTCCTGAGGTAGGCCAGGGACGAATATCCCGTGCCGAAGTCGTCCATGGACACCTTTGCGGAAAGCCGGTTCAGGTCCAACAAGGTTTCGAGAACGTTTTCCATGTTTTCCATCGCTATGGTTTCGGTGATTTCCACTTCGAACGAGCCGGGATCGAGTTTCGTGTCCCGAAGCGCGCGGCCGATGGTTTTGGCGAGGTCGTACTGCTGGAACAGCCGCCCGGAGACGTTGACGGACACGCGGAACGGAGAGTGCCCTTCGGACTGCCAGATTTTCGCCTGTGCGCACGCCGTGTCGATCACCCACTCGCTCATCGGCACGATGGCCCCCGTCTCTTCGGCAAGCGGGATGAACTCCATCGGCATGAGGAGGGCCTGCCCCGGCCGGAGCCAGCGGACGAGGGCCTCCGCGCCGGTGATCCTGCCGGTCCGCAGATCGATCAGGGGCTGGTAGTGCACGACGAACTCCTTGCGTTCGCTTGCGCCGCGCAGCCCTTTCTCCATTTCGATCCTCTGCGCGATCGCGACGCTCATCTCCTCGGAGAAGACCTGGAAGGCGTCCTTCCCCCGCGCCTTGCCGCGGGACATGGCGATGTCCGCATGCTTGACAAGGGTTTCAACCGTGTCCCCGTTGAACGGGAACACGCTTAAACCCAGGGCGCCCGTTATGTTCAATTCCTGTCCGTCTATGAAGAAGGGGGACGCGAACACCTCCTGGACCCTGCGCGCCGCGGAGACTGCCGAGAATTCGTCCGCGTGGTCGGGGAGGATGACGCTGAACTCGTCCCCGGACGTCCGGGCGACCGTGTCGGTTTCACGGACGCAGGAGGACAGCCTCTCCGCGACCGCCTGGAGGAGCAGGTCCCCCGCATCGTGCCCAAGCGTGTCGTTGACTTCCTTGAAACGGTCCAGGTCTATGAGCACGACGCCGACCGCCTCGTCCTTGCGGCGGGCCCTGGCGAGATCGCGGGTCAGCCGCTCGTTGAACGACGCCCGGTTGGGAAGCCCCGTCAGGGAGTCCTGGTACGCAAGGAACGAGAGGCGTTTCTCGGTTTTCTTGCGTTCCGTGATGTCCCGGGCGATGAACAGCGATTCGCCCTCGCCCATGGCCACGATCCGGGCCTCGAAGAACCGGACCTCCTTGTCCGTGGCAAGGACGTATTCGAACCCCTGGATCTCGCCGGTCTTCAGGGCCAACGCGTTGTGCCGGACCGCGTTCTCCGCCGCGTCTTCCGGAAAGACTTCCGCCAGTTTCCGGCCCCGGTACTCTCCGATGAGCGCATGGCTGTGTTCGCTTGCGGACACGAGATCCAGGAGGGTGCCTTCCCTGTCTATCCGGAAGATCAGGTCCGGAATCGCTTTCAGGAGAGTCCGGGTTTTTTCCTCGCTCCGGAAGAGGTCCTGGAATGCCATGCTTGCGCGCAGCAGGTAACTGATGCGGTATACGAGGACAACCCAGTTGAACGGTTTGGTGATGAAATCCGTGGCGCCCGCCTGGTAGGCGCCGTGGATCGACGCCACGTCGTTCAGGCCGGTCATCACCACGACGGGGACTTGCTCGCCCCCGCGTACTTTCCGGATCGCGGCGCATGCGGCGAAGCCGTCCATCTCCGTCATCACGACGTCCAGAAGGACGAGGTCGGGCCGCAGGCGCTCGAAGGCGGCCACGCCCGTGGCGCCGTCGTCGGCCTCCGCCACGCGGAACCCGTGATTGGCGAGGCATTCCGACGCCAGCATCCGGAACACGTCGTCGTCGTCCACGACCAGGATGAGTGGGGCGGTCTTGGTCGATAAACCCTTACTTAACAATGATATGTCTGGCCCGCCGTTCTCCAGAAAGCCTCTCTTTCCTCTCTCAATCCGTGCGTTCATTGGCGTCTCTCCGCCCGTCAAGAGAAAATCCCCCGGGGCGGAGGTGGGAGCCCCGGGGGATTTTCAAGCCGCCCGCGAAACCTTTGGCGGGGCCGGCGGGCGGGTTTGGCCTTCCCGGGGAGGGAAGGCCATCCTGGTTGACAATCCACGTCCTTGCCATATGTATCGGCAGGCCTCGCGGTAAACTTTAAAAAAATATTCATGAACCGTTACGGGGTGGTTGGAGAATTTCCCGCCCCGCTGGTAGACTCTCCCGGTAGAAGCGCTTTCGCACGCAAGGGAGTGCCTTTGGAATTGTCCGCCATACTGCGCGACCTGGCCGTGGTCCTGGCGATCGCCACCGCGGTCGCGTTCCTCTTCAGCAGGCTTCGGCTCTCGGTGGTCGCGGCGTTCCTCGTTGCGGGGGCTATCATGGGGCCCACCGGCGCCGGGCTGGTCTCCGAAAAGGGGATGGTCGAGTCGCTTGCGGAGATCGGCGTCGTCCTCCTCCTGTTCACCGTCGGGCTCGAGATCTCGCTTTCAAGCCTGGGAAAGATGCGGCGGCAGGTGTTGTGGGCCGGCGGGGCGCAGGTCTTCGCCACGATCCTTCTTTCACTCGCGATCCTTGCGCTTTCCGGGTCGCCCGTCCCGGAGGCGATCTTCGTGGGCTTCGTCGTCTCCCTCTCCAGCACGGCTATCGTCCTGAAGGTTTACGCCGACAGGCTGGAGATCGACGGCGTGCACGGGCGTCTGTCGTTCGGGATCCTCCTGTTCCAGGACATGGCGGTGATCCCGATGATGCTTCTCATCCCCTCCCTTCGCCAGTGGGAAACGGCCGAGTTCTCGGCTGTCTTCCTGACGCTGGCCAAGGCCGCACTCGGGGTCGGGGGGCTGCTCCTGCTGGCCCGGTTCCTCATCCCCCGCCTTCTCAAGGAGATCATCCGGCTGAACAGCCGGGAGATCCTCGCCATGACCGTGCTTTTGGTGTGCCTCGGCACCGCCTACCTTGCGAACCGGTTCGGCCTTTCACTGGGAATGGGCGCGTTCCTCGCGGGCATGGTGATCTCCGAGTCGGACTATGTCCACGAAATAGCGGCCCAGATCCTGCCGTTCCGGGACGTCTTCAACGGGATCTTCTTCATCTCGGTCGGCATGCTCCTGAACCTACACTTCCTGTTTGCCAACTTGCCGCTGGTGCTGGTCATGGTGGCGGCGGTCGCCCTGGTCAAGGCGGTTTCCGCGGGGTGGACGATCCGGGCCCTGGGGTACACGTCCCGGGTCGCCGTCATCACCGGCATCGGGCTGCTGCAGATCGGGGAGTTCTCCTTCCTCCTCCTTTCCGAGGGATACCGGGAAGGCCTCGTGGGTCCGATCCAGTACCAGTTCCTGCTGGCCATCGCCGTCCTCACGATGACGGCGACGCCTTTCATGATGGGCTCGGCCCCCTCGATCGCGAAACGCTGGCAGCGGTGGGTGGTGCGCGGCGCCGAGTTCCCGGAGGCGGAAGAGGAGACCGCCATCCGGAAGACCGGCATGGAGAACCACGTCATCATCGCGGGCTACGGGATGAACGGGAAGAACCTGTCCCGCGTGCTGCGGTCGACCCGGCTGCCGTACGTGATCGTGGACCTGAACGACGTCGAGGTGCGGCAAGGGAGGGCCGCCGGGGAGCCGATGTTCTACGGCGACGTGGACCGGCCCGAAATCCTGGACCGGCTGGGGGTCGCGCGGGCGCGCATACTCGTTCTGGCGATTTCCGATCCGATGGCCACGCGGCGGGCGGTGGCCATAGCCCGCAGGGGCAACCCCTCCCTTTTCATCCTCGTGCGGACGCGGCTGGTCGCGGACGTGGACGACCTGATCGCCCTGGGGGCGAACGCCGTTATCCCGGAGGAGTTCGAGACTTCCGTGGAGATCTTCGCGCGGGTCCTCTCCGAATACCACGTGCCCGACCATGTGATCCGGCAGCAGGAGGAGTTGATCCG
>JAKALO010000148.1 GCA_021824125.1 Deltaproteobacteria bacterium | reverse complement strand
CCGAAGCAGCGGAAAGCGGGCGAAAGGAAAGGGGCGCGCCGTGAACAACCGAAACCGACGGCCCCCCGTGTAGATCGCGTCGAATTCGGGGGCCACACGATCCTGGTCGGTAAAAACAACGTCGGCAACGACCAGATAGTGAGGGAGCTCGCGGCGCCCGGCGACCTCTGGCTGCACGCGCAGGGGATCCCGGGGAGCCACGTCCTCGTCAAGGTCCAGGCGGGGAAGGAGACCCCGGTGGAGGTCGTCGAGGAGGCCGCCCGGCTGGCCGTGCTGCACAGCAAGGCGAAAGGCTCGTCGAACGTTCCCGTGTTCCTCGCCGAGGCGCGGCACGTCTCGAAGTTCAAGGGGGCGAAGCCGGGACTGGTACGGATCGCGAAATACAGGACCGTCAGCGTCCGCTAAGCACCCGCCCGCTCGCACGTCCCGGACATCCCCGACTTGCGGAAGCCGCCCACCTCGCCCGGGTTGAGCGGCCGCAGGTAGCCCGAGGCGAACACCAACAGCAGAATCAGCAGGAGGGGGAGGACCACGTAGAGGAAAAAAACCTTCATCGGCGGAGCCGCCGCACTACGCGTTCGACCGGTTCGTGATCGGCATCCGGCGGTCCCTGCCGAGGGCGCGGGGGGTAATCTTGACGCCGGGGGGCGCCTGGCGCCGCTTGTACTCGCTCCGGTCCACCAACGAGACGACTTTCCGTACCGTCTCCTCGGGGAACCCCTTCGCCACTATCTCCGGGATGCTCCGGTCCTTTTCCACGTACATCCGCAGGATCGGGTCCAGGACGTCGTACTCCGGCAGGGAGTCGGAGTCCTTCTGGTCCGGTTTCAATTCAGCCGACGGCGGCTTCGTCAGCACGCGCTCCGGAATGGCGGCGCGCCCCTTCGCGCGGTTGTAGTACCGGGAGACCCGGTAGACCATCGTCTTGTAGAGGTCCTTGATGACGGCGAACCCCCCCGCCATGTCCCCGTAGAGCGTGGCGTACCCGACGCTCATCTCGCTCTTGTTCCCGGTCGTCAGCACCAGGGAGCCGAACTTGTTGGAGAGGGCCATTAGCAGCGTCCCGCGGACCCGGGCCTGGATGTTCTCCTCAGTCGCGTCCGGGGGAAGCCCCCGGAACGGCCCGGAAAGGGTCGCCTGCAACGCGTCGAACGAGTCGTTGATCGAGAGGTCCAGGCACCGGATGCCGAGGTTTTCCGCCAGCGCGTGGGCGTCCTCCACGCTTTCGGGCGACGTGTAGGGGGAGGACATCGTCACCCCCGTCACCCGTGAAGGGCCCAGGGCCTCCACCGCGATCGCCGCGACCAGCGAGGAGTCGACCCCGCCGGACAGGCCGATGATCGCGCCGGGGAACCGGTTCTTCTCCACGTAGTCGCGCGTGCCCGTGACGAGGGCGCGGAAGATCTCCTCCTCCTCTCCGGGCATGGGGGAAACGCTCCCCCCTTCCCCGCGGCCCCCCACGTCGCAGACCAGCAGCTCCTCGGAGAACAGGGCGGCCCGGGCCAGGAGCTCCCCCTTCCCGGAGACGACCATGCTGCCCCCGTCGAAGACGAGCTCGTCCTGCCCTCCCACGAGATTGCAGTAGGCGACGGGCCGGCCGGTCCGCCGCGCGTGGCCGGCCAGGAGCTCCCTGCGGGTCTCCCACTTCCCCGCGTGGTAGGGGGAAGAGGAGATGTTCAGCAGAATGTCCGCCCCGGCCTTCGCCTCGCGGGGGAGCGGACCGTTGCGGACCCAGATGTCCTCGCAGATCGTGATCCCGATCGCCCGTCCGCCGGCAGCGATGATGAGCGGCTCCTTCCCCCTTCCGAAGTACCGGACCTCGTCGAACACTCCGTAGTTGGGAAGGTGCATCTTGCGGTAGACGCCGCGCACGCGGCCCCCCGAGGCGATCCCGGCGGCATTGAAGTTCCGGCCGTCCTTCCCGCGGTCCACGAACCCGACGACCGCCGTTATGCCGGAGATCCCGCGGGCGAGCTCGCGCCAGGCGGAGAGGTTCTCCTCGACGAAGTCGGCCCGCAGCAGGAGATCCTCCGGCGGGTAGCCGGTGAGCGCAAGCTCCGGGAAGACGACTACCCTTGCCCCGGCCTCCCGCGCCTTGCCCGTCCATGCAAGGATCTTCCGTGCGTTGCCGGGGATGTCCCCGACGGTCGTGCCGATCTGCGCCAGGGCGATGCGGAGCGGCTTCATGACCCCATTCTCCCGGAAACCGGCCCCCGGGGGAAGCCCGGAGCATCCGGTGGAAATATCTTCTCCTCCGGGTATAGTACCCTCTATGCCCCGGTCCCTCTACGACAAGGACTACGTCCTGCTGAACATCTCGAATTCCCTCTATTCGCTGTATGCCACGGTTTTCATCTTCCTCCCCGCGTACCTCTACCGGCTGAACGTGCGCGAGGGGGAGATCGGTCTCATCATGGCGACGGGGACGCTGGTTTCGGTGGCGCTGAAACCGGTCAACGGGCTTTTCGTGGACCGCGGGGGGCGCACCGCGTTCCTGGTCACCGGGGCGCTGCTCGCATCGGCGTCCACCGTTCCCTGGCTGTTCGTGACGGAGCGGGGTGCGCACCTCTTCGCCTTCCGCATCTTCCAGGGGGCGGCGTACTCCTTCTTCGCCACGGCCTCTTACGCCTACATCGCGGCTTCGGCCCCGGCGGACCGTCGCGGCGAGGCGCTCGGGGTGTTCGGGCTCTCCTTCTTCATCCCGACGGCGCTCGGCGGGTGGCTCGGCGAGTGGGTGATCGGGCAGGCCGGCTTCAGGGGGTTGTTCCTTTCGGCCACCGTCGCCGCGTTCCTTTCGGCCCTCCCCCCGCTCGGGATGAAAGAACCGGAAGCAAGGTCGCGCCTCTCCCCCGCCTCCCTGCTGGATTTCTTCTCGCGAGGGTACTTCACCCCCAATTCCGCCGGTTTCCTGTTCGGCATGGCGTACGGGTCGATATTCACCTTCCTTCCCGTGTTCCTCCTGATCCGTAAAATCCCGTCGATCGGCGTCTTCCTGGTCGTCTACGCCGTGTCGGTCATCGCCACCCGGACGCTTGCGCGCAGGCTCGCGGACCGGATGCCCAGGGAACGATTGAGCCTGATCTCGCTTCTCCTCCTTGGGGCGGGAATCCTCGCCATCCCGTTCCTTTCCGGGCCGGTCTCGCTTTCCCTGGTTGCGGTGGTCTCCGGGATCGGGCACGGCTTCCTCTTCCCTTCGCTCTCCGCGCTCATACTCGACCGCGCGGGGAAGGAGAGAGGGGGGATCGCGATGGCGATGTTCACCGGGGCGTTCGACATGGGGCTGGTGTTCGGTGCGGGGGCGTTCGGCTTCGTCGCCGAGCACATGGGATACGGCGTGATGTTTTTTTCGGCGGCCGCGCTGACCGCCGCGGGCGCCCTCTTCTTCTTTACCCAGGACCCGGCGTTCCGGAAAGCAGCGTCTCCCGGACCCGCTCCATAAGCTCCGGGAGATCCGCCGGGCCCTTGCCCTCCGTGGGGATCGGGGGAAACACCTCGACCAGCACGCGGCCGGGGCGGATCCGGAGGGAGTCGGCCGCGACGATTTCGCGGGTCCCGGAAACTCGCACGGGGACGATCGGCAATCCCGCATCCAGGGCCATCCAGAATCCGCCTTTCTTGAGCGGCCGCAGCTTCCCGTCACGGCTGCGCGTCCCCTCCGGCAGGATCATCACCGAGCTGTTCCCGGTAAGTCCTGAAAACGCCTTCTTGAGGGCGGCCCTTGCCCCCTCGGGGTCGGACCGGTCGACCATGATCTGGCCGCAGGCGAGCAGGACCCACCCCAGCACGGGGATCTTCGACAGCTCTTTCTTGAACACCCAGTGGAGCGGGTGGGGGAGGACGGAGGCCAGCACGGGAGCGTCGGCGTGGCTCGCGTGGTTCGCCATGAAGACGTACGGCTTTTGCAGGTCGATGTTCCCGAGGCCGCCGCTCGCGACCCGGACCCCGAGCGCCTTCAGCACGATCCGGGAATAGTTCCTCGAGACCCAGAGGAAGACCTTCCCCTTGAGGGTCCTCCCCGGAAGCAGCAGGGCGAGGAGGGTCCCGGGCAGGCCGAATACGACGGTGAGAATTCCTATGATTAACAGCTGCAGGGCGTTCAGCGGCGTCACCGCGGCACGACCCCCCGGCTTCCCGTCCGCCGCGCCCCCTCCGGGCAGACCGCCAGCAGCGGGCACCCCGGGCAGAGGGGCTCCCGCGGGCGGCAGATCTCCCGGCCCAGGCGGATGAGGTTCATGTGGAACGGCATCGGCTCCCCCGGCGGGACGTGCGGCTCGAGAAGGAGCGCGGCGCGGGAAAGATCCGCCGCCGGCGGCACCAGCCCAAGCCGTTTCGTCACCCGTAGTATGTGTGTGTCGACGGGGAACGCCTCCTTGCCGAACGAGAAGAGAAGGACCACGTTCGCCGTCTTCACGCCCACGCCGGGGAAGGAGACGAGGTACTCCCTCGCCTCGCGAAGCGGCATTCCCGAGAGGAAGTCGAGCGAGTACTCCCCGCGCTCCCGGTGGATCCGCGAAAGCGCCGAGAGGATCGCCCTGGCCTTGGCGCGCGCCAGCCCTCCCGCGCGGATCGCGTCCTCCACGTCTTCCGGGGAAGCCGCGGCAAGGAGGGGAAAGGTCGGGAAGCGCGCCGCGAGGGCGGCGAAGGCCCGGTCCCTGTTCGCGTCGGTCGTGTTCTGGGAAAGTATGGTCAGGACGAGGTTCCAAAGCGGTTCCGTGCGGTGCGGGGAGCGCAAGGCACGCCCGTACCTGCGGGAAAGCCGGCCGGAAAGGTCCCGCAGTCTCGCCGCGAGGGTATTCCCCGCCCCCCGCGAAGTCACCCCCTGCCGTCCCCGTCGATGCGGATCGCGAGGCGCAGGCCCGCCTCCGTCAGGCGGACAGCCGGCTGCAGGGCCCAGTATTCGATGAGCCCCTTCTCCCGAAGCGCCTTTACCGCCTCCTCCAGCTCATGCCGTTCCAGCCCCGCTTCCTCGTCGAGCCCCTTCAGGCTCGGCGTCGCCGAGGGTCCGACTTCCCGGTAGAAGAGCAGGAGGCAGGCAAGGAGTTTCCCCTCGTGGTCGGAAATCGCCGGACGACTCACGGGGTTACGGGTGGCGGTGGACCGGACGGCTTCCGGAGGGAGGCGATCTCCTCTTCCAGCTCCCGGACCCTGCGGCCCTTGCGCAGCGAGGTCGGAACCCCGCCCAGGAAGCCCACGAGAACGCCGATTCCGAAAGCGACGACGATTACCATGAGGATTGAGGTGCTGGCGGACAGGTGGAGGAACTGGACGGTGATGATGCCGGGGTTCTGGACGGCGAACGCCGCGACCACCGCCAGCAGGAGCACGACGATGACGAGCACGATTCTCATTGGAAAAAATTATACCACACGATACCCACGAAA
>JAKALO010000147.1 GCA_021824125.1 Deltaproteobacteria bacterium | reverse complement strand
AGGCGGGCAGGTGAAGAGGGTGAGGATCTTCACCTTCTCGAACTCCTTCGGCTGGTGTTTCTCGATAAGGTCGTAGAGCGTCAGGCTGGCGACCTTCGCGCTCGTAAAGCCCAGGGGAAGGTCGACGGCCTCGGACACGGGGAATCGCCCCGGCTGGTAGCTCATCGCGAAGTTTCCGATGTCCGCCAGGCCCGAGATCACTCCGTCGAGGATGTTCTTGGCGGGAAGCAGCGTCCCGCCGGGGAACGTCTGCACCTTCACCTTGCCGCCGGTCCGCTTCTCGACCTCCTTCGCCCAGTGCTCCATCTGGACGCAGGGGAAGGTCGGTGCGGGTGGGAAGTTGGCGTAGGTCAGCTTGATCGTCGACTCCGCGGAAAAGGCGGCGGGGGGGGACGCCAACATCGCTCCCAGGAAAAACGCCAGGAAAAACGAGATGGAAAGCGTGAACACGGTTCTCGTCCGCATTACGGAACCTCCTGTCGGGATTGATCGTTTTACTCCGCGCAAAGCGCACAGGGTGCGGAAATTATGGCCATTCCCGGCGAATATTGCAAGGCAAACCGTCGAAAACCCCACCACGCGACGCAGGATAATTCAAACAATGTGTTAAAGTTATCAACGGAATCATCCGATCAAGAAATGGACCTGTCAGGGAATCGACCTGCCCGGAAGGGGAAAATCATCAAAATCACGCGGGCCGAAAACGGGGTTTCCAACATCGACTGGGAAAAGATCTTCGACCGGATGCCCGACTCGGTTGCGGTCCTGGATGAACGACAGCGTTTCAAGTGGGTAAACCGCGCGATGGAGGCCTTCCTGGACCTACCCCGCGGGGAGATCCTGGGGAAAACCTGCTATTCGCTGGTCCACAAGACCAGCGAGCCGATAGAGGCCTGCCCGTTTCACCGCGCGAAAACCTCCGGGGAGCGGGAAGCGGTCGACCTCGAGATTCCCGACAAGGGACTCTCGCTGAGGGTGACCATCGATCCGCTGTTCGACGGGAAGGGCAAAGTCACCGGGGCCATCCACTACGTCTCCGACCTGACTTCCTCCAGGCAGGCGGAGCGGGAACTGAGCGACCGCCTGCTTTCCCTGATGAACAACATTCCCGGCGTCGTATACCGGGGGTTGAGGGACTGGTCCATCGTCTTCATCGGCGCCGACGTGGAGCGAATGACCGGGAGCACGCCGGAGGAGTTCCTGGCCGGGAAGGCGAAGTGGCGAGACCTGATCCACCCCGACGACCTGGAGCGGGTGAAGAACGCCTTCCGGGAAGCCGTGCGCTCGGGGAGGAAAGTCCTCCAGGTGGAATACCGGGGGGTCCACAGGGACGGGACCGTCCGGTGGATCTCGGACACGCGGCAGCTCTTTTTCGACGACGACGGGACATTCGCGTACGTCGACGGCCTGCTGCTGGACATAACCGCCCAACGGAAAGCCGAGGAGGAACTCCGGACTACGCACGACAAACTCCAGGGCCTGGTCGAATCGTCGCCGCTCCCCATCATGGCGCTTGCCACCGATGGAACCGTCACGTTGTGGAATCCGGCCGCGGAGCTTGTGTTTGGCTGGACGCGGCAGGAAGTCCTTGGGAAATTCAATCCCATAGTGCCCGAAGAAAAACGGGATGAGTTCCGGCTGCTGCGGGAGCGAGTGCTGAAGTTGGGCGGCTTTTCGGGCGTGGAGATCAACCGCAGAAAGAAGGACGGTTCTCCGATCAGGATTTCCCTCTCCACGGCCCCGTTGCGGAACAGTGAAGGGGACATCACCGGGATCATGGCCGTGATGGATGACATCACCGCGCGAAAGCAGGCGGAAGAGACGGTCGTGCTGGAGCGGGATTTCTCGGATGCGGTCCTGGACAGCCTGCCGGGGATTTTCTACCTGTTCGACCAGGCGGGAAAGTTCCTGCGCTGGAACGGAAATTTCGAGCGGGTCACCGGGTACTCCTCCGAGGAAATCGGACGGATGCATCCGTTGGACCTGTTTGCGGAACCGGACAAGGGATTGGTCCAGGAGAGGATAATGGAGGTTTTCGAGAAAGGCGCCTCGTCCGTGGAGGCGGAGCTTGTCACGAAAACCGGAGAGAAGAAGGTCAAATACTTTACCGGCCAGCTCTTCCATGGAAAAGGGGGGCCGTGCCTCATCGGCACCGGCATCAACGTCACCGAGCGGCGGAAGCTGGAGATACAGCTGCAACAGTCGCAGAAGATGGAGGCGATCGGGAGGCTGGCCGGCGGGGTGGCCCACGATTTCAACAACCTCCTGACCGTGATCCGGGGGTATTCGGATCTCCTCCTCCTGCAGTTCGAAGGCACCTCAGTGATGCGCAAACAGGTCGAGGAGATCCAGAAGGCCGGGGAGCGCGCCACTTCCCTCACCCGGCAGCTTCTCGCCTTCAGCCGCAAACAGGTGCTCCAGCCGAAAACGATCGACCTGAACGAGATCGTGGCGAACACGGAGAAGATGCTCCGCCGCCTGATCGGCGAGGACGTCGACCTTGTGACGGCCCTCAAGCCCGAACTGGGGCTCGTCCTCGTGGACCCGGGGCAGGTCGAGCAGGTCCTCATGAATATCGTCGTGAACGCCCGCGACGCGATGCCCAAGGGGGGGAAGGTCACCATCGAGACCTCGAACGTGTTCCTGGGTGAGGGCTACTCAAAGGAGCACGGGATCGTCAAGCCCGGGCCGTTCGTGATGCTCGCGATCAGCGACACGGGATCGGGGATGGACGGGGATACGAAAACCCACCTGTTCGAGCCCTTCTTCACGACGAAGGAGAAAGGGAAAGGTACTGGGCTTGGCCTGTCGACGGTCTACGGCATCGTCAAGCAGAGCGGCGGTTACATCTGGGTCTACAGCGAGGTGGGCCAAGGCACCACTTTCAAGGTATATTTCCCGCGCAACGACGGCGCCGGGAAGGAAATGGAAGCGGAGGCGTGCGGCAGAACCTCTCCGTCCGGGCGGGAGACCGTGCTCGTAGTCGAGGACGAAGAGGTGGTGCGGGACCTGGTACGCCAGATCCTGGAAGAGAGCGGCTATACCGTCCTTTCCGCGTCCGACGGCGAGGAGGCCATCGAGGTCTCGGCGGCGTCGAAGATTCCCGTTCACCTGGTGATCACGGACGTCGTCATGCCGAAGATGGGCGGCCCCGAGGCGGCAAGGTCCCTTGAAAAACTGTTTCCCGGCGTCGGCATCCTCTACATGTCGGGCTACACGGACGAGGCTATCGTCCGGCACGGAGTGCTGGAACCCGGGATCACCTTCCTGGAAAAACCGTTTACACCGGACGCGTTGCTGCGCAAGGTTCGCGAGGTGCTCAACCTGCGGACGAAGGGACAATCCCGCGGACTCCCATGATCGTGATCAATCGGACGAAGGGGAGAACGCTTGCCGACCGCGCCGCGAAGGCGCAGACCTTCTTCCGGAGGTTTGCGGGGCTCCTTTTCTCGCGGCGGCTCGTGGATGGGGAGGGGTTGTGGATCGCTCCCTGCTCGAGCGTCCATACCCTCGGGATGCGCTACCCCGTCGACGTGCTCTTCCTGGATGCGCGGGGAAATGCGATCGGACTGTACCCGGCCCTGCGGCCGAACCGGGTCACGAGGCGCTTCCGGAACGCGATGGGCGCGCTCGAGCTTCCCGGCGGCGTGATTGCGAGGACGGGGACCTCTCTCGGCGACCTGGTGGAGTTCATGGAGGACGGGCCAGCGCCTTGACACCAAGGTCCCCGGGTTGATACATTGAAACTTAGCACTCGAAGCTTTTGAGTGCTAATTTAACGCCCGGGAAGGCAGCAGTGTACGCAGGACTGGACGAACGCGGGGCGCAGGTTCTGCGCCACGTGGTGGAAAACTATATCGAGACCGCCGAGCCGGTCGGCTCCAGGACCATCTCCAAGAAAATGGGGCAGAACCTCTCTCCCGCCACGATCCGGAACATCATGGCCGACCTGGAGGATATGGGCTACCTTGCGCAGCCGCACACGTCCGCCGGGCGCGTCCCCACCGGGACGGGGTTCCGGTATTACGTCGACTACCTCCTGGAGCTGCGGAAGCTGGCCCGGCCCGAGCGCGACCAGCTGCAGAAAATGGCGGGGGATGCGGCTTTTTCCTCCGAGGAGCTGTTGCGGCAGGTGAGCCGCCTCGTTTCGACCCTCTCCGGGCAGGCGTGCGTCGTGGTCCTCACGCGGCTTTCGAGCCAGCCGCTGCGCTCCCTGAGCCTGGTGCCCGCGGGCAGCGGCAGGATACTGCTCGTCGCGGTCACGCAGGCGGGGTGGGTCGAACACCGGCTCATCGAAGGGGAAGGGGGACTTTCGGGCGACGAGATGCAAAAGATCAACAATTACCTGGGCGAGCTGGCCTCCGGGATTTCCCTGCAGCAGTTGCGTGTCAAGATCCTGCATGAGATGAAAAGGGAGAAGGCGCGGTACGACCGGCTGATGCGGCGGGCCCTTCAGATGGGCGCCAGGGCGCTCGAAGAGGGCAGCCCCACGGAGGTTTACGTAGAGGGCAGGGCGAACATCCTGGAGCAGCCGGAGTTCGCCGAGGACGTGCAAAAGCTCAAGCGGATCCTGCGGGCGTTCGAGGAGAAGAGCGTCATCGTCCGGCTGCTCGACCGGGCGCTCGAGGACGGCGCCATCCAGGTCTCGATCGGTTCGGAGAACCCCGTGGAGGGGCTCCCCGACATCTCGGTGGTGGCCTCCGGTTACCGCCAGGGAGACTCGAGGGTCGGCAGCATCGGGCTGATCGGCCCGGTCCGCATGGATTACTCCCGGGTCATCCCGTTGGTGGAATACTCCGCCAAGCTCATAAGTTCCGTCCTCGGGCACCGATAAGCCGCACTCTTTTTATCCATGGATCACCCAAAGAACCGGCAGGAGAGGGCATCGTGATGGAGGATAAGGAAAAGGACCTCGCGCGGGAAACGGCCGACGGCGAGGACGGGTTCGCCGCAAGGGACGACGCCGCGGAAAAGGAGACCTGCTCCCCCGGGGACGTTTCCACGGAGCTTGATGAGGCAAGGAGCCGCCTGGCCTACCTGGCCGCGGAGTTCGACAACTACCGGAAACGGGCGACGCGGGAGAAGGAGGCCCTGGTCTCCTTCGGGAACGAGCGCCTGCTCCGCGCCATCCTGCCGTTTCTGGACAACCTGGAGCGGGCGATGTCCCAGGCCGGCGCGGCGGGGGTGGACGAGGGACTCCTGGCGGGGGTTCGACTGACGTACGACCAGTTTCTTGCGGAGCTGCGCAAGTTCGGGCTGGAGCAGATTTCGACGGAAGGTGCGATGTTCGACCCGAACCTGCACGAGGCGATAATCCAGGCCCCCGGGAAAGGGAAGCCCGAGGGGACGGTGCTTTCCGAGATGGCGAAGGGGTACTTGCTGAAC
>JAKALO010000146.1 GCA_021824125.1 Deltaproteobacteria bacterium | reverse complement strand
TGGGCAGGATCGCCCGCGTGCCTCTCAGGGCGGCGGATGTGGTGGTGGTCCTTGGAGAGGACATGAAGGATGTCGTGATTCGGGAAGGCGCATGTCCGGAAAAAATTGTGACGATCCGGAATTGGGCTGACCCGGGGAAAATCCATCCGGTTCCACACGTGGAAAACCGTTTCCGGCGTGAGTGGGGCATCGATGGGAAGTTCGTCATCGAATATTCCGGGAACCTCGGTGTATCCCATTCCTTCGACGATCTGCTGGCAGTTGCGGATATTTTGTCGGATCACGATGATATACGGTTCCTGGTAATCGGGGGTGGGATACGGTTGAAGGAAGTGGAAAAGGCAGTTGCGTCAAAGAGACTTGCCAATGTGCTCATAAAGCCGTACCAGGATGCATCCGATCTCGCTCATAGTCTTTCGGCGGGGGACGTCCATTACATCTCCCTGCGAAATGGTTTTGAGGGGCTCGTGGTGCCGAGCAAAGCATACGGGATAATGGCTGCGGGCCGCCCCATCATTTATCAAGGCGCCGAAGACGGGGAAGTTGCTCGTATGGTAGCTAAGGAGGGGATTGGATATGTAATCCCCCCGGGGGATCGCAAGAGTCTGTGTGACAGCATCCTCTCGCTCTATCGGGACAAGGAAGGCAGAATCCAAATGGGAGCAGCAGCCCGCCGAGCTCTGGAAGAAAAATATTCGGCCGCGGAGGGGCTTGCCGCTTACCAAAAGGTCCTGGCGAAAGACCATTGAAAGTTGCCGTTACTGGAAGCACGGGTTTTATCGGTTCCCACCTTGTTCCCGCGCTGCTGCGTTCCGATCATGAAGTCACAAGTATCGTCGAGCCGGGAATGGAGAAGGCCGTATCGGGCACAAAGATGTTCGAAGCGGATATTTCCGCCGCCGCCGGGATATCGGAAGCGTTCGCCGGCGCCGATTCGGTTGTCCACCTCGCGGCCCGCAATCATGTTCTGAAGGAGACGGCCAGAGATCCATTGGCGGAGTACCGCCGCGTGAACGTCGAGGGGACGCGGAACGTGGTCCGGGCGGCGTCCTCATCCGGCGTGAAATGTTTCGTCCACCTGAGTTCCGTGAAAGCGATGGGGGAGGAATCCAAAAACATTCTGGATGAAGAGAGCCCATGCGCGCCGAAGACCCCCTACGGGATCAGCAAGCTGGAATCGGAAGAGGTTGTGCGTGCGGAGGCGACACGAACGGGTATGCGGGCGGTTATTCTGCGCCTGCCGATGGCCTATGGCCCGCGCAACAAGGGGAATCTCCCCCGCATGATCCGATGGGCGGACAGGGGATTTCCTTTCCCGCTATTCCAACCGGATAACCTCCGTAGCATGGTTTACGTGGAAAACGTCGTGGCTGGAATCATGGCGGTATTGAAGAACCCGCCTGCCGGGGTATCGACCTGCATAGTAAAAGACAAGGAAGACTGCTCCACCCGAGCCGTCTACTCCGCGATCTGCCGCGAGTTGGGAAAAACGCCGCGGTTCCTGTCCATACCGGAATTGGCGGTTCGTTTGGGTGGGGTTCTGTCGGAAGATTTCCAGAAGGTCGCCGGTTCGTTCCGTGTCAGTTCAGCGAGGTTTGAAAAGGAATTCGGATTTACGCCCCCCCATTCCCTCGAGGAAGGCATCGCAAGGACCGTCCGGTGGTACCTGGATTCGGCGCACTGACGTTGGGCCTTGCGGCCGCGTCCCTCGCAGTCTCAGCCGCCGGGGTTTGGTATTCCATCCGGCTGGCGCAGCGTGTCGGCGTGGTGGATGTACCGAACGAACGCAGTTCCCACGCGGTTCCCACTCCGAGGATGGGCGGGGTCCCCATGGTCGGGGCGGCCGTGGCGATGTTCGGGTGCTGGTTTTTTCTCGCGGCCGGCGAAGCCCTTTCGATCCGGGGATTGCCGTCCGTGTTCCTGTTCGCCCTCGTGATGTCTGTCATCGGCTTCTGGGACGACTTCTCTGGCCTCTCCCCGCTGTTCCGCTTCCTGGTCCAGTTCGTCGCGGCGGTTTCCCTGCTGTGGTCGTTCGCCGTCCCGATTCCGGAAATGGCGCTCGCCGGCGCGGCTCTCCCGAAAGCCGTTCTTGTCCTCGCCGGGGCGATCTGGTCGGTGTGGATGCTCAACCTCTACAACTTCATGGACGGGATCGACGGGATAGCTGGGGGCGAAGCGGCCCTCGCCTCCTCCTTTTTCTTCCTGGTCTTCGCCTGGTACGGGGAGACCGGCTGGGCGGCGGCGAACCTGTTCATCGCGGCCGCGTCGATGGGGTTCCTCGTCCACAACTGGCCGCCCGCGCGGGTATTCATGGGGGACGCGGGAAGCGGGTTCTTAGGGGCGTTCTACGGGATGCAGTCCGTGGTAGCGGCGCTCGCTACGCCGGTTCCGTACCTTGTCCTCGTGCTGCCGTTCGCCAACTTCATCCTGGACACGACGTTCACCCTGCTCCGGCGAGTGGTTCGCGGGGAGAAGTGGTACGAGGCCCACCGGAGCCATTTCTACCAGAGGATGACGGACCTGGGAATGTCCCACGCGAAGGTGACGGGGCTGGAAATGGCATCCGTCGCGGTTTCGTGCCTGGCCGCCGTGTTCGTTCTTGCCTCCTCCTTTGTTTGGAAAATCGTAGCCGTGGCGGTAGTTTTAGGAGGTTTTGTCTCGGCGGGAGTCCTGGTTTCCCTCAAGGAGAAGTTGCATCCTCAAAAACAGGGACGTTCTTAAAAACTCCAATCCCCCGGAACCGGGATGTTGCCAAGAACTCGGGCGGCGGGATTATGCCGGTCCCCGGACGGGCTGTTTCCAGCCCGCCGGGAAAACGGTACACTACCGATATCATCGATCGGGCAGGTGTGAGGCGATGACGGTACCTGCGGTAAAGATAAAAAAGATGGCGGAATCCGTGAAACGCCGGGAGTGCGAGACGCGTGCGGCCGTGGCCGTGCGCGTCGAATCGGCCATGGCCGAGGTGGATCGCCTTGTCGGTGAATTTCGGGCTCTGGATCCGGCCATCGAAAAAATCGTCCTTTTCGGTTCACTGGCCAGAAAAGATGCGACGTCCATCGGTTTCGATATCGACCTTGCGGTGTCCTGCTCGAAGGAAAGATACCTGGCTCTCGTCGCGCGGGCCCTGGATAGTCCGTTCATGGTGGATGTCGTCGACCTTGCGGTGGCCGACGACAGGATCAAGTCGTCGATCGCCCGCGACGGAGTGGTCCTCTATGAAAAGTGAGCGACTCCGGACCCTGAAAGCCGAACTCGATGCCGACATGAAAATTCTTGAAGCGCTCGAAGGGAAATATAATAAGGCCAAGGCGAAACTGAAAAGAATCGAGCCCGACGAACTCGATTTTGCCGGGCTTGCCTACACGATCGTCAACACCTACAGCCTGATGGAAAACTACTTCCTGTGCGTGGCGAAAGGATTCGAGAACGCCATCGAGCGGGACCGCTGGCATAAGGACCTGGTAAAAAGAATGTCCCTGGAGATTGAGGGGGTGCGCCCGGCCTTGCTGGAAACCCGGGATGTGCCCCTGATCGATGAACTGAGGGCCTTCCGGCACGTCTTCCGGAATATCTACCAGGGCGAACTGGATACCGGGAAGCTCAACCTGGTGGATTCGAGGATGCCTGATGCCCTTCGTGCATTCAAATCCGCCCATCGCAGGTTCGGCGTCGCTCTCGATCGGCTGATCCGCGAGGTCGAAAAGTAGCCCGCCGCATTGAACCCGCACCGGAGGAAAGACGTTTGAAGGATTTCCGGCAGAAGACAACCGAATATCTTTCTTTGCCGGTGGAAGCGGCGATTCGCTACAGGGGGATCGTGAAGTTCCTCCTCCATATGGCGATCTTCGTCTTCGCCAACTTCCTGGCCTACTACATACGCTTCGACTTCCACATTCCCCGGCAATACTTCCCGGTGATCAGGGAGACCCTCCCGGTCCTGCTGGTCGCCAAGGCGCTCGGTTTCCTCGCCTTCGGGCTGTTCGGCGGATGGTGGCGGTACGTGTCGATCCGGGACGTGCTCCCGATCGCTTCCGGTTGCGCGCTGGGGTCGGCCCTGTATGCCGGTACGGCCATCCTGTTTTGGGGACCGTTTTACGTCCCGCGGTCGATCTATCTCATCGACTTCGGGAACACCTTGCTCCTGGTGATGTCCGCACGGTTCATGATCCGTGCGGGCCGCGAGACTTTCGGGCGCCGCAGGCGGGATTCCGACCGGAACGTCCTGATCGTCGGGGCGGGGGCCGCCGGCCAGATGATCTCCCGGGAGATCCGGGAGAATCAGACGTTGGGGATGGTCGCGGTGGGTTTCATCGACGACGACAAGGCCAAGATCGGCACCCGTATCCACGGGCTGAGAGTGCTGGGGGACCACGGAAAGATCGAGGAGATCTGTCGCAAGCACGACGTCGAAGAGATCATCATCGCCATCCCGTCGGCTTCGCCCCCGGTGGTGCGCGGGATAATAGAGCATTGCCGGGATCTACCCGCCCGGTTCCGGATCCTGCCCGGCGTGGGGGAGTTGATCGACGGGACGGTCAGCGTGAAGCTGCTCCGCAACGTGAACCTCGAGGACCTCCTGGGCCGCGAGCAGGTGGGTCTCGACACGGAGCTCCTGCGGCGCGAGATCACGGGGAACACCGTGATGGTGACGGGCGCGGCCGGGTCTATCGGATCGGAGCTGTGCCGGCAGTTGGCGAAGCTTTCCCCCGGGCGCCTCGTGATGTTCGATATCGCGGAAACCCCGCTGTTCGACCTGGAGCACGAGATGCGGGAGACGTTCCCCAAGGTCCTGATCGTGCCGGTGATCGGCGACGTGCGAGACCGGCGGCGGGTCAGGGAAATCGTCGCGGCGAACATGCCCACGGTCATCTACCACGCGGCAGCCTACAAGCACGTCCCCGTGATGGAGGCGCACCCCGTCGAGGCGGTGAAAAACAACGTGCTGGGGACGCGCATCGTGGCCGAGGCCGCCGCGGAATACGGCGTCGACCGGTTCGTCCTCGTCTCCTCGGACAAGGCGGTCCGGCCGACGAACGTGATGGGGGCGACCAAGCGCGTGGCCGAGCTGATCGTCCAGGGCATGAACGGGAGCGGGAAGGAAACCGCGTTCGTCGCCGTCCGGTTCGGAAATGTGCTGGACAGCGTGGGCAGCGTCATCCCCATCTTCCGGAGGCAGATGGAGACGACCGGGAAGCTCACGATCACCGATCCGGACGCGTCGCGGTATTTCATGCTGATCCCCGAGGCCGCGGGGCTGATCCTGCAGGCTGGCGCGATGGGCGCGGGCGGCGAGGTGTTCGTCCTCGACATGGGGGAGCCGGTCAAGATCGTGGACCTGGCGAAGAACATGATCCGGCTGTCGGGGAAGGAACTGGGCGTCGACGCCGAGATCGTCTACACCGGCCT
>JAKALO010000145.1 GCA_021824125.1 Deltaproteobacteria bacterium | reverse complement strand
CAACCTTGCCGCCGGGCACATCGCGATGAAATACGGGGCCAAGGGGCCGAACATCACGACCACCACGGCCTGCGCGGCGTCGAGCCACGCGATCGGGGAGGCGTTCGAGGCGATCCGCCGGGGAACCTGCGACGTGGTCATCTCGGGGGGCACCGAGGCCACCATCACCCCGATGGGACTCGGGGGGTTCTGCGCGATGAAGGCGCTGTCCACCCGCAACGACGACCCCGCCGGCGCGTCCAGGCCGTTCGACAAGGATCGCGACGGGTTCGTGATGGGGGAAGGCGCCGCCATCCTGATACTCGAGGAAATGGAGTTCGCGAGGCGGCGGGGGGCCAGGATATACGCGGAGCTTTGCGGCTACGGCGCCTCCGCCGACGCCTACCACGTGACCGCTCCCGCGCCCGGAGGGGAAGGCGCGGTGCGCTGCATGCGGGCCGCGCTCGCCGACGCGCGGGTGAACCCGGAGGACGTCGAGTACGTCAACGCGCACGGAACCTCCACGCCGTACAACGACCTCTACGAGACGATGGCGATCAGGACCGTATTCGGGGAGCACGCGAAAAAGCTGATGGTCAGTTCCACGAAGTCGATGACCGGCCACCTGCTCGGCGCGGCGGGCGCGATCGAGAGCATGTTCTCGGTCCTTGCCATCCGCGACGGCGTCGTCCCGCCGACGATCAACTACACGACGCCGGACCCCGAGTGCGACCTCGACTACGTTCCGAACACGACGCGGAAGAAGGACATCCGCTACGCGCTGTCGAACTCCTTCGGTTTCGGAGGCACCAACTCGTGCCTGCTATTCGGGCGATTCGGGGGGTAGATGGATGGGCGGGAACGCGATTCCGGTTGCGATCGCCTCGGACCACGCGGGGGTGGAGATGAAAAAAACCCTCGTGGACGCGCTGTCGGGGTGGGGATTTGCGGTGGAGGATCTCGGGCCCGGCACGATCGACCCGGTGGATTACCCCGATTACGCTGAGGCCGTCGCCCTGCGGGTGTCCAACGGGACGGCGAAATTCGGCGTCCTGGTGTGCGGGACCGGGATCGGGATGTCGATCTCGGCGAACAAGTTCCCGAACGTCCGCGCGGCGATTCTTTACGACGAGTACGCCGCGAGGTATTCGCGCATGCACAACGACGCCAACATAGCGATCTTCGGTGCCAGGACGATGAAGGCGGACGCAGCGGCGGACCGCCTCGGGATCTTTCTCTCGGAACAGTTCGAGAAGGGCCGGCACGAGCGCAGGGTCAGGAAGATCCGCGGCATCGAGAAACGCGTCTGCCGTACCGGACCATAGGAAAGGAGCGACGAGCGAATGTCCAGCCTCAAGACGGTGGATCCCGAGATATACGAGGTCATACGCAGGGAAACGGAGCGGCAGGCCTACGGCCTTGAGCTGATTCCTTCCGAGAATTTCGTGAGCGACGCGGTGCTGGAGGCGACGGGCTCCGTCCTGACGAACAAGTACGCGGAAGGGTACCCCGGGAAGCGGTATTACGGGGGGTGCGAATTCGTCGACCAGGCGGAGAGCCTCGCCATAGAGCGGGCCAAGGCGCTCTTCGGGGCGGAACACGCGAACGTCCAGCCGCATTCCGGTTCCCAGGCGAACATGGCGGTATACATGTCCGTCCTGGAGCCGGGGGATACCATCCTGGGGATGAACCTGTCGCACGGCGGGCACCTCACGCACGGAAGCCCGGTCAACTTCTCCGGGAGGCTTTACAACGTGGTGCCGTACGGGGTGCGCGAGGACACCGAGACGATCGACTACGACCAGGTCCGGTCGCTCACCCTCGAGCATCGCCCGAAGCTGATCGTCATCGGAGCGTCCGCTTACCCGAGGTTCATCGACTTCGCCGCCTTCCGGAAGATCGCCGACGAGGCGGGGACCATGCTTATGGCGGACATCGCCCACGTTGCGGGCCTCGTGGCGGTCGGCCTCCACCCGAACCCCGTGCCCTACTGCGAGTTCGTCACAACGACCACGCACAAGACGCTGCGCGGCCCACGGGCCGGGATGATCCTGTGCCGCGAGGCCATGGCGAAAAAACTGAACTCCGCCATCTTCCCGGGCATCCAGGGCGGACCGCTCATGCACGTCATCGCGGCCAAGGCGGTGGCGCTCAAGGAGGCGATGAGCCCGGGTTTCAAGGAATACCAGGCGCAGATAATCCGGAACGCGAAGGCCATGGCGGATGCGATCGCGAAGCGCGGCCACCGCCTCGTTTCGGGCGGGACGGACAACCACCTCTTCCTTGTGAACCTTAAGGACACCCCCCTTACGGGGAGAGACGCCCAGGACGCGCTCGAGCGGGTCGGGATCACCGTGAACAAGAACACGGTTCCCTTCGAGACCCGCAGCCCGTTCGTGACCAGCGGCATCCGGGCCGGAACCCCGGCGATCACCTCGCGCGGGATGAAGGAGCCCGAGATGGAACGGATCGGCGGCTTGATCGCCGACATCCTCGAAGCTTCGTCCGACGAGGCGACCGCGAAGCGCGTGGCGGCCTCCGTGCGGGAGATCTGCAATGACTTCCCCCTCTACCAGGACCACCTGGAAACCTACTCGAAGGGCTGAACGGTGACGACCGCCACGCGCGTCCGTCCGGACTGGGACACCTACTTCATGGACATGGCGAAGTTGGCGTCCCGGCGATCCTCCTGCCTCCGGCGCGCGGTCGGTGCGGTCCTGGTGAAGGACCGGCGGGTGCTTTCGACCGGGTACAACGGCGTACCGTCCGGGGTAACCCACTGCGAGGCGACGGGGTGCCTCAGGGAAAGGCTCAACGTCCCCTCGGGGGAGCGCCACGAGCTGTGCAGGGGCCTCCACGCGGAGCAGAACGCGATCATCCAGGCGGCGTTCCACGGCGTATCGATCCGGGAGGCCGTCCTCTACTGCACGACCCTTCCGTGCATCATCTGCGCGAAGATGCTGATCAACGCCGGGGTCCGGCGGATAGTCTACCTAGACGGGTACGCCGATTCCCTCACGGAGGAGATGCTGGGCGAGGTGGGTATGGAGCTGGTCCGCGTGGGGGAGCGCGCCCCGTGAAGTGCCCGTGGTGCGGACACGTCGACAACAAGGTCGTCGACTCCCGCGCGGGCAAGGAGGGGGACGTGATCCGGAGGCGGCGCGAGTGCCTTTCCTGCCGCAAGCGGTTCACCACCTACGAACGTGTCGAGGAGGAGCTGCCCCTCGTCGTAAAGCGGGACGGCCGCCGGGAACCGTTCGACCGCCAGAAAATCCTCACCGGCATCCTCAAGGCGTGCGAGAAGAGGCCCATCGGCTACGCGGTCATCCAGAAGGTCGTGGACACGCTGGAAGGCGAGTTCCAGGCGTCGGGGGAGAAGGAGATCTCCTCGGTGGAAATCGGCGGGCGCGTCATGGCCGAGCTCCTGAAGCTCGACGACGTGGCATACGTACGCTTCGCCTCGGTCTACCGGCAGTTCAAGGACCTGAGCCAGTTCGTCGAGGAGATCAAGACGCTCATCACCGAGCCGACCGACCGCCCCCCGAAGCCGTAGTGACGGCCGTGTCGACGCCATTTCCCTCGATGGAGTTCATGCGGATGGCCATCCGGCTCGCCCGGAAGGGGGTCGGCCGCACCTCGCCGAACCCGGCAGTCGGGGCCGTGCTGGTCCGTGGAGGGAAGGTCGTCGGGCGTGGATACCACCGTGCCGCCGGGATGCCGCACGCGGAGGTGGAGGCCATCCGCGACGCCGGCGCCGCAGCCAGGGGGGCGGACCTGTACGTGACCCTGGAGCCGTGCTGCCACGCCGGGCGCACCGGGCCCTGCACGGAAACGATCCTGTCGTCCGGGGTGAGGCGGGTCGCGGCGGCGATGTCGGACCCGAACCCCCTCGTGGCGGGAAAAGGGCTGTCGGCGCTCCGCAAGGCGGGTCTGACGGTCGTCGACGGGCTCCTCGGTGAAGAGGCCCGCGCGTTGAACCTTTCGTACCTCAAGTGGATCGTTTCCGGGAAGCCGTACGTAACGCTGAAAATGGCGGTGACGCTGGACGGGCAGATCGCGGCGGCAGGCGGGGATTCCCGGTGGGTCAGCTGCGAAAAGTCCCGGGCGGTGGTCCACCGGATGAGGTCCGCGGCGGACGCCGTCCTGGTCGGCGGCGAGACGTTCCGTCGTGACGACCCACGGTTGACGTCACGCGTTCAGGGAGGAAGGAATCCCGTCCGTGTTATCCTCACATCGAGCCTGTCGGGCGTGTCGGGCAGCCGGATCTTCCGGGGCGGGAAAGGGAAGGTGGTCTTCGCGTGCCCGAGGGGGGTTCCGGAGCGCGACGTGCGGCGCGCGGTTTCCCTGGGGGCGAAAGTGATCCGGCTCCCGTCCCGGGCGGGGCGCATACCCGCGTCCGTATTCCTGCGGGCCCTCGGGAAGGAAGGGATCGTCTCCCTGCTGGTTGAGGGCGGCGGAAAGACCGCGGGATGGCTGGCGGCGGCCGGCGCCGTGGACCGCTACGTTTTCTTCGTCGCGCCGCTGCTGCTCGGGGAAGGGGTCCGCGCCTTCGTTGGGTATCGCGCGCGCAAAGTGGCGGGTGGGCGGAGGCTCGAGATTACAGGGGTCCGCCGCGTGGGCGACGACCTGATGGTCACGGCGGAGCCGCCGCAGGTGAGAAGGATCCGGACGGCGGGAGGTTAAATGTTCACCGGCATCATCGAGGAAGTCGGAACGGTCGTCTCCTTCGCGCAGAAGGGGACGGGAGCCGTTCTTACGGTTACCGCCGGTTTGCCTTTGGAGGAGATCCGGACGGGGGACTCGATATGCGTATCGGGCGCCTGCCTGACCGTGACTTCGAAGGGGGCGGGGCGTTTTTCGGCGGACGTTTCCGCGGAGACGCTTGCCCGAACGACGTTCCGTTCCCTGAAGCCGGGCTCCCGGGTCAACCTGGAGCGGGCGATGGCGATTTCGGGGCGGCTCGACGGGCACCTGGTGTACGGCCATGTGGACGGCACCGGAAAGGTTCGGGAAATCCGGCACTCGGGGGATTCCCGGGTATTCCATATGGGAGCCGATCCATCTATAATGAAACACCTGGTTTTCAAGGGGTCCGTGGCGCTTGACGGCGTGAGCCTCACGGTGAGTGCGGTCCATCCGGATGGATTCGAGGTGGCCCTGGTCCCGTTCACTTTGGACCGGACTACGCTCGGCGGAGCCAGGCCGGGGGACATGGTGAACGTGGAGACGGACATCGTCGGAAAGTACGTGCTACGGTTCCTGGAACGGAAGGATTCCGGCGTCTCCAGGGACTTCCTGAAAAAACACGGGTTCGCGTGAAAGGCCGCATGGAGATGACGCTCGAAAGGATCGAGGAAGCGCTCGAGGACATCCGCTCAGGGAAAATGGTGATCCTCGTCGACGACGAGGACCGCGAGAACGAAGGGGATCTCACGCTTGCGGCGGAGCACGTCACTCCCGAAGCGATCAACTTCATGGCCCGTTACGGCAGGGGGCTGATCTGCCTGAGCCTCACCGAGGAGCGAGCCCACCAGCTCCAGCTTCCCCCCATGGT
>JAKALO010000144.1 GCA_021824125.1 Deltaproteobacteria bacterium | reverse complement strand
CCGACCTCCCCTTCTTCGGTGGATTTCCAATAGCGTGCTCTTGAACGCACCGGCCTGAGGGGATAACTCTCTCCGAAAACGGCTGACGATGTAGAAGCTGCGTGAGATCTCAAGGCCCGTGACGGATACGGCAGCAAGTTCCTTCCGTGCGATTTCCCTGCGGATCGCCGTTTCCGAGAGGAAGGAGACTCCGATCCCGTGGATCACGGCCTGTTTGATGGCCTCGTTGCTGCCCAGGCAAACGCGGACATTCAATGGGCCGGCGCCGACGCGAGTCAGTGCTTCCTGGACCGTCTTCCGCGTTCCCGAACCGGGCTCGCGGGAAATGTACGGCTCCGTCGTCAGTTCGTCGAGCGTGATGGATTTTCCTCTTTGGCGGCCACGCTTCCGGCCCGCCGCCAGTACGAGGACATCCTGCCCAAGAGGAGTGAAGAGGACATCCTTATCTTCATAACGGGTTCCGACGACCCCGATCTCGACCTGTTCCAGTTTCACCCGTTCCACGGTTTCCCTGCTATCACCCTGGATGACGGAGATTGCGACTCTCGGGTATTGATCCAGGAAGAAAGGCATGGCCTCCGGGAGTAAATAGTTTCCCGGGATGTTGCTCGCCCCGATGGTCAGGATCACGTCCTCAAGCCCCGCAAGTCGCTTCATCGCCAGCGGGATCTCCCGCGTTTCCCCAACGATCTTTCGAACGTGC
Source organism: Deltaproteobacteria bacterium (assembly GCA_021824125.1). GTDB lineage: Bacteria > Desulfobacterota > Deferrimicrobia > Deferrimicrobiales > Deferrimicrobiaceae > JAKALO01. The sequence goes on along the minus strand of JAKALO010000144.1, from coordinate 4,900 downwards.
TTCAGGAGGACCTTCCCGCTTTCCGTGGGCAGGATCCCCTTGGCGGACCGGTCAAGGAGTTTCGCTCCGAGCTGTTCCTCCAGGGCGGCGATGTGCTGGCTGACGGTGGACTGGGTCACGTGGACGGCCTGTGCCGCCTTTGAGAAACTCCCGTGGTCCACTATAGAGAGAAAGACTTCGAACTGCTTGAGGTTCATTGATCCCCCATCGTAATTACCGATATATCTTATCGTGATTATGATTTATATCCATTTGATTTCGCGCGGTCAAACCGGAATACTTGGATGCAGATCCTCGTAGGAGATCGAAATGCCAATCACTCGGAGCAGGGAAGATTCTCCTGTGGGGTCGAATCCCGAGAACGGGGAAACACGTCGCACGAATACGGTGCTCCTTGGCGTCGAGCGTATGCGGGGGACTCCCTGCCGGGTATGTTCCCGTCCGATCTGCGGACACGAAGCCGTCGTTTGCATCGCGATGGGATACGGGAGTACCCCCCACTGCCTTGGATGCCTGGCCAAAGAACGAAAGGGCGATCGGGAGGGGTTTCGGGACCGAATGCTTGCGTACATCCTGGAGCGGGAATGCTGCAGGAACGGGTGGTTGTCCGCCAGCGAACAAGAGGGATTCCGCGCCGCGGTGACTCCGGGTTGTCTCTGGCCAGCCGGGGATGACCGCGGATCCGATGCCGCTACGGGGAGGGGAATCCGAATGGGCGAAGGCGGCCGCGGAGTCGCCGGAGACGTCGCCGTCGAGTGGGACGCGGGGGATTCCGGGTGCGGGGACCTGGTCATGGAGCTGCGTCTCCGGCTCAACGCGATGAAACCGGGGGAGCTGTTGAAATTGACGGCACGGGACCCCGGAGCCAGGGAGGACCTGCCGGCATGGTGCCGCCTGACGGGACACGGGCTTGTGGAAAGCGGGCATCCAACATACCTGATTCGTCGAAGGGAGGAGTAGATCATGGCGGGAAAGCTCTGCGTCAGTCTCACGTTCGCGAAGAATGACGCCGACAAGGCCACCGTTGCGTTCGTCGTGGCAAATGCGGCCGCGGCGTCCGAGAAGGAGAGCCTCGTTTTTCTTAGCACGGAAGGGGTCCGGCTGGCCGTCAAGGGTTATGCGGAAGACGTCCACGAGGAGGGGTTCGCTCCGCTTCGGGACCTGATGGGCAACTTCGTAAAAGCCGGCGGAAAGATCTACGTCTGCTCCCCGTGCTTCAAGAAAAGGAGGTTGGACGAGGGGAATCTCGTGGAGGGTGCGACGATCGTCGGCGGCGCGAAGCTCGTCGAGTTTCTCGGGGACGGGGCGCCCTGCATTTCGTTCTGATCGCGATCCGGACATGAAACCGGTGGATCGCCATCCCTTCGAGCCCGATGTCCGCTTCGACGGGGGAAACCTGGATTGCGGGAGCGGCCTGCTGCTCCTGATCCGGAAGCATATCGACCCGCTGGACCGGGGGGGGCTGCTGGAGATCCTCTCCACCGATTCATCCGTGGCGGAAGACCTTCCCTCCTGGTGCCGGATGACTGGGAACGAACTGGTGTCGTGGACCCGGGAGGGAGCGCAAGCAAGTTTCCTCGTGTGCAAGGGAGCCCTTCGGGAACGTTCCCCAGCCGGGCCGCCGGTTTCCGGGAGTCACGCCGTCCCGTCGCAGGCCGTCGTCCCGGTCCGGATTCCGGAGACTCTTCCCGATCCGGTACCGGTACCGGAGATCCCTCCGCTTTCCGTCATGGGGATCGGAAGCTGGCCCCGGCCGTCCTGGATGCTCCGGGCGGTCCACGAGCACCTGGAAGGGCGGTTGTCCGAGGCGGAGTTCCAGGCCACGGCCGACGATGCGGTCCGCCTTGCCGTCTCCGCCCAGCATCGCGCGGGTGTCGACATCGTCACCGACGGGGAACAGCGCCGAGACAGCTACGCAAGCTTCGTGGGCGGGCTGCTGGACAACTGTCAGCTCATCCCCTTGACCGACCTGTTCCCGCTCGTGGACGACCCCGCAAAATTCGAGAAGGAGCTTCGGGCGCTCGACGTCCCCGCGAGGGAAGTGCGCCATCCGGCGGTCTTCGGGCCTCTGGGCCGGAGCCGGCCGCTGGCGGTCCACGAGTTGAAGTTTGCGAGGACGGTGACGGACAAACCGGTCAAGGTGGCGCTCCCGGGGCCGTATCTTCTCACCCGGACGATGTGGCTGGAATGCGTCTCGGACCGCGCGTACGATTCGCGGGAGAGCCTCGCGGACGACATCGTGCGCGTGCTGCGGGAGGAGCTGCGGTTTCTTCTCGCGGCCGGGGCTTCCATCGTGCAGTTCGACGAACCGGTCCTGACCGAGGTCGTCTTCACGGGAGCGAAGAAGAGCCGCAGCTTCATGTGCGGAGCGTTGAGCGAGAAGAAGGACGCCCCCCATGAACTTGCTTTCGCCGGTGATCTCCTGAACCGGGTCGTTGCGGGGTCTCCCGCATCGCGGACGGCGGTCCACATCTGCCGGGGAAACTGGACGACCGACGAGTCCGTGGCGCTTTCCGGGGATTACCGTCCGCTCCTGCCGTATCTCGCGGAGGCGGGAGTCGGGACGTTCTTCCTGGAGCTGTGCACCCCCCGCGCCGGCGAGATGGAGGTGCTGAAAGGTCTCCCGGAAGAGCGCCGGATCGGCGTGGGAGTCGTGAACCAGAAAGCGAAGCGAATGGAATCCGTCGAGGAGATCGTGGCGAAGGCGGAGGAGGCGATCCGGATCTTCGGCCCCGGGCGGGTCCTGCTCAATCCCGACTGCGGGTTCGCCACGTTCGCCGACAATCCCGTGGCGGAAGGAAAAGTCGCCGAGGCGAAACTGCGCTCGATCGTTCTTGCCGCCAAGGCGCTGAAGAAAAAATACCAGTGGAGCGAACGGTGATGTACCGAGCCCGACTTGCGGTTTTTTTTCTCACCGCGATCGCTTCCGGAGTCGCCCTCGCCCATGGGGTTCTCCACGAGGGCAAGGCGATCCATTTCAAACAGAAGTACGTATACATGAGTATACGCTTTTTAATGAATAAACCGTTCGAGGTCGCCCTGACTGCAGCGGCCGATTTCTCACCTGGTAGTGCCCATCATACCGGGAGCCATCGTGTCAGGGGCGATGTCCACCCACCCGGGCGTCATGCGGATCAGCGAAGTTCGTACCAGACACCACGTCCGCCGCCATGCCGGTTCAGGGTTCCACGTTCGACCAGCGAACGAAAATGCTGCTTGAGCGTATTGCGGCTTGCGCCGGTCAGTTTGATAACCTCACCGATGGTGACGCGACCGTGCTCGCGGGCGAATTCGACGATTTGAAGCGAGAGTTCGGGCAATGAAGCCAACACCAGCTTTTCGCGCTCGACCTTCTTCTCCAGCCGCCTGACCTGTTCGGCCAGCGACCGCAGGAAGAACACCACCCACGGTTGCCAGTCGGGCGCATCGGTGCGAATCGTTTCCTGGGTTTGTCGCAGCGCCAGGTAGTAGGCCTCCTTGTTCTGTTCGATGACGCTTTCCAGGGAACCATATGGCACATAGGCATAGCCCGCCCGCAAGAGCAGCAGCGTGGTCAGCACCCGTGACAGTCGGCCGTTGCCGTCCTGGAAGGGATGGATTTCCAAAAATACCACTATCCACAGGGCGATGATCAACAAAGGATGCGGGCGTCCGACCGTGCGTCCCTCCTGCATCCAGGCCACCAGTTCCGTCATCAGGCGAGGCGTGTCGAAAGGCGTGGCTGTCTGAAATACGACGCCGATCTGTGCGCCGTTCCCATCGAAGGCGACGACGCTGTTGGACGCGGTCTTGTAGTTGCCGCGATGCCAGGCATCCTTCTCGCTGCATGCGAGCAGGTTCTGATGCAACTGCTTGATGTGGTTTTCGGTCAACGTGATGTCTTGCCAGGACGTAAACACCAACTCCATCACTTCCGCGTAACCGGCCACCTCCTGCTCATCGCGGGTGGTGAAGGTCTTGATTTGAAGATTGGACAACAGGCGCTCGACCTCGCGATCGGACAATTTACCGCCCTCGATCCGGGTGGACGAACCGATGCTTTCTATGGTTGCGACGCGGCGCAGGGCCGACAGCCGATCGGGCGCGAGCGTGCCCAAGGCGCGCCACGCTCCTTTGAACTCGTCTATCCTGGCGATCAACGTCAGGATCTCCGGGGTGATTTGGACAGTGTCGTATCGGATCATGGAACCAATAATACACCCAATTACATCCATTGTCGAGGCGTAATCCAAAATCGCACCCATTAACACCCAGAAAATGCGGAGCAAGTCTCCGATGGATGGAAAGGTGATACTTAAACTACCCGATTCGCATCGTTACCAGAAATGCTTCGATGCGAACGCGTGGCCGGATCCGATTTTTAGATATCGCTCGAAACGGACCGCCCGATAATCATCCTCGAAACGGACCGACACGACTATTTCCCATGGCATGTACCGAGATGTATGGGGGGATCGCCCGGAGTTGTGATCCGCCAAGCGCTTTTCCAAGTCGCCTGTAAGACCCACATAGCGCTTGTCGGGGTAGGCTATGCTCTGGAGGAGGTAGACATATTTCATGGGCATCATCCTTTATTGAGGGGGATGATGCCCTAATTCGCAAGGATAGTGCCCTACTTCGCTCGAGCTCTATACAAAAAAACTTCGGTCGCTCGAGCTACGTAGGGTCATCCTTCGCTCCCGCTGGCTTTCCGCCTTCGCTGAAGCTACGGTGGATTCGCCATCCTCGGATAAAACTCAAGATGGCTTGCCATCCGTAGCTCCGATATCGCGGCAGATGGCTTGCCATCCGTAGCTCCGAAACCTCGGTAGTACGGTTGCGGTAAGGAGCGAAGGATGGTGGAGGCGGGGGGAGTCGAACCCCCGTCCGAAGATTCTTTACTCAGGGCCACTACGTGCGT
>JAKALO010000143.1 GCA_021824125.1 Deltaproteobacteria bacterium | reverse complement strand
TTCCGTCCCGCATGATGTCGGCGGCCCTGGTCAGGGTGTCTTCCGGGGAGACCGTTTTCGGATCCTTCGTCATGCGCCTGCCTACGAGCATGGTCCACCCCTTTCCTTCCGGATCCCCGTGCTTTCGCATGTACGGGCCACCGGCAGCCCGTCCCCATTATAGCCCGGGCGCACGCGAATGAAGCACCGGAAACCTGCCTTGGACACTACGCAGGGGCGGACCGGAGCGTTCAGGGAAGATAGCCGAAGAGGGCCGCGTCCGTGGGGACGCGGCCCTCTTTTCAGGACGGACGCTTCTCTGTGGCCGGAACGCTACACGATCCCGTGCGCGATCATCGCGCGGGCGACCTTGATGAACCCGGCTATGTTGGCCCCCACCACGAAGTTGCCGGGTGACCCGAACTCCTCCGCCGCCTCCGAGCACAGCTGGTAGACGTTCTTCATGATCTGGTGCAGCTTGGCGTCGGTCTCCTCGAATCCCCACGCCTCCCGGCTGGCGTTCTGCTGCATCTCGAGCCCCGAGGTGGCGACGCCGCCCGCGTTGGCCGCCTTCCCCGGCCCGAAGAGGACGCCGGCGGAGAGGAACACGTGGACCCCCTCCGGCGTGGTGGGCATGTTCGCCCCCTCCCCAACCGCGATGCAGCCGTTCTTCACGAGCTTCTTTGCGTCCTTCCCCGTGATCTCGTTCTGCGTGGCCGAGGGCATCGCCACTTCGCAGGGGACGTCCCAGATATTCCCGTTGTGGATATACTTGGCGTGCTTGTGGTACTCGCAGTAGTCCTTGATCCGCCTGCGCTCGATCTCCTTGAGCCGCTTGACCGTCTCGACGTTGCACCCCTTCTCGTCGACGATGACCCCGTTGCTGTCGCTCATCGCGACGACCTTTCCACCGAGCTCCTTCACCTTCTCGAGCGTGTAGATCGCGACGTTCCCGGACCCGGACACGACGACCTTCTTCCCCTTGAAGCCGTTCTTTTTCCCCTTGAGCATCTCTTCCACGAAGTACGTGCAGCCGTACCCGGTCGCCTCCGTGCGGACCTGGCTTCCGCCGTAGACCAGCCCCTTGCCGGTGAGGACCCCGGCCTCGAACTTGTTGGTCAGCCGCTTGTACTGCCCGAACAGGTACCCGATCTCGCGCCCCCCGACCCCGATGTCGCCCGCGGGGACGTCGGTGTGCTCGCCGATGATCCGCCACAATTCCGTCATGAAACTCTGGCAGAACCGCATCACCTCGCCGTCGGACTTCCCCTTGGGTTCGAAGTCGGAGCCGCCCTTGGCGCCGCCGATCGGCAGGCCCGTCAGTGAGTTCTTGAAGATCTGCTCGAACCCAAGGAACTTGATGATGCCCAGGTAGACGGAGGGGTGGAACCGCAACCCCCCCTTGTACGGCCCCAGCGCGCTGTTGAACTGCACCCGGAAGCCGCGGTTGATCTGGACCTCACCCTTGTCGTCCTGCCAGGGCACCCGGAAGATGAGCTGCCGCTCCGGCTCGCAGATCCTCTCGATGACCTTGGCCTCCGCGAACTCCGGGTACTTGACCAGGACCGGGCCAAGCGATTCGAGGACCTCCTTGACCGCCTGGTGGAACTCAGCCTCGCCCGGGTTGCGTTTGATGACCTCCTGGAAAATCGCCTCGAGTCTTTCCGTCAACGCCATGTTCCCCTCCCTTTCGCCGCTCGTCGGATGTCAGGCGCCCGGTTTACGGGCCGCCCCATCCTCGAATCTACCCATTCCGCCCGGCCCGTCAACAGGAGATGTTTGAATCGGGTATAATCGGGTATAATCATATTTTCGGGAGGGACTATGGGGGATCGACTCGACGCCAGGCTGCGCGCGGTTTCGCCCTTCGCGTGGCCCGCGCTCCTCTCGCGTATCTCCGAGATCGACGAGTTCAAGGGGTGGTGGCTGGGGCGGTTCCGGGCGGCCCCCGCCTCCCTCGGCGGACTCGCGAAAAAGGTGGTCGTACGGTCCGCGAACTCCTCGGTCCGGGTCGAGTGGAGCGGCTTCCCGAGGCATCCTTCCGGATCCCGGCCCGCTACCCCGCCGTCCGCCCCGGGTGAGAACCGGCCTTCCCCCGCGCATGCGTATGCCCGGCTCCTCAAGGAGGTGTTCGACGGCTACGGGGAACTCCCGCTCTCGCTGGATCTGCTCCAGCGGATGCATGCGGACCTCGTGAGGCGCTCCTCGAACGATCCGGCCGGCCGCGGGGCCTGGAGGGCCGGCCCCGACCGCTCCATGCTCTTTCCCCGCGGGGCCGTGGAGTCGATCACGCTGCGGCCCTCGGATCCGGATAAAATCCCGGAGGATACGGAGGCGCTGGTCCGCTGGGCCAACGCTCGCCTCGGCTCCCGGGAGTTCCACCCCCTGTTGGTCACCGCCGGCTTCGTCCTCGAGTTCCTCGCCATACATCCTTTCGCGGAGGGGAACGGGAGGATGAGCCGACTCCTGACCAACCTGCTGCTGCTGCGGCGCGGGTACGCCTACATGCCGTACGCGTCGCTGGAGAAGACGATAGAGGAACGTAAGGCGGAATATTACCTCGCTTTGCGCAAGAGCCAGTCGTCGATGTGCCTGCAGCGGCCCGACATGACCCCGTGGCTGGCCGCCTTCCTCGACGCGCTTCGGGCCCAGGCGCGCAAACTGCGGGCCGCATTGGAGGGCAATCCACAGGAAAACCGCCTCTCCGGAAACCAGGCGGCCGTGATGGGGCTGTTCGAGCGCCACCGGGAGGTCACAAACCGCCTGGTGGCGGGTGGGCTCAACCTGCCCCGCGAGACGTCCAAGCAGGTACTGAACCGGCTGGTGGCCCTCAACCTCCTGGAGCGGATCGGCGCGGGAAGGGCGACCCGGTACCGCCGAGTAGATCAGGCGAAGTAGCAGACGGCCCGCTGCTTCAGCGAGTCGGCGTTCAGGTAGAGGAGGCGGCCGCTCCCTTCTTCCGGCAGGTCGACGACCCGCACCACGCCCGACCATTCGGCGTCGTCCGGAAGCAATTCGGGAAGGCGGTTTTCCAGGCGCTCGAAGACCCCCCCGGAAAAGTAATTCCCCTTGCCGCCCGGGAAGACCGCGAGGTAGAGCATGCCCGACTCGACGAGGTCGTTGAAGAAGTGGGTCCCCAGCGACACGTCCGGGGCGACGTTCTTCCCCATGGCTACGATCTCGCAGACCACGGACACCGTGTTGATCTCCGCGAACGACACCGGAACGCCCAGGGACGCCATCTTCGTCCCCCACCGGCCCGGGCCCAGGAGCATGATGGCCTTTCGACGCCCATCCTCCCCGAGGTGTGTGAGCCGCCCGACGAGGCGCGCCACCGAGTGGCGCTCGGAGACCGGCATATCCCCGTAGGCGGATGGATCCACGTAGATCAGGCGGTCGATCCTGGCGTGGGAGTTCTGCCCGATGACCGGCCCCCTGGACTCGAACACAGTGTCTCTCCGGAGGATCCTGCGCGGGAGGGGGAGGATGCCGCCCTTCTCCTCCCTGACCTGGAGCGGGCGGCACTGGACGAGGTTGATCCGGTAGCTGCCGTCGTCGAGGAAGTTGGCGGTGAACTCGATGTCGACCTGGCTCCCGTAGGCGTCCCGCAGAATCGCGAGCATCTCGCGCATATCGGCCACGAACGGCGTCGCGGAGAGCAGCTGGTCGAACGTCAGCACGGTGTGAGAGGAAGAGGCCGGACCGGCGACCGGACCGACCGCCTCGGTGCGGGCGGCGAACATCCCGATGGGGAGTCCCGGGCTGGCCTTGACCACGTCGTCGATGTTGCGGGACTCGAACCGGTTCCTGCCGAGGTCGAGCACGTCCACGCGACGCTGGGCGCACCCCGCCACCTCGTGGAAATCCCCCTCCGGACGCCGGAGCGGGGAGTTCAGGGCGACGACGCGCGTGTAGTCGTCGTCGGCCCTGTCGACCGCGCGGGTGCCGAGCCCGAAAACGATCCGGATCATCCCGGCCCGCGGATCGATGTATCTGCTCCAGACGTACGGGTTGTAGGAGAGGCCGACCCCGGCGATCTGCGGGTAGAAGAGCTCCCCGTGGATGGCCCCGGAAACCCGTTGCACGAGGATAGCCATCTGCTCGTCCCCGTCCAGGAGCCCCCGGTAGGACCGGTAAAGCAGGGCCTCCTCGCTCATCGTGCTCGCGTAGACGACCTGCACGGCCGAGAGGAACGCCGCGAGGCGCTCCTGCGGGGACCCCTGGTTCGGGCAGAATACGCTCTCGTACTTCCCCGTGAATGCGTTGCCGAAGCTGTCCTCCAGGAGGCTGCTCGAGCGCACGATGATCGGCGACTGTCCGAAGTACTCCAGCATCGCCAGGAACCGTCCCCGGATGAACTCGGGGAAGGTCCCCGAGAGGATCCTCTTCCTTGCGTCTTCCGCCCCGTCCAGGAACGAGCCGGTGCTTCTCTGGTCCCGACGCGCCTGCCACAGCCCGTTCCGGACCAGGTAGGTGTAGAAGACGTCCGAGCCGATGTAGAAGGAATCGTGGGCCTCCATCCGGTCGCGCCAGCGGCCGTCCGTCCGGGAAAGGATCGCCCGGGAGAGGAGCATGCCCACGGACTTCCCGCCGATCAGGCCCGTTCCTATCATCCGCTTCCGTATGGCCAGCAGGTCGGAAAGGTCGAGGTACCGCGAGGCCAGCGCGATGACCCGCTCGTCCCTCGTCACCACCATCCGGAGGAGCCGCGAGAAGAGCTCCACGGCCTCCTCACGCGGGCGAAGCCCGCTCTTGACCTCCTCGAGGATCTCCCGCGCCTGCAGGAACTTCCGGTCCCACATGTCGAGCGTGCGCGAGACGGCGTCGACGCGCTGCTCGGTGATCTGCGCGAGCATCTCCGAGAGGACGGCGCTCTCGGTCAGGGGACGAAAAACGTCCCCGTCTTCCCAGGCGTGCGGCAGGTACATCGTCGGGGAATGCCGGCTGTGCACCTTGAGCGGGTGGACGTGCAGGGCCCCCTTGTGCCGGAAGACGTCGACGAGGACCTGGGTCGTGTCCCGGATGGCGGAGACCGCCTCGAACGAGTGGCAGTCCCGGAAGAGCGCGAAGTAGGTGATCGTCTCCAGCTCGTACAGGTAGGGGCACGTCACCGTGAAGAAGTTGCCGAGCATCAGGTCGCTGTACCAGTCGGCGGCGAGTTCTGACAGGCAGTCGAACAGGTAGTGCGTCCCCCGCCCGTTCCTCTCGATCACCCGGTGGATCTCGGCGGTGAACGTCTCGAAACCCACCTCGGGGTCCAGACGATATACCTCCGCACCGCTCTCCCCGCCCACGAGCTCCGGGTGGCGGGCGAAGCGGAAGTAGACGAGCTTCTTCCCCTTCCGGATCGCGTCGTCGCAGTACGGCGCCGCGAACGGGAGGTAATCCTCGACGGAATCGACCTGCCACACGATGTTGTCGCCCGGCAGGAGCCCCTGGATCACCCGGTCCAGCCCGGGCAACCCCGTGCTCAGCGACTTCGAATCGGATTTCTTTCCCATTACATGAAGGCTATACGAGGCCGGCGCGCGGGACAAGCCCGCCGTTCCCGCCGGGGGATTCGCCGGGAAGGGGGGATTACCTCCGCCCCTCCCCTTCACCGGTTGGCTCTTCGGAAGACCTCTCCGCGATACGGCTGGACGGATATTTCCCCTGGACGGAAAAA
>JAKALO010000142.1 GCA_021824125.1 Deltaproteobacteria bacterium | reverse complement strand
TTGACGCTCATTGTCGGGGGATTTGTCGCGGGCTTCTTCGTCGGCAAGCGACACGGCATCCGGATCGCCTCTGCCGCCGCAACCTTGAAGGACACAGTGGGGAAGGTGTGATGGGCCACGGATTTTTCCAAGACGACAAGGGCAACAATTCGCAGACGCGGCTCATCATGCTCCTGGTGTTCGCCACATTCTGTCTCTGCTACTTCCTTCTGACGGCCGCGAACATCTACGTAGCCCTGATGTCATCCCCGCAGAAAACGGTCGTGATGGTGGACGTGACGCAGGGGGTCCTGTACTTCGCCGGGATGGTGTGGGCCGGGAAGGAAATCCAGAAGGCGATCGAGAATAAGGGGACACCCCCTCCGGATGCTTCCGATCCCTCGGCACCGAAGCCCCCCGGGACGTAGGAGGAACGATGTGGCCAGGACTCCGAAAGCGCCTCTCAGACTGGATCGTGCCGAAGGTCGAGCAGTTAGAGAAGAAGGCCGACGACGCTATTCCAGACCGTGTAAAGGGTGTTCGCATTCCACGTGTCCGGTACCTCGTGGCGCTCGCGCTGCTCGTGATTTGTGTCGTCGGATACTGGCGGGGATGGCACAAGCGTTTCGTGAAGCCGGACCCGTCGTTGGTCCCGGTGGCCACGCAGGACGGAGGAAACGTCTACCAGGGGAACCAGGTCCCCGCGATGGCGAAGGCGGGGAGGGCCGGGAAACCGAAGCCCACGCAGACGACGCGGCCTGTCCTGACCACCCCCGTCGACGAACTCCCCCCCGAGGAGCAGGCGAAGGCCCCGGCGATCCCCCCCGCCGCGGGGGCGGATAACGTCGTCCGGCAACTCCAACTCGGCGACACGCAGGTCGTCCCTCCGTCCCGCGGTGAGACCTACGCCCGGACGTACCTCCTTCCGGATGGGTCGATCAGGATCTACCAGGATCCTCAACGGGAGAAGTTCTGGGGCTGGCAGATGAAGCACATAGAGCTCGAGGGCGGGTACGGGATCGGCGGGAAGCAGGTCGACCTCCAGGCGACGTGGCTCCCCTTGCGTCTCGGCAATGTCCACCTCGGGGCCCGGGCGGAGACGTGGACCGAGATCGACGGTACGATCAAGGGTGCCGGGTCGATCCGGATCCGGTGGGAGCCGTTCAGAGATCGGTATCGGTAGGGTAAGCCCCGGGAAGACCGGGAGTATAGCATCTCCCCGGGGGGTACCCCGCTGCAACGGGATACCGGGGGGAAACGTAGCAGATTCCACGCGGAAACGGGAGCGGAAATGAACAAGGAGAGCATCGGCAACATCGACCCGGGATTGATCGTCCAGGGCGTGGGGTGGATCATCGGCTCCCTTGCGACCCTGGTGGCCATTCTCCTCGGATGGGACAGGATGGCCACGAAGCGTTCCGTGTCCGCACTGTTCCGATGGAAGGATAATACGGTGGACCTGTTCATGGCCGAGGTACCCCGAGTATACGCGACGAAGGACGACATCAAGACGTACATCCACGAGCCTAATTGGAAGGATCATCAGGAGATCAAGGAACGGCTGGAGAACGTCGACAAGACGCTCGGGGAGATGCGCGGTCTGCTGATACAGCGAGCCAAGGGGACAGAGTAATACTACCGGCAGGAGCTTACGCCCTCGCACTCGGCGGCTCCAACATGGGGCGCCAGTGCGTCACGTTGTCCATCCGGATCCCGGACCAGACCTCGTAGAACGCCGGGCCGGTGCCCGTCAGGTTGGAGTAGTCGGCGGTGAACATCTCCTTGTCTGCGTACGCGATCACCCGATCTTCCAGTTTCGGCTTCTTCTCGTCGACGCTGATCCATTCGTCCATCCGGCTCCTCCTGCCCGTCGTATTCCAGCCCCCGGCGCGTCCCGCTTCGATTCTACGATAATTCGTCCCCACCTGCGCACGTCCTGCCGTCCCTGCGCCGCGATCCCGACCTCCGACGGGGCGTAGGAGGGGGCGGGCGGGAAGGCAGGAATTTGCGCGTAAATGCCCCCAGGTTCGATCGGCCCTTCCTTGTGTCATTCCTGTGTCATTTTCAGGAGGGAAAACCGGGTCAAACCGTGCCAAACCGGGTCAAACCGTGGAACCGGAGGGGGGTCCGCGAGCCCCCTCCAAGTGCCTGTTTCCACGGTATGTCTTTGATTTTCCGAGTGGAGCCGGCGGTCGGGCCTGCGAAGCACCGACGGCGTTGCCACCTTCCACATCCTTCCGTACAAACCTTCAAAATCCGGTGATCTCATCCATTCACCTCCGGGAATTGCTTCCACTCGCGGCCGTCCAACAGGCAACCGGCGGCCTTCTTGCCGATGCGGATCGAGACTGCCCCGCTTGGGGGCGGCCATTGGTGCACCTTGAAACTTCGGTGATATAACTGTCCTCCACCCCCCGGTCCCCACTCCCCCCACTGTTTGAAGAAGAACGGCACTCCCGCCTCTTGACATTGATCGCGCAGGGATCGCGGCCAGTCCGGGTGCATCGGACGCGCACCGGGGCCGGACTCGCCGCCGACAATTACCCAATCGAGCCATCCTTTCGCCTTCACGATATTCCCAGGCGCAACCCGCATACCGTAGGACTCGGCTTTCTCGATGCATCGCCTACAGGGAGTCCCGTGATTGTCGGAAAATCTTTCCAGATACCACCCGCGTCCTCGGCATTCCGGGCAGGGGAACCAATAGTCCTTTAATACAACCGGCCCCAACATCGGTTCCACGCTCACTCCGCGCCGCATGAACGGAACCTTGAGCAGCCACAGGATCCGCTCGTCGGCCGCCGCTTGGTTCTCCGCCGTCACCATCCCGATCACGTTTGGCAGGCGAGGAAAGTCCAGCATCATCGTGTTGTTCGTCAGGTCCTCGTGCATCTCCTTTGCCCGCTTCGTCAGGAGGATGAACGTGTGCTGCGGACACTTCTCAATCGTCCTGAAAACGAGCATCCGCGCCATCGGCGTCACGTCCGGATGCCAGAAATCCCCCATCGAACACACGAAGATCCTGCGCGGCTTCTTCCAGCGGAGAGGAATGTCGAGGCGTTCAGGATGGAACATGATCCGCCCGAAATCAGTGGTGTGATGGACGGCCGGTGTTCGTCCCGATGAAATCTGACGGGAGGCGTAGCAGTTCGTACATCCGGCGGATGCGGGAGTGCAACCGGTAATGGGCGACCAAGTAGCGTCAGCCCAAGGAATGGCGGTCTTATCGCCCATTCGCTCCTCCTTGAAGGTGCGTCCACTTGATACCGAGAGCGGCTCGGCGGATTGCCGTATGTGAAACACCATATTCGGCGGCGATCTCCCGGAGGGGCTTGGTTCCGTGGATCTCCCGAATTCTCAGGACATCCGATTCTGATAATTTATGGGAAGCCGTCTGCTCGCCGATTGGTTGCCTTCCGTGCATTTTCTTGTCTGCCATGTTTTCTAAGTGCGTTCCCCACAGGAGGTTCCCTTTATGGTTATTCTCCGGGTTGCCGTCACGATGCCGCGACTCCATGCCCAAAGGACACGGCCCCACGAATGCCTCAAGTACAGCGCGGTGCGCGTAGCACTTCCTGCCTCGCGCAGGCAAGAAATATAGGTGCCCGGATTTCGATGGCCGGAGATGGATGGAACGTTTTGTACGGCTATTGCGCACTTGGCCTTCATCAGTTACTTCATACCCGGGCCATGAAGGAATCGGTCTCCATTCGACGCTTGTCCTGTCACCCACGGGGGACCCTCCCGGCGGGGAGGATGCGGAAATCCTCCGTCTGCCGCACCCACACCGGCGTCGTTCCGAGGGTGTACGTCTCGCCGGCGAGGTGCTGGACCATGGCGAGGAGGATCTGCTCGTGGATCCCGCGGGAGATTACTTCCACGACTTACCTCGGACGATGGCACTGATGGCGCTGTGGTGAACGCCATACTCCCGCGCGAGCTTCCGCATCGATATCCCGCCAGCGGCATGCCGTGCGCGGATCTCTGCGGCCTTCACATGATCGAGCTTTGCCCAAGGGGGGATGACGGGGTTCTCCGTCAGAAGTTTGGAAAGGAGGAGGTTGCGGCATTCCGGGGAACAGGTTTTTGCCCGCTCCCGCTTTGTCGGATGAGGAGTGAACTCCTTTCCGCAGACCTCACAATCTTTCTTCAGCGGATGTTTCTGGTTGTGGTGCACGGAGTGCGATTTCGCCATCCGGACTTCAAGGTTTTCGGGACGGTTGTCGAATTTATCCCCATTCTTGTGGTGGACAAGCTCGTTGGGGGAAAGTCCCCGTCCGAGTACCTGTTCCATGACATAACGGTGCTCCGAAACCGTGCGGCCGTTGATCTTCAGTTTCTTGTAGCGTTGAGGCATATCGCCCTCTCCTGTTTATCTCTGCGGACCCATACGTCGGTTGTTCCGAGGACGAACGTTTCACCGACAGCGTTTTGCACTAACGCCAATAAAATTTGATCATGGATGCCTTTTGAAGCATCGGGAGGAACGGCGTTTCCGATTCTTTCGCGGTAACGGGAATCGCTCTTCCCCGCCAGCACCACGGGGGTACCGTCGGCGAATTGGACCGGGAAGGATTGCAAGGCGAGCAGCTCCAGCGTGGTCAGCGGCCGGTGCCAGGTCCCGTCGAGGGCGACGATCACCGGGGGCGGGTCGGGCCGCTCATTGTTGCTGGGGATCCGCGGGTCGGAAACTGCCGCGGCCGCGGCGTGGATGTCTCCGGCGCCCACGATCGCAGAGGAGGGCTCGTCCCACTGCTGGACCCCATAGCTTCCGCTGCGCGGCTTGCACCCGAGCCGATGATCCGCTACCGCCTGGGGGCCATTGCTCGTGCCCACGGAGGACGCCCCGACGATGGTGGGCGACGTCTCGTCCATCCGGAGGATCCGGTAGACCCCGGGGCGGGGGTCGTGCTTGAGCCGGACGTCGGCGATGCAGGTGCCGCCGTTGCTCGGGCGGCCCCCGCTCGTGACCGTTCCTGCCGGCTCGTCGAACTTCGTCACCTTGTAGGCGTGATTGAAGATCGGTTCCGTGGCGGTGAGACGGGGATCCGCGATCGACTGCGCTCCGCACTGGACGTCCGTGTCTCCGGTGATGGTCGGCGCCGGTTCGTCGAAGCGGTTCACCTTGAACCGGTTCGGGTAGACGCCCTTCGAGTCGGGCAGTCGTGGGTCCGCGATCGCGGCCGGTGTGTTCGAGCAGGGAACGCGCATCCCGCCCGTGATGGCCTTCGCCGGGTCGTCCCACCCGTTGACCCCATACAGCCCGGGCGAGCCATTGTAGCCGGTCTTCTCCTTCAGCCGAGGATCCGCCACGGCCGCGGGGCTGCTCCCAGAAAGGCGCGTGGAGGAAGTCACCGTAGCCGCTGGCTTGTCCCACGGCTGCACCGTCAGGGCGTTCCCCGTGGTGCCCCACTCCGTACGAACGATCCGGTACTCTTCCGGCGTGATCTTCTGAAGGTCCCGCCAGTCCCCGCCGGCGGGGATGAGCGCCAGCCGCAGCCAGGTCAGCCACTTCAGCCGCGGCAGCCGGTGCATCGGCCCGAGGGACGGGTCGTCCGGAAGCGCCAGGGGTCCGATCACGTCGCCGATCGTCTTTAAGGGGCGCTTCGGCGGCTGGTAGATGAACGGCGCCAGCTTCTTCGGGTTCCGGGCGATCATCAGGTACCGCTTCCGCCGCTGGCCGAGGCCCCCGATCTCCCCGCA
>JAKALO010000141.1 GCA_021824125.1 Deltaproteobacteria bacterium | reverse complement strand
GACCTTGGGAGCGCGGCAGGCGGGCGAGGCGCCGAGGGGGCGCGGGCGACATCGCCCAAGCCTCATCGGGCGAATCCCTCCCTCTCCGCCATGAGTTATAATAGTCACATACGGAAATCGACGAACGTCCTTTCACGACGTGAAACGACGAATAGAAAGAGGAGGACCGATGAAAAGGTTCGCGTTTCTGACAGCAATACTGTTCCTGTTAACCATGTCCCTGGCCGCATGCAAGAAAAAGGAGGTTCCGCCGCCGCCGCCGATGCCCGGCCAGGGGATGCCCGGCCAGCAAGAAGGCATGCCCCCCATGGGAGGCGGACCGGTAAAGAAGATCTCCGTCCCCGACGCGGTGAAGGGGGCCTGGAAGGCCGTCAAGATCGAGGTGTTGTACAAGGAGAAGAAGTCCAAAAAGCAGTTTACGGTCCCCCTGGGATCCGAGTTCAAGATCCCCGACTCCGATCTCGTCGTCAAGATCGGGGAGTTCCTGCCCCACTTCACCATGACGGCCGATTCGATCACCTCCAGTTCCAACAATCCGGAGAACCCTGCAGCGCAGATCGAGGTTCTGCTGGGAGGAAAATCGCTTTTCCACGGGTGGCTCTTCTCCAAGTTCCCGGACGTGCACCCGTTCCAGCACGACCAGTACGGGATCACGATGATCGAAGGGATAAAGAAGTAGGGTCTTGCCGTACCGTAAGGGGGGGTACGCCCGGTTCACCTTGGAACCGGGCGTACCCCGGATCATGCGGGCCGAGCACCTGACGGACTATCGTTTGACCCGGCGGATCACCGAAAGCATCTGCTCGTGTATCTTGCCGTTCGAGGCAAGAATGTCCGGATGGTGAACGTTGTATCCGGAACCGTCCAGGCGGGTCGCCACACCCCCTGCTTCCACCAGGATCAGAACCCCCGCGGCCGTATCCCAGGGTTTCAGCGAAAGTTCCCAGAACCCGTCGAACCTCCCGCAGGCGAGGTAGCACAAGTCCAGCGCAGCCGATCCGTCGCGCCTGATCGCCTGGCCGGTGAATACGAACTCCCTGAAACAGGCCAGGTTGTCGTCCTCGGCCGTGTTCACGTCGTACGCGAACCCCGTGGCCAGCAGGGACCGGCGCAGCATTTCGGTGGAGGATACGGAGATCGGTTCCCCGTTGCGACGGGCGCCCTCTCCGGCCGCGGCCGTGTACATCTCTCCGAGGATGGGATCGAACACCGCCCCGGCCAGCAGCTTCCCTCCCATTTCCAGGGCAATGGAGACGCAGAAGCAGGGATAGCCATGCGCGTAGTTGGTAGTCCCGTCGAGCGGGTCGACTATCCAGCGATAGGGAGTCGCGGAGCGGACTTCCGAGCTCTCTTCCGAAAGTATCCCGTGGTCCGGGTAGGCCGAACGAATCCTTCCCATGATGTACTCTTCGGATCGGCGATCCACCTCCGTCACGAGGTTGGTTTCCCCCTTGTAGCGTATCGATTGCTGCCCGCCGTAGTTGCCAAGCAGGATCTCCCCCGCCCCCCTGGCCATTTCCTCGGCGAACCCGAGATAATCCCGGTTCTCCATCGCGCCTCCCTTGCTCTTGCATCCTGAAACCAGCATTATAGTATGTTGTTGAGCAGATCCCTGAAAAGTTACGCTCGGCGGGAGGGAAGAAAGATGAAGAGCAAATTCGCCGCCCTTGCCCTGGCGTTTATCCTGTTGCTGCCCGCGTGCGCCGCGTCGAAAAAGCAGGCTCGTCCCTGGCAGCCCGGGGACAGCATCATATGCCCCCACTGCGGGCGCGATTTTCCCATCCCCGAAAAACTCGGGCCGTGATGCGGACTTTCTCACCTTGACGTGTAGCACCGATATTGTTTTTTCGTTGCGATTCGTTTCCGCGGAGGAGGACCAGTGGCCGGTATCACGCGGTTCGGTGTATCGCTGGAAGAAAAACTGCTTAAACGGTTCGACCGGCTGATCGTCCGGAAAGGGTACGCCAACCGCTCCGAGGCGATACGCGACCTCATCCGCGACAGCCTCGTCCGCGACCAGTGGGACATCGGGACCGAGATGGCCGTTGGGACGATCACCCTCGTGTACGACCATGAGACGCGGGAACTGGCCGAGAAACTGACTGCCCTTCAACACGATTATTTCGCAGCTATCGTCTCGACCCTGCACGTCCACCTCGACGCCCACCACTGCCTCGAGGTGCTCGTCGTCCGCGGGGCGGCGTCCGACCTGAAAGGGATAGCCGACCGGCTCATCGGAACGCGCGGGGTCATGCACGGGACTTTCTCGGCCACCGTGGAGGGAAAGGCGCTGGGGTGATATTTTTTTCCCACATAGTGGCACGCTTACAATATTCGTGGCATCATGGTTTGCAGGGAGGCACGACCATGCACATGGCGCCGGCGATGGCCTTCGGCACCGGACCCGCCGTGCGGGCATTTCGCGGGAAACGTTCCGCGTAACCGGCATGACATTCGAAACGGCATACTTCGGCATCGGCAGACTGGACCGGCTCTCCTACCAGGACACGGCCGTCCATCGTCTGGATCCGCGCGCCAAGGTGATCGCGACGATGCTCTTCGTCGTCTCCGTCGTCTCTTTCCCGAGGTACGAGGTCCTGTCTCTCTTCCCCTTCCTCCTGTTTCCGGTCCTGATGTCGGCCATCGGCGACATACCGGCCGGATTCATCGCGAGGAAGGTCGTCGCAATATCCCCCTTCGCTGTGTTCGTCGGGATGTTCAACCCGCTGTTTGACACATCTACGGTATCGATCGCCCCGGGATTGTCGGTGTCCGCGGGCTGGATCTCCTTCGCGTCTATCCTCGTGAAGTACGCGCTGACGATAAGCGCGGCCCTGTTGCTGATAGCGACGACCTCCTTCCCCGGCATCTGCCGGGGGCTGCGACGACTGAAAGTGCCGTCCCTCTTCGTTTCCCAGCTCCTCTTCATGTACCGGTACCTATTCGTCCTCATGGAGGAGGCGATGCGCGTCGTCCGCGCCCGGGACATGCGCTCGTTCGGAAAGCGGGGAACCGGTGGCCGCATTTTCATCCGCATCGTGGGAACCCTGTTCCTTCGGACCGTCGAGCGGGCGGAACGGATCTACGGCGCCATGCTGGCGCGCGGGTTCCGGGGGGAGGTTCCTTCGATGCGTCACGAGATACTGCGCATCGCAGACGTCCTTTTCGTGCTGGCGTGTGGATCCCTGTTCGCCCTGTGCCGACTGGTTCCCCTTCCCGAGGTGATCGGCCGGATCGCCGGGGGACTTTTCGCGTGAGCCACCACATCATCGAATTCCGGGACGTCCGGTACCGGTACCCGGACGGAACCCAGGCGCTAAAAGGCGTATCGTTCCGGGTCACCCACGGAGAGTCGGTCGGCATCGTCGGCGCGAACGGAGCCGGAAAATCGACCGTGCTCCTCCACATGAACGGCCTCCTCCTGCCGACCTCGGGGGTGGTGACCATCGGGGAGGTGCCGCTCGTGAAGGGGACCCTGGAGGAAGTCCGCCGAAAGGTCGGATTCATCTTCCAGAATCCCGACGACCAGCTCTTCATGCCGACCGTCCTCGAAGACGTCGCCTTCGGCCCCTTGAACCTCGGCATGTCTCCCGGGGCCGCCGGGGAGCTGGCCCTCGAGGCGCTGCGGCGGGTCGGCGCGCTCGACCTCAGGGACAAACCGCCCCACCACATTTCAGGGGGGCAGAAGAGTTCCGTGGCGATCGCCACAGTCCTCGCGATGAACCCGGACATCCTCGTTATGGACGAGCCCGCGGCGAGTCTCGATCCGAAGGCCCGCCGCCTGCTGATAGGGATGCTGCGAAGCTTCACCCACTCGAAGATCGTCGCCTCCCACGATCTGGACCTCATCCTGGACGTCTGCGAGCGGTGCATCGTGATCCGTGAAGGCGCCGTCGCCGCGGACGGCCCAGCGGAGAAGATCCTTTCCGACCGGGAGCTGCTGGAGGCGAACAGCCTGGAACTACCCCTTTCACTCCAGCGCCGATAACGCCTGGCCCGCATTTCTCACCGGGCTCGTCTGTGCTATCTTTGGAGCATGCCCGTTCCAGACTCCTGCCGAAGGGTGAGATGAATTCCACGGACCTAAACGGGCCGCAAGGCCCGCAACGGCGGATAGTCCTGAAATACGGCCGGGATACCGCGATGCTGCCGGACGGCATCTTCCGCAGCGTATATTTCGCGGCGGCCAGGCCCCCGTTGCTCCCGCCTTCCGAGGAAAAGCTCGTCTCGCAGCGCATCTCGCGCCCCATCGGATCCTTGCCTCTCAGGCAGATCCTTTCGGCCGGGGACTCCGTGGCGATCGCCATCTCGGACGTCACCCGCTACAGCGGAACGGAGAAGTTCCTGGCTCCCCTGCTGCTGGAAACGGACGCCGCCTGCGTGCCGCGGAACCGCGTCACCCTGTTCGTCGCGCGTGGCACCCACCGGGCCATGACGGGCACGGAATTGCAGGACGCCATCGGACCCGAGTTGGCCTCGGGCGTGCGCGTGGAGCAGTCGGACCCGGACGGGGACTCCGTCCTGGTCGGAACCACTTCACGCGGGACGAAGGTCCACCTGTACCGGCCCGTCGCGGAAAGCGACCGCGTGATACTGACCGGCACGATATCATTCCACTACTTCGCGGGATTCGGCGGGGGCAGGAAGGCCCTTGTCCCGGGATGCGCCAGCCGCCAAACCGCGGAGGCGACGCATTTCCGCATCTTCCGGACCGAAGGGCCGGGGAAGCACCCCCTCGCGCGCGCCGGCGTTCTCGCCGGGAATCCGGTCCACGAGGACATCCTGGAAGCGGTCTCCATGGCCCCTCCGTGCTTCCTCGTGAACACCCTCCTCACCCCGGACAAGAAACTGTTCGACGTCGTCGCGGGGCACTGGCAGAAGGCCCACGAGGAAGGGTGCGCGAGGTACTCGAAGACCTACCGCGTGCGAATCCCGATGAGGTATCCCCTGGTTATCGCCTCGGCGGGAGGCTTCCCGAAGGACATAAACTTCATCCAGTCGCACAAGGCCATGGATTACGCCTTCGCCGCGATTGAGCCGGGCGGGGTCATGATCCTTCTGGCCGAGTGCCCGGACGGATTCGGCAGCCCGCAGTTCTTTCCCTGGTTCCGCTTCGATGACCCGGATGAAATGGAGACGGAGCTCCGGGCGAACTACCAGATCTACGGGCAGACCGCGCACGCCGCCTTCGTCAAGGCGAAGGCTTGCCGCATAATCCTGGTGTCCTCCCTGCGCCCCGAAGACGTGGAGCGGATGGGGATGACGCACGCGGCATCGCTGGATGCGGCCCTGGAGCAAGCGCGCGGGCTGCTTGGCTACCTCCCCGCGACGCTCGTCATACCGGACGCGGGGTGCGTCCTGCCGGACGTCCCCGGGTAGAGCGCACGGAGGGTTGCGATGAAAAGGATATGGGCGCCCGCGGACATCGAGCCCAGGGAGCTTGCGCCGGGAGTTACGGCCAGAATAGCCTCGGGGGAGAAACTCATGTTCTCACTCGTGACGCTCGAGCCGAACGCCGTGGTGCCGGAACACGCCCACCCCCACGAACAGATGGGGATGATGGTCGGGGGCGCCATGGAGCTCACCGTCGCCGGAGAAACGCGCTTGCTCTCCGGTAACGCTTTGTACCTGATCCCCGGAGGCGTTCCGCACAAGGCCGCGGCGGGCCCGGAAGGGGCCGTGGCTCTGGACGCGTTCTCGCCCCCGAGGGAAGAGTACCTCTAGCCCGCATTTCTCACCAGCTTCCTGCTGCGGCGGCGGATACGGGCATGTCTACTGCGTTGCACTCGT
>JAKALO010000017.1 GCA_021824125.1 Deltaproteobacteria bacterium | reverse complement strand
TGAGCCCTTCCTCGGATCGGGCGATCTTGAGCATGGCCCACGTCGCCAGGCACAGGAATGCGAGCGTGGCGTAGTACGTCGCCCAGGGGGACGTCGGCAGGTGGAGCAGGACCGGGACCCCTCCCTCCCCGCCCCACGAGTAGCCACCCCGCGGGCTGAAGAAGGTCTGGCCCAGGAAGAACTCGTGGGCCGCCTCGCCCAGGGCCAGCGTGAGCAGCGCGACGAACGGGCCTTTAAGGGGCGCGGAGAGAAAGCCCACCGCGGCCCCGGCCGCGACGGAGAGAAGGAGAGCGGCGACGGCAGCCAGCGGGAACGGCAGGCCCGCCAGGCTGGTGAGAAGCGCGCAGGCGTAGGTCGCGGTCCCGAAGAAGAGCGCGTGCCCGAGTGAGATCTGCCCCGCGACACCGCCCACGATGTCCCACGACCCCGCGTACACCGCCATCAGGAACCCGACCGTAAGCACCTTTAGGAAGTAAGTGTCCAGTCCGGCGAGCGGAAGGAGGAGAAGGACACCCGCCGCAGCCGCGAGGGCCCCGGGGATCCTTCCGTACATCTGTGTCCCGGTTTTTTTCATCGGCGTCGCCAAAGCCTCTGACTCAGTAGTCACGCCCGGCCCTGACGGCGGAAAGCCCGGCGGGGCGCAGGACGAGGAGCAGGCAGATGACGGCGAGCAGCACGAGGTACGACCACTGGGGAGCCAGCAGGTAGGCGCAGAGGTTCGAGAGGAGTCCGAGGCCCACCGCCAGGAAGAAGATGTTCCACACCTTCTCCATCCCGGAGGCGATCACGACGATGAGCGAGAGGATAAGAGGGACCCTCCCCATAGTCGGCGATATCGCGACGGCGGGGGCCAGCAGCGCCCCGGCGACCGCCGCGACCGCCGAGGCCGCGCCGAAGGTCAGGTACCGGATCTTCTCGACGTCCATCCCCACGGAGCCCGCGATCTCCTCGTCCTCCGCTACGAGCTTCAGGGGGAGTCCCCAGGGCGTCGAAAGGAGCAGCGCGAGTCCTCCGAGCATCCCGAGGGAAAGGAGGAAGGAGGCGGCCCCCCACCTGCGGATCGTTACTCCCCCGAATGCGACCCATGGATCGACCAAATCGATGGAGATGGGGTGGGGACCCCAGAGCATCTGCGCCGCCTGCTCGAAGAGGATGGCGAAGCCCAGCGACCCGACCGCCACCGAGAAGGGGTGGGAGCGGACCGGGTTGATGAAGCTCCTTCCCAGGAACACCCCGAAGGCGAAGGCGATGACGGCGGCCATGAGGGCGGCGGCGAGGGGGTGGTCCACCCCCCGGGTGTCGAGAACATAGGCGACGTAGGCGCCGAGCGTGAAGAACGCGCCGTGGGAGAGGTTGACCACCTTTACGACGCCCAGGATCAGCGCGAGTCCGGCCGCCATGAGGGCGAAGGAAGCGCCGGTGAACAAACCGTCGAGTAGGACCTGGGCAAGAGGAGGCATCGCGGCGGCCCCGGGTCAGCGCCGGGGGAAGACGATCCTTGCGCCGTCCTTCTCCCACTGGATCACGGTCCCGCGGAGGTCCCAGGGGCCGGTCCCCCAGGCGGCCTGGTGGGACGCGTCGAACCGGTACGTTCCGGCAACGCCGGGAAACGCCCCCTTCTCCAGGGAGGACAGGACGGAGTTAGTGTCCAGCCTGCCGGCCGCGCGGATCGCGGAAAGGAGCACGGTCACGGCGTCGTGGGGAAGCGTGTCGCTGTATCCCACGGGGGAATACCCGTACCGTTTTTCGAAAGCCTCGACGTAGGCCGTCGCGGTTTCCGAGGCTCCCCTCCAGGCGGCGGCCTGGACGTAAAGGGGGGCGGCGAGGGGGAGCGTGGACGCCACCCGGGCGTCTCCCAGCGAACCGCCGACTGACAGGATGGGAACCGCGCTGCCCCCTTCACGGAACCGCTTGACGAACACGACCGAATTTTTCCCGGGGTCCCCGAGGACCAGGATGTCGGGCGCCGCGGCCGCGGCCGCGACGGCGACCGGCTCGAAGGCGGGGTTTCGGGGGCTGTAGAAGGTCTCGTAGGCGGGCACGATCCCGGAGGCGGCGAGGTTCTTTTTCAGCGCCTCGGCCAGTTCGCGGTTCCAGCGGATGCCCGATCCCACGAAGGCGTAAGTCCTGACCCGCCGTTCCCGAAGGAACTCCGACATCAGCGCGGCCCACTGTGGGATCGAGTAGGCGACCCGGAAGACGTAGCGGTAGCGGGGGTAGTCGCGTTTCACCCCGTCGGTGATTTCGGCGGTGGCGGCCACCGGGACGACGAGAATCCTGCGGGCCGCGACGGACGCCTCGATCACCCCGACGGTTTCCTCCGACAGGTAGGCGCCGACGATGGCGAAGACCTTCTCCCGCGAGATAAGCCGCATGGCCTCCGACTTGGCGGTTTCCACACGCCCCTGGGAGTCGGCCACAACCATCTCCACGTGTCTGCCCAGGACGCCCCCGTCGGCGTTGGCGCGCTCCACGGCCAGCGTGGCGGCCTCGAGGAACGACGATCCGCCGGAGGCAAACGGCCCGGACAGCGGGGCGACGATGCCGATCCGGATGTTCGGGCGGGAATCGGGATGCTCCGCGAATAAGGGAAGGGCCTGGCACAGGACCAGCAACGCCAGGACCGGCGGGAAAAGTCGTAACAGCCGGGGAAAGCCCATCGACCCCCCAGTGCCTGCGGACGCGATCATCGCCGCGATTCCTTTCCGGGAAAAAGATACCATAAAACGCGAGCCCTTTGTTTCCGCCGTCGGACGGCGGGAGGAACGCCGTGTTTTTCGCGAAGGCCGGACTTGCTCTCCTCGCGACGCTCTTCGGCCCCGGTCAGGGGCGGTCGGTTGCCGGCAGTACGGTGATTTTCACAAATGGCGCGCCCTTCGCCTTTTTCGCGGGGACGATCCGTTTCACCCTGTCGCCGGGAATCCCGTAATCCTTCGTTAGAACTCCGACGACCGCTTTCGCCCGTTCGTTCACGAGCGCCGTGTTTTTCCTCGAACGCCTGGATTCCCCGGGGTTGGACTCCACCTCGAATCTCAGCGCCTGCGATTTATCATTGAGCGCCTTGATCTTCAGCAGGCTCTCCTTCATCGGTTCCGAAAGCCCGGCCTGCAGGTCCTCGAAAAAGAGAACGGGGACCACGGGCAGGTATTCCACTGTCAGGTCCGCGGGCAGGGTCAGGAAGTCGGCAAGCACCCCTTCCAGAAGGTGCGTTTCCTCGGGGTAGAGGGGGACGTCCCTGGCGATCTTCAGGTTCACGGCGATCGCCGGCGAATTCCCGCTGAAACCGGCGGAGAAATCCCGGATCTCCCAGGGGACGAGGATGCGATTCATTCTTACCACCGCGTTCCGGACGATCCCAACCGTCTCGGTTCTTGCCTCCCGGATGAGTTCCGAGGGGGACTTGGGCGCGACGGCGACGAGGGCCATCGCCGGACCGAGTTCAACCTTCTCCCGCAACCCTCCCTTCTGGACGAGTATCTGCTCCACCGAGAGCTTCACCTCCCTTGACAGCGCCTTCCCCACGCTATTGGAGATTTCCGAAACCCGTTCCTCGCTCAGGTACCGGACGGTGTTGATCGTCGCGTGGATTTCGAAAACCTTGTCCCCGGGTTTCGAATAGTCGAACCCGGCGAGATGGGAAACGTCGGTCTTGTCGAAATTGTCGCGAAGCGCGTTCTGGACGCTCGTCCTGAGCGTGACCTCGGAGATCGTCTTGTGGACGGTGTAGATCAGGGGGATGGCGATGACGAAGAGGATGGCCAGGATCACGGCCATCCGTTTCTTCAGCGACTGCACGTCCTCCTCGGTTTCCGTTCCGGGAGAGAACCCGTAGATGAAGAAGACGACCCCGGTGGAAATGATGATCGCCACGAAATTGCTGAAAAACAGGAGGAACCCCCCGCCGAAAATCCTCAAGGAGCCGACCCCGAGGCCGTATCCGGCGACGCTTAAGGGAGGAATTACCGCCGTCGCGATGGCGACGCCCGGCACGACCGTCAGGTAGTTCTTTTTCGTGCAGATCGCGGCGGCGCCGACGGCACCCACGAGTAACGCGATGACGAGATCGTAGAAGTTGGGCCGGGTGCGCGCCAGGATTTCCACGGTGGGACTCTTCAGGGGAGACAGGAGGGTGGCGATCGCCGCCACGACGAGGGTCAGGAAGATGCTGAAGGCGATCTTTCTCAGGGCCTGGCGTCCGATGGTCTCGTTCCCCGTGACGAAGGCGAACCCCGTGCTCAGGATCGGCCCCATGAGGGGGGAGATGAGCATCGCCCCGATGATGACGGCAAGACTGTTGGTGAGGAGTCCGCAGAGGGCGATGAGGTTCGCGATGCTCAAGGCCAGGAAGTAGCCGGCGGAGATTTCCGTCTCGGACAGGACGTCCTTGACGACGGTCTTGGGGTTGATGGAGGCGGCCTTCCCCTCCCGCCACTTGCCGAGATGGAACCTGGCTTTTGAGAATCCCGTCCACATGGCGGTGTCTAATCCTCCTTGGCGGCCGAGATCCGCCGGATGATCTCCCGGGCCTTGTCCTGCCCACCGAGTCCGAACGCGAGCCCCAGGGAGCCCATCATGATCAGGAAGGCCCCGAAGAGGAAACGGGTGGCGACGTCCAGCTGCTCGAGCGCGGTTCCCAGCGCGATGACGATGACCAGGTACTGGACCCCTTTCCCGAGGAGGTTCGCCTCCGGGACCTGGGCGGAATGGGCGAACGCCCCGGCCAGTTTCCCGGCCAGCCCGCCGAGCCAGACGCCGAGCACAAGGATGACCACGGCGAGGAACAGGTTCGGCAGGAACCCCACGAACCGCTCGATGAGCGACTCGATGGCGGTGAGGCCCAGGGCGTGGGCGGCCGTGCCGGAGAAGACGAGGATCACCACCCAGAACACGATCGCCCCGGCGAGGTTGAAGAGGGGGTACCGGATGTCCCCGACCTCGAGGATCCGGAGCGCCGGGGACTTCCTGGATAGCTTCTCCCAGTTGATGGTGTTCAGCAGCTTGATGACGAGGAGCCGGATCCCCAGGGCGATCGATACGCCGATGACCAGGAGGACGAGGGCGACGACGAAGTTGGGGAGAAATTCCCCGATCCGGGTCCAGAGGTTCCGGAAAGGAGCGAAGAAGGAGTCGTTATGCATGCGGGCCTCCTTGTTTACCGCCCGGTCAGGATTCCCGAGAACCGGGAGGATTTTTCCTGCTGGTATCGCTTCAGGAGCAGCACGGGAACGCACGCGTTATCGATGACCCGCTCCTCGACCTCGGAAGTGAACAGGGAGGAAATCTTCCCCGCGTACCGCGACGCTCCCATCAGGAGAAGGTCGGTCTCCCGCACCTGCTCTATGATGCTTCGGGCGATGTCCCCGGAGCGCATCACGCTCTTTTCCACGGGGAGGCGGAACGGCAGGTCCCGCGTGATTTCCTCCATCCATGCGAACGCCGCCCTCTCCTCCGAGGGGCTTGCGTGCGTCGGAACAAGATGCAGGAGAGTCACGGGAACCTTCATCGCCAGGGACAGGGCGGGGGCGATGTTCACGGCCAGCCGGCAGGAAGGGGTGTCCTCGATGGCGAGGAGCAGCCGTTTCACCTGGGAAAGCCCTTCCCCGCGGAAGATGGCGACGTTGCAGGGCGCGTGCTCAAGGACGTTCAGCAGCACGATCTCCCGGAACTGCCCGACCCATCCATCCTTCCGTAAGGGGCCGACGAGGATGAAGTTGCACTTTTCCTCCCGCGCCGTCTCCAGTATCCCGTAGGAGAGGCGGTGGGAGATCTTGATGAGCCGGGTGAACTCCACTTTCGCCTCGTCCGCGATATTTTCCCCCAGGCGCAGCAGTGTCCGCGCTTCCTGGACGCCTCCTGTATGGCGGTTCAAGGCGACCCTGGAGGGCGCCTCGATCACGGAGACCGCCGTCACCTCCCCCTCGTAGTTCTTCGCCAGCGCGCAGGCGATCCGCATCAGCGGCCGCACCTGCTCCTGCCGGAAAGGGGCCACGAGCACCCGGTAGTCCTTGCGCGCCATCTCCGCTTCGGCCAGGGCGAGGACCGACAGGGCCTCCTCCTCCGTCCGCGAGGCGTAGAGCTTGTACACGGAGAACCCTATGACGAGCCAGGCGGCGGCGGACAGCCAGGCCTTCGGGCTGTAAACGATCATGTACGCGGCGATGAACAGCTGGGTGATGATCCCGACAACGGGGATCAGCGGGACCAGCGGCACCCGGAACCCGCGCTTGAGGTTCGGGTGGGTCCTGCGCATCCGGATCAGGGTCACGTTCACCTGGAGAAAGACGAGCAGGAACATGATGTCCGCGGCGCTCGCCACGTCCTCTATCGGCAGGGCGAGGGCCATGAATACGACGATCACCGCCGAGGCGACGATGGCGAGGTGAGGGGTCTTCTTCCCGGGGTGGATCTTCCCGAGGAAGGCGGGCAGGTTGTGGTCCCGCGCCATCGCGAAGGCGACCCTGGACGAGGAATAGATCGTCGCCAGGAGGGCGCTCGCGGTGGAGAGAAGTCCCCCGATGAGCAGGACCACGCCGCCGCCGGGGAAGAACTGCCTCGCGGCCTCGACGATGGCAAGCTCCTTCATCTTCCCCAGGAACCGCCAGGTGGGCATCCCCTCCCCGTGTATGGCGCCCAGCGCGACGAAAGCGACCAGGAGGTAGATCGGGATGACGATCAGGAGCGCGAAGAAGATGGCCCGGGGGATGTTCCGCGTGGGGTCCATCACCTCTTCGCTGCACTGGGCGATGACCTCGTACCCCTGGAAGGCGATGAAGGTCAGCCCCATCGCGCTGAAGACGGCCCCGATCCCCATGGGGAGGAAAGGGTCGAAGTTTTCCTTCCACTCCGGCATCCCCCTCATGGCCCAGGCCCCGAACGCGACGAACAGGAGGATGATGACGATCTTGGCGAGCGTGACGATGTTGCCGGCCTTTCCGGTCTCGGAAGCGCCGCGGAAATTGATGTAGGCGAAGGCGAGGCAGGCGACCACGGCGAGGGTCTTCTCGAGGGAGAACCAGGGAAGATGGGGGACGGAGAGCCCGAATCCTTCGAGCACGTGCCCGAAGTAGGCCCCGAACCCGAGGGCGTAGAGACTGCACGCCACCGCGTGCGCGAACCACGACATCCAGCCCGACAGGAACCCGTTCGGATGGGGCAGCGAGCTCTTGACCCAGAGGTAGCCGCCGCCGGCGTCGTGGAAGCAGGATCCCAGCTCCGCGTACGCCATCGCGGTGAACAGCGTCACGATCCCGTTCAGGGCGAACGCGAGGATGAGCCCAGGGCCCGCCACTCCCGCGGCGATCCCGGTGAGGACGAAGATGCCGGCCCCGATCATCGCGCCGACGCCGATCATGGTGACGCTGAAGCCGGACATCTCCCGGCTCAGGCGGACTTCCTCGGCGCCGGATGCCCTTCCGGCCATCCCCTTCACTCCCTGCTCCCCCATGCTGTCGGGATCCTGTATACCGCGCCAGTCTAACATACGGATAACGGGTCCCGAACAAGGTCCCGGGAGGAGACTCCGGAGCGGCATCTCCGAGATCCGGCCACCGAGGGGACGATGCGGATCTTTGGTATAGTAGTTTCAGGACGCTGCAAGGGAGAGAAGAGATGAAGATATCAACGGGGACGAAGGCACTTTTTCTGCTGGCCCTGGCAATCGCCATCGTGGTCGGGGTGGAGTCTCTCATGGTGAACTACATGCCGTCCCTGTTCGGGAGCATTCGGGCCGACATACGCTACGCGCTCTACAGGCCGTACTTCGACATCGGGGACATCCCGGTCACCCCGATCTTCCTTGTCAAGACGTTCCTGTTCCTCCTCGTCCTCGGGCTGGCGAGTTCCGCCGTCCGGAGGGTTTTACAGAAGCGGCTCCTGGTCCGCACGTCGCTGGACGAGGGGCAGCAGTACGCGCTCGGGCGGATCGCGAGTTACGCGGTGTACCTGCTCGGTCTCCTGGTCGGGCTCCAGTGGGTAGGGCTGAACCTGAACAACCTCGTCCTCCTGGGAAGCGCGGTCGGGATCGGGGTGGGGTTCGGTCTCCAGAACATCGCGAACAACTTCATCTCGGGGCTCATCCTGCTCACGGAGCGGCCCGTCCGGGTGGGGGACCGGGTCGAGGTGGGAGGGACCAACGGGGACGTCGTCCACATAGGCGCGCGGAGCACCTGGGTGCGCACCAACGACAACGTGGTTATC
This sequence comes from Deltaproteobacteria bacterium, assembly GCA_021824125.1. GTDB lineage: Bacteria > Desulfobacterota > Deferrimicrobia > Deferrimicrobiales > Deferrimicrobiaceae > JAKALO01. The sequence continues at coordinate 18,608 of JAKALO010000017.1, read as the reverse complement.
ATCATCCCGAACTCCGAGTTCATCAACAACCGCGTGACGAACTGGACCGCTAACGACCGGCAGGTCCGGTTCACGGTGCCGCTCGGCGTGTCCTACGGGAGCGACCCGGAGCGGGTCAGGGACATCGTGATCGAAGCGGCGGTCCGGCACCCGGACGTCCTGGATAACCCGCCGCCGGAGATCATTTTCACCGGCTTCGGGGAGAGCTCCCTCGACTTCGAGCTGAGGGTGTGGACGACCACCCGCGTACAGACCCCGCGGCCGCTCGCGAGCGAGCTCTACTTCGCGATCTTCGCCGCATTCAGGGAGCACGGCATCGAGATCCCGTTCCCCCAGAGGGACCTGCACCTGAAGACGGTTTCCGGGCGCATACCCGTGGTTCTGGAGGAGCAGGAGTTGCGGCCTCCAAGGCCGTAATCCGCTTCTTCTCCGCAACTCAGCCGCCCGGCGCCCCGTCGCCTGGATCCAGGTGCTCCTCCGCTTCGGAGCGCAACACCCTGTCCGCCAGGAACACCCCGAGGGTCATGACCAGGTTCGTCAGGATTATAAGCGCGAAGGTTATTTCGATGAGGACCGCGCTCCGGGGTACGTTCGAGGCCGCGGGCAGCGTCGCCAGTACGGCGGAGGCGAGTCCCCGGGGCAGCATGGCTAGCATGATCGCGCTGTCACGCCTTTTCTCGTGGTAAAAAGCCACGGTGATCCCCACGCTCGCCGACCGGACGACGACGATGACGAGGAGCAGGACGAGGCAGATCGCCAGGAAATTCAGGTCGAAGTCGCGGAAGGTGGTGACCATCCCCATGTAGACGAAGAAGAACGTGCGGATGAAGAAGCTCATCTCGTCGTGGAAGAACCGGATCGTCCCGTGCACGAGTTCGTCCCGCTTGATCTTGAGGAGCTTCTGGAACGAGTGTGCGTTTCCGAGGATGATCCCGAAGATGAGGACCGCGACGGCCCCGCTTCCTCCAAGGAATGTCACGGCGCCGAAGGTGATCATCACGGCGGCCAGGGTGAACATGTACGAATACTTCCGGTCCCCGTAGGAGTCGAGCACCTTGAGCCATCCCAGGCCGACCACGATCCCGAGGATGATCGCCGTCGAAAAGGAGTTCGCCAGGGCCTGGACCGGGGCCTTCACCCCGATCCTGCCCAGGGTGGTGTATTCGATGAGAGAGACCGTGCAGACGATCGCAAGGACGTCGCTCAGGGCCGACTCGATGGAAAGGATCGTCCGGACCTCCCCGGATATCCCCATCCGGGCGAGGAGGGGAATCACGATGGCGGCGCTCGTGCACCCCAGGATCGAGCCGAGAAGGAGGCTCAGGATCCATTCCCACCCGAGGACGAAGTGCAGGTAGCCGGCGATCCCGAACATCGAAAAACCGAAGGAGACGACGACGAGGAGGGAGGCCGTGCCGAACTCCTGGATGAGCTTGTGGATGTCCATGTCCAGCCCGCCCTCGAAGAGGATGACGACGAGGGCAAGGGATCCGAAGACCTCGGTGAAGTGCGTCAGCCGGGAGGGAGCGATTATGCCGAAGACGGGGCCGAGCAGGATGCCGATCCCGAGGAGGAGAAGTACGTCGGGAATCCTCGTCCGGTCGAAGAAATACCCCCCCAGGAACCCGATCAGGATGATGAGACCCGCGATCAGGAAGACGAAAGAGATGTCCAAGGACGCTCCCCGCGGATCCAGGTTTCCGGATTGGCGATCCGGGTGGATTGAAGGCCAGCCCCTATTATATTCTCACGGATGACGTCAATCAGATGTCTTTCCGCATCGCCTGGAAGCCCGGGAAATGAGGGTGTGTTGCCCGGGCGAACCGGGATCCGCCCGGGGCGTTCAGCCGTCGCTTTCGCGCTTTCGCCGGGAGGTCAGCGACCACTTGAGCACGGGCGGGGTGACGAGCGTGGTCACGATGACCATGATGACGACCGCCGTATAGGTGGTCCCGCTGATGATCCGCTCCCCTTTCAGGACCAGGGCGGAGCCGATGCTTGCGAAGATGAGGCCGACCTCGCCGCGGGGGATCATACCGAGCCCCACCGCCCACCGGTTGACCCCCTTTTCCACGACGCCCAGCGAGCAAGCCTGCTTTCCGAGTATGGCGGCCACGGTCAGGGCAAGGGCGAGCCAAAGGGCCTCGGGGGCGGCCAGCAGGGCGACGTCCACCCTGGCTCCCATCTGGACGAAGAACACGGGTGCAAGGAACTCCGTCAGGGGGCGGAGGCCCTCCTCCAGGTAGTGGATGTTCCTCTCCCCGAACCTCTGGAAATGGACCGGCTCCAGGATGAGCCCGGCGGCGAATGCCCCCACGATGGGCGCCAGCCCGGCGATCCCGGCCAGGTGGGCCAGGAGGAAGCAGAAGGCGAGGGAGATGCCCATGAGGACGCCCGGCCCCTTGAGCTTCGCGGCCGTGGAAAAGATGTTCGGGGTGATCAGGGTCCCCAGGAAGAGGGAAACGGCCAGGAAGCCGGAGGCCTTGAGGGCGACGAGGGCCACCGGCCCGATCCGGAAGGCGCCCTCTCCCGCGCCGGCGGCGACGATGGCGCCGGAGATGGAGGCGAGGATGATCAGCCCCAGGACGTCGTCGATGACGGCGGCTCCCAGGATGATCCTGGCCTCCTTGTCGCGTGACTTCCCGATGTCCTGGAGGACGCGGGCGGTGATTCCTATGCTCGTGGCGCAAAGCGTCGCGCCCAGGAAGGCGTGGGCCAGGGAGGAAGCCTCGGGGATGAGCCAGGCGCCGACGCCCCATCCGAGGACGAACGGGAGGGCGACGCCCAGGACGGCCACGAAGAGGGATGAAAGCCCCACGCGCAGGATGTCCCGGATCGTGGATTCGAGCCCCACCCCGAACAGGAGGACGAGGATGCCCAGCTCCGCCAGCATGTTCACGAACGGGTCGGACACGATCCCCTCGAAGCCATTGATGCCGAGGAGATGGAAGTTGCCGAGAAGAATTCCCGCCAGCAGTTCCCCGAGGACGGCCGGCTGTCCCAGGAGAGCCACGAGGTGCCCCATGACCTTCGCGGCGAGGAGGATAGCGACGAGGTAAAAGAGAAGCGTGTAGGAGGAATTCCCGCCCGCGGCGTGCGCCGCCGGGGGAAAAAGAACCGATGCGGCAACGACCAGTAGGAAGATGCGTTTCATACCGGTCATTCTTACACGATTTTCCGCGATTGGGGCCAGGACCGGATGAAAATTACTCGCGGGCCGCGGGTCATCTCGCCTGGGCGCTTCCGGGTTCGGCGTCCGCGTAGCGCGCGGGCGAAATCGAGGCGAGCATTTGCCGGAGTTCGTCGCGGCGTCCGCGGAAGTCCGCCATGCGGTCCGGGGGGACGGATCCCCCGCGCGGAAGGTTGACGGTCAACGGGTTCACGAACTTACCGTCCCGCCGGATCCGGAAGTCGAGGTGAGGCCCCGTGGACATGCCGGTAGCCCCCACCCGCCCGATGACGTCCCCCTGGCGGACGCTCGCGCCCCGGCGGATTCCGGGGGCGATGCGCGAGAGATGTCCGTAATAGGTCGTGTACCCGTTCGGGTGCCGGAGGATGATAAGTTTTCCGTTGCTTCCCTTGAACCCCGCGTAATGGACCGTCCCGTCGCCCAATGCCGAAACCGGCGTGCCCCTTGGGGCCGCGTAGTCGACCCCGAGATGGGGCCGCGCGATCTTCAGGATCGGGTGTCTCCGGCTGCGGGTGAATCCGGACGAGATCCGGCGGTAGCTCAAGGGGGCCTTGAGGAACGCCCTGCGCACCGACATCCCTTCGTCGTCGAAATAGTCCGCCTTGCCGCCGACTTCGAAGCGGTAGGCCCGGAAGGTTTCCCCCTTGTTCGTGAACTCGGCGGCGACGACCTCTCCGTACCGCCTGAACTTCCCGTCGAGCCACATCTCCTCGACGGCGACCCTGTAGGAGTCCTCCTTGCGAAGGTCGGTGGTGAAGTCGATGTCCCAGGCGAAGATGTCGGATAACTGAAGGGCGAGAGCCACGGAGTCGCCGTCCGGCGGGAAGGACGCGATGAGATTCGTCGTTATGGCTCCCTCGATCCCCCGGGTCCTTTTCTCGTATTCGATCGGGAAGACTCCGGCCCGGAAGCCCTCCTCCGCGCGCGTCACGCTCAGGAACCGGTCCTCGTCGATATGGTATCGGAGCGACAGGACGTTGTTGTCGGAATCCAGCGTTATGGCGTACGGGCGGCCCCGGTCGATGTCCCTGAGCCGGTGAACGCCGGCCGCGGCCTCCCGGATCCGGAAGAGCTGGCCGATCTCGATCCCGTATTTCCGGAAGATATGGGACATCGTCTCCCTGGGCTGGACGGTCCCGGAGATTTCCCTGGTGCCGTCGGCGTTCGCGGTCCCGGCCGGCGCGCCGGACCCGTTCCCGTCACTCCCCGGACCGCGGGAGAGCCACAGGCCCAGGAAGGCGGCGAGCGCGACGGCGGCGACGACCCCGGCCTTCTTCACGAAGGCGTATCCCCCTTGTTCGTTTCCACGTCACCGTCCTTCAGGTAGACGGTGCGGTGCGGGAACGGGATCTCGATGCCTTCCTTGTGGAACCTGCGGAAGATCCGCTTCCGGAGCTCGTGCTGCGCGTAATACTGGTCGACGAATTCCGCCACCTGGCAGATAAGGGTGAAATCGAGCGAGCTCTCGCCGAACCCGGGGATGAACCGCACGAAGGGCGCCGGGTCGCCGAGCAGCCCGGGGATCTCTCCCACGGCTTTGGTCGTCTCCTCGACGAGAATCGCCTCGACCTTGTCCGGGTCGGACGAGTAGCTCACGCCGATGGAAATCAGGAGGGACATCCGTTTTTCCGGGAGATAATAGTTCGTCAGCGTGCTCTGCGCTATCTTGCTGTTGGGGATGACGACCAGGTTGTTCGGGAGCATCCGCAGCCGCGTCGTCCTCCAGGTGATGTCCGCCACGTACCCTTCCTGCCCCGTTTCGAGCCGGATGAAATCGCCGACGCGGATCGGTTTTTCCATGAGGATGTGTATGCCCGCGAAAAGGTTCGAAAGCGTGTCCTGCAGGGCCAGGGCCACGGCAAGGCCGCCGACGCCGAGGGCCGTCAGGATCGGCGTGATGGAGATCCCGATCGCCGAGAGGATGACCAGGAACCCCACGAGGAAGACGGAGCCCCTGATGATGCCGTACGCGAGACCTGTCGCGGGTATGGGGAGCCCCGTTTTCTGCAGGTAGTTGCGGAATACCTCCCCCGCCAGCCTCGCGACGGCGACCGTCACCGAAAAGATGACAAGGACATGGATCATTTTCCCGAAATAGAGGACATACCGTTCCGGAAGGTCGGAAACATGCACTCCGACGGACAGGCCGATCGCGATTATCCAGTAGACGGAAGGCATCCGGAATGTGTTGATGAAGATGTCGTCCGCCTTGGTCTCCGTCCTCGCCGCCCACCGAAGCAGGAGCCGGAATGCCAGTTTCCGGACGACGAGGAGGGCCGCGGCCGCGGCCAGCGCCGCCAGCACCGGCACCAGGAATCGTTTCAATTCACCTTCCATCCAGGAACCTCCGTGCCCGACGCATCCGTTGAATGTTGTCCTTGGGACCGAATTCGGTTATACTTGCTGTGCCAATTATTTGCATTATAAACATGCCGGGGGGAATGATCAACCGGTAAGCGCGACGGGGGCAGCGGGAAGAATGGAGTCCGAGCGGAAGAAGCTGATCGGCGGCGTTTTCGACAACCTTCGCCGCGTGATCCAGGTGGTGCACGGCTACTCCAACCGTGCGCAGCGCGTAGGGGGATTGACCGGGCCGCAGCTGTGGGCCATCCGGGTGCTTTCGGAATCGGCCCCGGTCCGCGTGTCCGACCTGGCCCGGCAGATGTACCTTCACCCATCGACGGTCGTGGGGATCCTGGACCGCCTCGAGGCCAAGGGGCTGGTGGTCCGGATACGGTCGAAGCGGGACCACCGGGTCGTCGAAGTGAGTTTGACCGGCAAGGGGAAAACGGTCGCCGCGCGATCCCCGGCCGTCGCACAGGGGCTGCTTCTCAAGGGTCTCGAGAAACTCCCCGGTAACGATTTGCGGGTAGTCTCGGGGGGGCTGGAGGCGCTGGTGGGCATACTTGGCGCCCGGACGATGCCTCCGCGGCTTCTGTTTTCCAGGGAGGTGAACCTTCCCGGCGGCGGCGTTCCCGTGGGGCGGGACCGGAAACATTAGCCCGGCGGAGAAAATCCCCTCATAATAATCGATGCGGGAAGGGGGGGAGCGCGGTGTAAGACCATTAACCGCGGAGAACAGGAGACCAACATGCGATTATCCTTGCGCTTCATCGTCCCCCTGGCGCTGGCGCTGACGATAATCGCCTACGCGGTCGTTCCGCTGGTGGACCGGCTGACCCTGCAGTGGTTCGCGCGCGACATGGACATGCGCTCGACCCTCATCGCGAACGCCATCCACGATTCGATCCAGGAATCATTGGCAAGCGGCTCCAAGGCCAGGACGCTTAACGTCTTCAACAACATCATGCGGGACGAACGCCTGTTTGCGCTGGGGTTTTGCTCAGCAAAGGGCGGCGCGCCCATAGCCACCAGGACGTTTCCCCCCGAGATCGGATGCGCGGACCTTGCCAGGTTCGAGGATCCTTCGAACCGGCTGCTCAGCAGCGGCAAGGGGACCCTGAACGTGACCGTCGTCGGGGTCGACGCGGAGGGCTCCCGGATCGGCAGCCTCGTGCTCGTCCACGACATGAGCTTCGTCCAGCGGCGCAGCGAGGAGACGAAGCGCTACGTTTTATACCTTTTCATCGGCCTTGGCGCGGTCATCTCGCTGATCACGGTGATCATCGCGGAGCTGAGCTGGCGCGGCTGGATGAAGGGGGTCCGCGCCCTGCTGCGCGGAGAGTGGCTGTTACGGCCGTCCACTGCGGATAATCCCCTACCCATGCCGGAGCTCCGTCCCATCGCCGGCGACCTGCGCACCCTCATCCGGGACATGGAAGCGGAATACCGGGCCCGCGACGACAGCCAGGTCACGTGGTCCCCGGAGGCCCTGCGCGCCATCCTGCGCAACGACCTGCGCGGCGACGACATCCTGGTCGTCTCCAACCGGGAGCCGTACATGCACGTTCGCCGCGACGGCCGCGTCGAGGTGTCGCGGCCCGCGAGCGGGCTGGTCACCGCGCTCGAGCCGGTCATGCGCGCCTGCTCGGGGACGTGGATCGCCCACGGCAGCGGATCGGCGGACCGCGAAACGGTGGATGCGAACGACCGCGTCGCCGTTCCTCCCGGGAAGCCGGCCTACAACATCCGCCGCGTCTGGCTCACGCCCGAGGAGGAGGCGGGCTACTACTTCGGGTTCGCCAACGAGGGGCTGTGGCCACTGTGCCACATCGCCCACGTCCGGCCGACCTTCCGCTCCGACGACCGGAAACAGTACATCGAGGCGAACCGCAAATTCGCCGACGCCGTTTTCCAGGAGGCCAAGACTCCGGACCCTATAGTCCTGGTGCAGGACTACCACTTCGCCCTGCTGCCGCGGATGATCCGCGACCGGCTGCCCGAGGCGACCATCATCACCTTCTGGCACATCCCCTGGCCGAACCCGGAGGCGTTCGGGATCTGCCCCTGGCGCGAGGAGCTCCTCGACGGCCTCCTGGGGAGCAGCATCCTGGGCTTCCACACCAGGTTCCATTGCAACAACTTCCTGGATACGGTGGACCGGATTCTGGAGGCCCGGGTGGATCGGGAAACGTTCGAGGTCACCTACGGCGGAAAGGCGACGGCCGTGAAGCGGTACCCTATTTCCATCGAGTGGCCGCCGGCCGACGAGCTGATCCGCAAGCCCGTGGCGGAGTGCCGGGCCGACGTGCGCGGCCGGAACGATCTGCCGCCGGACCAATTCGTCGGCATCGGCGTGGACCGCCTCGACTACACCAAGGGGATCGTCGAGCGGTTTCTCGCCGTGGAGCGCCTTCTCGAGATGGAGCCGGGATGGGTGGGGAAATTCAGCTTCATCCAGATCGCTGCCCCCAGCCGGTCGGCCATAGGGGAATACAGGGATTTCGAGGTCCGCGTCCGGGAGCTTGCCGGCAGGATAAACGACCGCTTTGCAAAGGGGGGCGTCCCGCCCATACTGCTGAAAGTGGAGCACCACGAGCCGCCCGACGTCTACGAGCACTTCCGCGCGGCGGACGTTTGCTGCGTGAGCAGCCTGCACGACGGCATGAACCTGGTGGCGAAGGAGTTCGCGGCTTCCCGGGATGACGACCGCGGGGTGCTGATATTGAGCCAGTTCACCGGCGCTTCCCGCGAACTTCCCGAGGCCCTGATCGTGAACCCCTACGACATCGACCAGTGCGCCGCCGCGCTGCACATGGCCCTCACCATGCCCGTGACCGAACAGCGCGACCGGATGCGGATCATGCGGGGCCTCATAAGCGAATTCAACGTCTATCGCTGGGCCGGGCGCATGCTGCTGGATGCCGCCGGGATGCGCAGGCGCGGAAAACTGCAGGACGATCGAAGGGCGGGATGAGATGAATCGCGAAGGCGGTTACCGCAGGTTGTGGGTCTTCGACTTCGACGGGACCCTCTCTTCCATCGTTCCGGACAGGAACGCGGCGCGGCTGCACCCCGCGTCCCGCGCGCTCCTGAAGGATCTCGCGAAGGATCCGCGGAACCGGGTCGCCGTCCTGTCGAGCCGCGCTCTCGACGACCTCTGCTCCCGTCTTACGATTCCCGGCCTCTTCCTCGGAGGCGTGAGCGGCCTGGAGTGGCGTCTTCCGGCGGGCCACCGGATCAGTCCCGGGGAAGCGGCGGAACGGAAGCTGGAAGAAGTCCGGGAGTCGGCGCTTCCCGGGCTGGCAAGGCTTTCGGCATTCCCCGGAGTTGACCTGGAAGACAAGCGATGGTCCGTCGCGGTCCATTTCCGCCGCGTCCTGCCCGAGGCGCTCTCCATGCTGCGCCCGCTGATCCTGGATCTGAAGAGCCGCGGGGGGATCCGGATCTTCGAAGGGCCCGCCGTGGCGGACGTGCAGTTCTTCCCTTCGGCGAACAAGTCCTTCGGCGTGCGGCGGCTCTGCAGGGTGCTCAAGCTTGATCCCGCCGCCGGGCAGATATTCTACGCGGGCGACGACGAGAACGACGCCATGGCGATGCGGTGGGTGATCTCGAAGAAGGGGACGGCGGTCGTCGTGGGGGACAGGATCCGGGTCCGGGGCGCCCGTTACGTGGACGGGCCGCCGGACCTTGCGCGAGTCGTGCGGGAGATGGCCGGTTCCGCCGCCCCGGGCGGAGGAGCGACGGAGAGGAGGACGAAGGCGGGATGACCCCATTTGAAGTCAAGGATTGCGCCCTTCTCATCCGGATGAGCGGCCTGTCCCCGGCGATGAACCTTCGGGAGCTGCGGGACCGGATCGCGACCTGCAGCGAAAACGTGCTGTACCATCACTTCTGCGAGACGACGCTCCGGCCCACGTTCGACGATCCGGACTACCGGAACGACTTCGCGGTCTGGGCGAAGCTCTACCTTGGCGACCGCGTGCTGGCGGAGCGTCTCGGTATCCTCGACCCCTACTCCTTCGAGCGCATGGAGGGGTTGCGGGCGGTTACCCTGGAGGTCATCGACGACCGGCTCGGGGAGTTGACGACAGTTCCCTGGGTCCGGTCCGGGGACGAATTCCTCTTCAAGGAAGCGACCACCGTGGTCTTCGACACGGGGGAGCGGATTGGGCACCCGCGGGAGCTCGCACCGGCTCTCAGGCGGATGACGAACGGGAGCATCTACTATCATTTCCTGGAGGCCTTGCGCCGGATCCCGATGGGGCAGGACGATTTTTCCGCCTGGCTCCTCGAGGCGGGGAAGGAATACGAGCCGTACCTCCGCTCCCTGGGGTCCATCGACTATCATTTTCACAGTCTCGCTCTCCTTCGCAAGGAGCTGGTCCGGGCGCTGACGCAGATGGAGGACGCGCAATGAGCCCTTCGCTGGCCGCCTACGAGTCGATCGTCAACTCCTCCGTCGTGGCGCAGCTGCGCCGCCTCGGGAAGAAGCTCGAGGGCCGGCGCGTCGTTCACGTGAACTCCACCCGTGAAGGGGGCGGCGTCGCGGAAATCCTGGAATGGATGGTCCCGAACATGCGGGACGTGGGGGTTGACGCCTCCTGGGAAGTGATCCACGGGACCCCGCGGTTCTTCGACATCACGAAGGGGATCCACAACGGCCTGCAGGGGAAGCCCGTCGAGCTGTCGAAGAAGGACTGGATGATCTACCAGGACGTCAACGAGGAGAACGCGGCGAGGCTTCGGCCTGTCCTGGAAGAGGCGGACGTCGTCATCATCCACGACCCCCAGCCTGCCTACCTGCTGCAGCTTTGTCCCAACCGCAAGGGGAAGTGGATCTGGCGCGGGCACATCGACATCAGCCGGCCTTTCCGCCCCGTCTGGAAGTATCTGCGCACCATCGTGGAGAAGTACGACGCGAGCATCTTCTCGATGGCCGAGTTCGCCCAGCCGCTCCCGCACCCGCAGTTCCTGGTCCCGCCGAGCATCGACCCGTTGAGCGAAAAGAACCGGGAGATGACTCCCGCGGAGCTTTCGGGGGTCCGCGCCGAGGCGGGGCTCGACCCGGACCGCCCGCTGCTCGTCCAGGTCTCCCGGTTCGACCGGTTCAAGGACCCTATCGGGGTGATCCAGGCGTACCGGCTGGTCCGCAAGGTGGCGCCCGTGCAACTTGTGCTGGCCGGGGGCGGGGCGACGGACGACCCCGAGGGCAAGGCCGTTCTCGAAGAGGTGATGGAGGCGGCGGAGGGAGACCCGGACATCCACGTCCTCCTCCTTCCTTCCGGGGCCCACGCCACCATCAACGGCCTCCAGCGGCTGGCGGACATCGTGTTGCAGAAATCGACCCGGGAAGGGTTCGGCCTGACGGTCACCGAAGGCCTGTGGAAGGGCAAGCCGGTGATCGGCGGGGACGTGGGGGGGATCCGCCTGCAGGTGGTGAACCACCATACCGGCTTCCTCGTGAACACTCCCGAAGGGGCCGCTCACCGCATCCGCTACCTGCTGCACCACCACGAACGCATAAAGGAGATGGGAGAGGAGGGGCGCGAGTTCGTCCGGGAGAACTTCCTGCTGACCCGGCACCTCCGGGAATACCTCACCCTGATGCTTGCGATCCGGAGCGGAAAGTCGGAGCGGATCCTCCTGGTATAGTTCCTATATGGACAGGGAACTTCCGAAAGAGACTATCGTACGGGGTTTCGAGGAACTGATCGGCGGAAACCGGCTCTTCGGGGCTGACATGAGGCCGGACGTCCTCAAGAAGAGCGGGAAGGGGACCCGGTTCCTCGTCGCTCCTCTTCCCTCGATGCGGAAGCTGCTCTCCCAATGGGAGGATCTGTTCGGGAACCGCACCTCCCCGTCCGATCTCTACCACAGGCTGGCAGTATCGATCCACGGATTCGAGCAGCGGGAAAACGTTCTTCTCTTCGCCCCGGACAGGATCATCTACGACACGGCCATCGTCCACGGGAAAGAACCGATCGGGGGGATGACCCTCGAATTCTACGCGATCCCCGACCCGTCGGCGGGATGGTTGGCCGGCCTCCTGCGGAGGAGGATGCTGAAGATCGTCTACATCGAACGGATCCACCTCAGGGAACAGAGCTCCGGGTACGCCTCGTCCCTGTTCCGGGACTACGAAAAACTCTTCCGCGACCTGGGATTCAACCAGTTCCGTCTCAAGGCGTCCCTCTCCGTGGGAAAGTACTACTGGGCGAAGGAAGGGTTCGACTTCGTCGAAAAGGAGGACCTCGACCGGAGAAGGGAGGGGCTCAGGGCCTTCGTCAAGGAGAGAGATCTGCCCGTGAAGGATGCGGAGATCTCCCGGCTGAACCACGCCTACGACATCGCGCAATTCCGCAAGGACCTCCGGGTCTCGGTCTACCGGGACGGCGATGGGTACTACTCCCTCGCGGGGGACGAAACCCACGTGGAAGAGTTCCAGTTTCCCCTGGGGAAGGCGTACCTCCTGTGCGCGGGCCCATGGGACGGGCACAAGATCATCTACACGAACACGCCGCGCAGGACGGGATTCGTCTTTTCCCGCGAGTATCTCGACCACAGGACCCGGGCCGGCCACCGGGAGAGTCCCGGGCGCCTCGAGCACCTGATGAAGGCCGTTCAGAAAGACGGCCTGCGGGAAAGCCTGGTCTTCCTCGCCCCCTATGTCCCGGACAGGGAGATCGTCGAGAAGATCCACCCGGGCGGCTACCTCGACCGGTTCCGGGACGCCGCGGCGGCGGGCGCCCGGACTTTCCAGACCGTGGACTGCTCGATCTCACCCCGGAGCTACGAGGTCGCCCTCCTCGCCGCAGGGGGGGTGATGGCGGGCGTCGACGCCGTCATGAACGGGCGCGTCGACAACATATTCTGCGCCGTGAGGCCCCCCGGGCACCACGCCGGAAGGGATTACGCCATGGGGTTCTGCTTCATCAACAACGTCTCCGTCGGGGTCTTCCACGCGCGGACCGCCTACGGGGTGGAGAGGATCTTCATCCTGGACTGGGACGCCCATCACGGGAACGGGACGCAGGACATCTTCGAGGAGGACCCGCTGACCTACTTCTGCAGCATCCACGAGCATCCGACCTTCTGCTTCCCCGGAACGGGTAGGCGGATGGAGCGGGGGAAGGGAAAGGGGGACGGCTTCACCCGGAACGTCACCCTTCGGCCCCACGACTCCGACGATGCGCTCCTGGAGGTTTTCGAGGGGGAGATCGTCCCGGAAATCGACCGGTTCCGGCCCGACCTGATCATGATCTCCGCGGGTTTCGACGGACATCACGGCGACGGCATCACCGGCCTCCAGCTGACGGACGCGTCCTATGCCCACATGACCCGCAGGCTGTGCGAACTGGCGGATGCGCATTGCGGGGGGAAGATCGTTTCGGTGCTCGAAGGCGGCTACGAGGGGCCCGTCTTCGCGGCGTCGGTTGTCGCCCATCTCAGGGCCCTTCAGGGGAGGAACTGACGATGTACGTCGGACGAAGGATGACACGGAACGTCATCACGGTGTCGCCGGAAGACACCCTGGCGAGCGCCGCCGAACTCATGAAGGAGCACCGGGTCCATCACCTGCCGGTGGTTGCCGGAGAGGAGTTTGCCGGCATAGTGACGGACACCGATATACGAAACTTCACCCTCGGATTGACGTCCACGGACAGGGAAGGCGGAATCGACGCCAGGGAAACGAAGGTCGGGGAGATCATGACCCGGGAGCCGGTGACCGTGGGACCGTGGGACACCGTGGAGGACGCCCTGCTCATCCTGCACCGCAGGCGGTTCGGGGCCCTTCCCGTGGTCGAGGGGCGGCGGCTTGTCGGGATAATCAGCAAGGCGGACGTTCTCGCAGGCTTCATCGACACCCTGTGCATCGAGGGGATCGGCGTCCGGATCGAAGTCCTCGTCCCCAGGGAAGCGAACGCCGTCGTCCGCCTCGTAAAGACGGTGGGTGAGCTCGAGGTGGAGATGAAAAGCCTTGTCCTTTCGCCGTTCCAGGACGGTTTCGTCGCTTTCCTGCGGATCTCCACGATCGACGTTTCCACCGTCCGGGAGAAGCTGCGTAAGGCCGGCTTCCGGATCCCGGACCTGTCCGACTTCCTCGGCTGACGAGGTAATTTCAGTGATTTCCCGAGGGCAGCGGCACGGGACCGGAGGTCGGGACCCGACGGGAGGGGAAAAAGAAAAGGCCGCCGGGAGAGACTCCCGGCGGCCGGTGGTTCGGTTTCGTAACGCGGTTTATTATTCGCTGAGGGACGGCTTCTTGAGGATAAGCACCAGCACTATCCCGATGACGCACATTCCCGCCAGGGTGAAGTAGGTCTGGTTGTACCCCACTGCCACGTCTCCCGCGTCCTTCGCCGCCTGCACGATCTTGGCGAAGTAGCCGGGAACGATGAACCCGCAGATCCCCCACGCTGTGAACACGATCCCGTAGTTGGCGCCGACATTCTTGGCGCCGTAGTAGTCTGCCGTGAACGCCGGCATCATCGCCAGGTAGCCGCCGTAGCTGAAGCCGACCACGCAGAGGCCGGCAAGGGCCTGGCCGAAGGACGTCACGTTTCTGAGCAGGAAGACGCAGGCAAGGATATACACCGCGAACATGGTGATCGTCGTCGCCTTCCGGCCGATCTTGTCCGAGGTGGCTCCCCAGGCAAGGCGGCCTACGCCGTTGAAGGCGCTCATGATTCCCAGCGCGGCTCCCGCCGACATGATCGCCGTCTTGGCCGCGAGTTCCTTCACAAGGGGGGCCGCCTGGCCAATGGCGGTGATCCCGACGCTGGTCCCGAAGAAATAGATGAACCACAGCGCGTAGAACTGCCAGGTCTTCAGCATTTCCGCGGGGGCGAACTCCGCCTTCTGTACCGCACCCGAAGAGGTCGTAGCCGCGGCAGGAGGCGTCCAGCCTTCCGGCTTGTAGCCGGCCGGCGGGACCGCGAAGATCTGGGCCGCTCCGATGACGCAGACCAGGAAGGCGACGCCGAGGATAAGGAAGGTTTTCTGCAAGGTCGCGGCATACATGGCCGGATCGTTGCCGAGAAGCATTTCGATGAGGGGTGCGAAGATCAGCGATCCCGCGCCGAAGCCGAGGACCGCGAGGCCGACGATCGTCCCGCGCTTGTCGGGGAACCACTTGACGCAGGTGGCGATCGGGGTGACGTACGCGAAGCCGACGCCCAGGCCGCCGATGATGCCGTAGGAGAACTTGAGCCCCCACTCACTCTGGTACATGAAGGCCGCCAGGAGGCAGCCGATGCCCAGCAGTGCGCCTCCGACGGAGCCGACGAGTTTCGGCCCCTTCTTGTCCTGCCAGAACCCGGCGAAGATCATTCCGACGGTGAAGAACACCAACGAATACCGGAACGGCGCGATGCTCTGCGGACCCTTCCACATGTTTGCCTTTTCGATGACCGGACGGAAGACCGACCAGGAATAAAGCACGCCGAGGCACAGCTGCATCACAAGTGCGGCGTAGACAAATTTCCACCGGTTTACCTTTTCTGCCATCATACCCCTCCTTCTAGTTTATCCATTCCGAATTGCTAACCCCCCTCCGTTTCCCGAAATCTCCTGCGACCACCTCCTTTCCAACATAAAAACAGTTTTACCCTGTAAAATTGGTTTCTCTATTTCTACATCAACCGGGAAACGAGTGTCAAGAAAATTTGTAAACATGGTTTTATAAAAATAAATCTTCGTGCCCGCGGAGTGGGGAAATACGGGGCCTTCCGGGCATCGCGTTTTAAATAGTTATATATATCGAGTTGTTAGGAGGCCAGCGGAAAACTCCCGCCCCCCTGGAATCGCCGCCTGCCGCCATCTCATCCCACTATTATGGAGTGTACGACGATGCCCGTGGAGAGCCGAAGGAGACTCCCTTTTCGGTTGATCCGCCGCGTGTTCGAAAAAGTGCTGGACTGGCTCCGGGAGAACCGGTATCCGGTATGTAGTAGCTTGGGAGGTATCGAGCCCGTTGATCGACCGAGAGAAGATCTTCCTGACACACCTGTCCTCCTGCGCCGGTTGAGCGTCGAAGCTGGGGCAGGGGGTCCTTGCCCGGGTGCTCGCCGCGATCCCCCCCCCGTCGGACCCACGGGTCCTCGTGGGGACCTCGCACGCCGACGACGCCGGGATCTACCGGCTGGACGGAGATGTGGCGCTGGTCGCCACCCTGGATTTCTTCACGCCGATCGTCGACGACCCGTATACATACGGTTCGATCGCGGCGGCCAACTCTCTGAGCGACGTATATGCGATGGGGGGGGAGCCGCTCTACGCGCTGGCGATCGCGGCCTTCCCCGAGGACCCGAAGCTGCTTCCAATGCTCGGGGACGTGATGGCGGGGGCCGTGGACAAGACGAGGGAAGCGGGGATCTGCATCATCGGCGGCCACACGGTCAAGGACAAGGAACCCAAGTTCGGGCTGTCCGTGACCGGCCGGGTCCATCCGGACAGGATCTGGCACAACAGGGGGGCCAGGCCGGGAGACCGGATCGTCCTGACCAAGCCTATCGGGACAGGCGTCGCGACCACCGGGATCAAGTGGGGGATCGCCCCGAAAGAGACGGAGAACGCCGTTATAGAGTCCATGTCGCTATTGAACGCCGCCGCCGCCGTCGCGGGTCGTAAGGCCGGCATCCGCACCGCGACGGATGTCACCGGTTTCGGACTCCTCGGGCATCTGCTCGAGGTCATGGAGGGGAGCGACCTCTGTGCCGAGATACGGCATTCTGAAATACCGGTATTCCCTGGAGTGCGGGAATTGATGAAGCGCCGGGTCCGCCCGGCCATCACCGGGTGGTCGCACTTCCCCGGGGCGGAGTGGGTTCACCGCCGGTTCGGGATCGCCCCGGTTCCCGGGGGGACCCGTCAAAACATCGCGTACCAGCAGGCCAGGGTCCGCTTCCCCCCGCTCTTCCCCGAAGACGAGGTTCTCATCCTTGCGGACCCCCAGACTTCCGGGGGCCTCCTGATGTTCGTTCCGGAAGAGCGGGCGGATGCCCTCGCGAGAGCGCTGGCCGAAGTCGGCCAGAAGGCCTGGTGGATCGGACGCACCCACCCGATGGCCTCGCCGGGCATGCCCCGCATCACTGTCGTCTGACCTCAAAAACAGGGACGTTCTTAAAAACTCGAGTCACGCAGTAAATCGGTTTACTGAAACCCAACCTGTTTCAATCCTAACCATCATCTTTTCAGATTTTCAGAGTTTTTAAGAACGTCCCTGTTTTTGACTCGAGTCGAGTTTTTAAGAACGTCCCTGTTTTTGAGTACCGGTTTTTGATTGCGGAAAGGCCTATCCCTTGCGGATGATTTCCGAAGCGAGTTCGACCTGATTCGGGAAGAGGGTGGACGGCACTTTTTCCTTCCCAAGCGCTTCCGCCACCATGAAACGGGCGCATTTCGAGAAGTCACCCCGGCAATAATTCTGCTTGTAGATATCCGCCACCGCCGGCATATTCTGCATCTTGTCATTGAAGAAAATACACTTTTCGAGCATTTTGCAGTCGGCCATGGAATCCCTCGCACCGGAAAATTAAAAATCCGATCTCAGGCGATACCTATAATTATAATATAAAGGGTATTTAATGGCCGTTTATATTCATTGGAAAAACGCGGGCGTCCAGGGACCCGTGCGGGTCGGCACGATCGTTTTGTGCGGCTGCGGAATACGTTGCCGTATTATGATATGGGGCGCTCAAGAAACCACAGCGGAGGGATGGCGATGAGGAAGACAGACATCGGGCGGGTGCGTTCACTCTCCATCAAGTGCCTCTCGGAGGTGTCCTGGCACGATAACGCGAGGATGCGGCAGGACGTCCGGGAGGCCGGGGGCCTGCAGACAGCCGACCAGTTCGACGTCAAGTGGACCCCGGGGAACGCCGCCGGCATATCGGCCCTCGTCGAGACGATCGACGGGGGCGGGCGCCCCCGGAAGATCCTTGTGGATGTCGGTTGGGACGTCGACTACATGGACGAGGTCTTCCGTCGTGAGGGGGTCGACCGGATGCTTGCGGCAGGCGAGATCGACTTCGTCTACGTCACCCACGAGCACGTCGACCACTTCTGGGGGATGCCGGCGGTGGTCCGTCACCGCCCCGACGTCAAGCTCCTGATCCCGTCAGGCTTCTCCGGGAGGAGCAGGGAGCTCCTGCGCGACAGCGGCCATACGGGGAAAGTGGTGGAACTGGGCCCGGAAGCCCCTCGCGTCCTTTTTCCCGGCTGCGCGTCGGTCACCTTCGACATCCCCATCTTCCTCAAGACCCGCGGAGAGCAGGTGCTCTACTTCCACGTCGAGGGCCGGGGGATGGTCATAGTCACCGGCTGCTGCCACCCCGGTGTGATAGGCCTCCTCGAATACGCGCAGGAGGCGTTCGAAGGGTTCGCCGAGTTCCACGGGATCTACGGGGGCCTGCACATATCCCCGTTCGAGGAATGGGGCCCGCCCCAGGACGAGCTGCTCGACAGGCTCAAGACCTTCAGGCTCCAGCGGCTGGCCTGCAACCACTGCACCGGGGTCATTACCATGGAGAAAATGCTCGAGCGCGGGATTCCCGTCGTCCGCGGCTCGGGGAAGCACGGCAGCCGGAGCGATCTCTACGTGGGGAACGGGGACACTATCGTCTTCTGACGGGCGGGTCGGACCCCTAGGAAAGGTACCGCTCCCTCCACATCGCGAAGACGAGGAGCGCCCAGAGCCGGTGCTGGTGGTCCCGGCGGCCCGAGAGGTGCTCGTCGACGAACCGGGAGACGCCCGCCGGAAGAAGAAAGCCCTCCCGCCGGACCCGGTCCTCCCCCAGGTACTCGGAAAGGAGCGGACGCAGCTCGTTCCGGAGCCAGCGTCCCAGCGGGATTCCGAACCCCATCTTCGGGCGGTCGAGCAGCTTCCGGGGGACGAGCCCGTAGAGGACCTTCCGCAGCGGATATTTTTTCTCCCATCCCCGGACCTTGAACTCCATCGGGAGCCTCGCCGCGAACTCCACCACGCGGTGATCGAGAAGCGGTACCCTGGCCTCCAGAGAACAGGCCATCGAGGCGCGGTCGACCTTCGCCAGGATGTCGTCGACGAGGTAGGTGA